>CAZPWQ010000142.1:0-7527 GCA_964590495.1 uncultured Balneolaceae bacterium
CCCACAGCCGGATAACCCCTATGGCTCTTCCAAATTAGTGGCCGAATATATACATCGCGGCTGGTATGGAGAAGACACCGGTAATAGGTCTCTGATGATTCTGAGGCCGGGAATCATCTTCGGACGGAACGAAGGGGCCAATTTCAGTCGTTTATACACCTCCTTAAAAAAAGGGTTTTTTGTGTATCCTGGACGGAAAAGCACAAAAAAAGCCTGCATATACGTCAAAGATGTAGCCAGAGCGTGTGAATATTTTGCCAAACATGCCTCAGGTTGTGACCTCTACAACCTTGTTTATAAAGATGCCCCCACTATTGAAGAAATTTGCACTGCCTTGTATGAAGAAACCAACGTGCGAAAGGCGCGACTTGTAATACCGGGTAAATTATTGATTATATTTGCTCACATCATCAGGTTTTTTGGATATTTATTTAACTACGAATTTACCGGCATTCATCCCGACAGAGTAAGGAAAGTGATGATATCCACGAATATTTCCGGTGCAAAACTTGCCAAAACAGATTTTGAATTAAAATATCCATTAAAAAAGGGTATAATTGACTGGTTTAGAGAATGTAACGGGGAACTTTATTAAGATTAAGTCTTGCTTATAAATGAATAGATTAAGTTCATTTTTTTAGTTTAGACAAATAGTCATATATTTGTTTTTTTGGAACAAAGAAAATGGGATTGGTTATAAGGAAAGAAGATACTAATTATCATTAAATTTAGAAATGGGATATAAAAGCGAGACGGTAAGAACCGATAACCTTGTTCAAGAGAAGCATCAGACGGTACGACAAAGTATCGTACAGGAAATGTATGATACCAATATAGGTTCTTTAGCGAAAGCAGCGAATGATTTTAGTAAATTCGAAAATCTGGCCGACAGGTCTTTCAGAGGTAAAAGAACTATTGATCTGGTTCTGGGCTTTTTTGCTTTGCTGGCATTTCTGGCTACTTACCCGCTGTTTGCATTATGTATAAAGCTTAGCTCAAAAGGACCTGTATTATACAAGCAGCGCCGAACCGGACAGCATGGTCATGAGTTCATATGCTATAAATTTCGTACTATGCATCAGCTCAATCTGCGCCGTATCGATGGCAAACCGGTAATTACTCAAGAGGGTGACAAGCGAATATTTTGGTTTGGCAGCCTATTGAGGCGAACGAACCTTGATGAACTCCCCCAGCTCATCAATGTTTTGAAGGGAGAGATGAGCTTTATAGGGCCGCGGCCTTATCCTGTTAATGAATGCGCGTACTGGAACAACACCTATGATGATTTCTTTTATCGCTACGCCGTAAAACCGGGAATATCAGGTCTTGCACAGGTGAAAGGATATCGGGGCGGTACGCTGAATGAAGAACATATGAGAAAAAGGCTGGATTATGATCTTATCTATGTCGAAAAGCAAACATTCGGCCTTGATCTTATGATTCTCGGACGTACGGTTCTCAAGATGATTCACCTCGATACGGACGGTCATTAATTTTTATTTGTAGTTAGTTTTGAGTGAGAGAACAAAAAGCTATAGGATTAACCTAAAAAAGATATCTCACCGCAAATTTATATTGCATATTTATAATATCTTCCTTCAAGCGCCCATTCCAGCCAACCTGAATTCTGCCATAGTTGAAGCGTCCATAGTCAAAGTTTTTATTCCAAATTACACTTCCTTTAAGCAGTACCTTGCCAATTTGATATTGACCTGTTGTGCCGATATTTAAATTTACTTGGTGGCGGTATTGATCTTTAAACCAATTTCCAGGATATAAACGCTGGTTCCATTCATAGTGGAAATGATCATTTTCCACCATACGTTGAATAAAGAATCCCAGCTTTCCCTTCTTGAAGTACCCGTCAATGCCAATATACTGGCTGGTAGAACCGGTACCAATTGCAGCTCCCAAAATCTGTCCCCTGTTCGTGTGTCCCTGTTTTACATTTTGGTGTGTATAATAAAATGGCTGTGGCCTGACATCATCAATACGTCCCGGCAATAAGGAGTTGAATTCTCCATTTACCTTAACAAAATCAATGATATTTGAATAGATAATTTTTTGTATTCCGATTGTATAAGCCCTGCCGTGTTGAGGTTCCATAAGAAAATCCCGCCAGTTCCAGTTGTGATTTTCCCGATAGTATTCACCGTATATCTCGGCACTGCTTTCCGGAAGTACCCATCTGAAATAGACAGAAGACATCGGATTCTTGTCTAAAAAATGACTTTCATCCCGAAATCCTGAGAAGATTTCTTCAGAGGGTTTGGGGAAAGGTATGAAAACGGTGAAATAATCCTCCGGTGCAAGTCCTTTATCATTTCTGATATATTGATGGATAATACGGCTGAATCCCAACTCCAGGTTGGGGAGAAAGGATGGAGAATATACCACATTCAGGCCATTCATAAATCTGTCTCTGAGAAATTTATTACTCAAATCTTTCCGGTGCGGATGACCCTCCAGATTCAGATCGAAATATTTCGAGTCAACCGGTTTTCCCATAACCCAGCGGAATTCCACATTTCCGATATTCAGCGGCAATTCAAGGGGTTTTCTTGTTCCCAGAAAAGCGTGATATACCCCCGCAGAATTGTTGCTCATCATGAGGGCATATTGTACGCCCGGCCCCCACCATAACGGTTCGCTGCTCAGACCTACCTCCATACTTTTGTAGTGAAACCTGAGACTGGAATTTCCGAAGTCAAAAGTGGTAAATGGGTCAGGTCCGAAACGGAAAGGATTATCAATCCGGTCTCCGAGTACTGTTTCCGGCAGAAATCCTTCAGCTACATAACGAATACCGCCGTCATTCCGATATTCCGGTATATAGCGCGGAGCTCGGAAATCCTCATTTTGTTGATGAATTATATGCGGCCGGAAGTTCAGAGAAAAGTATTCAGAAGTTAAATAAAAACCGCCCTGAATTTCGGTATTATGTCCGCGTCCATACCAGGCCGCTCCGTTATTTTCGCTGTATGGAAGTTCCGAGTTATAGGTATTTCTTAATACAGGTTCATAAAAACCCAGCGTGACGGGGTATTTCTCTGAGTAGGTTGTTTCAGGTGATTCCATGGGTTTACTCCACCAGGAACCACCACCAGCTGAATTTTGCTTAAGCAACTCTTGGTAAGCTTCAAAGGAAAGAGGACGATTACTGAATGAAGTTTGAGTAGTGGAATCCGATATTAATTGCATCAGGCGATATTGCTCTTCACGTATATCGCCGACGGGAATAGACTGGGCATATATTTTTTTAAGTGGAAGCAGCAATAAGATCAGGAGAAAAAGAAAAAGGACATATGATAAATGATGTAATTGAAAATCACAGGTAAAGCGGAGCCCCTCAGGCTGCTTATTGCCATTCTGAATATTGCGGCCAAAATATTTCTGCGGAATCATAGAGTGCATGAGAGATAATTTAAAACAGGTATCTTGCAGACAATTGGAACTGGATATTTACGATGTCATTCTTATCAACGGTATCAAAAGTGACATCCAGGTTACCGTAGCCAAAGCGTCCATAGTTATAATTCTTATTCCAGATCAACTTCGCGCCAAAGAGAATTGGCCCGTAATTATAGTTACCCATCAGACCGATATTCAAATTAATGCGATGTCTCCATATATCTTTGTATCCTGTCCCGAGATCGGCGCGGTCATAACGCTCAAAATGGAAAAAATCATTATCTTCCACCCGCTGAATAAATAACCCACCCATACCTTTATCAAAATATCCTTCAACGCCAAAATACTGACTGCCTGAGCCCGGCCCTATTGCGGCACCGAGCACCTGTCCCCTGGAGGTATGTCCCTGCGTAATCCTGGAATGGCGATAGTAAAAGGTTTGGGGACGAACATCATCGACACGACTGGGGACAAGTGAGTTTATTTCTGCATTAAACTTAAAAAAGTCGATCCAGTCACTGTCGATAACTTTTTGCAGACCGATGGTGTAAGCCCGGTCGTGGTCCGGTTCCATCAGGAAGTCCCGCATATCGAAATTGTGGTCCTCCCGATAATATTCTGCATAAAATTCAGCACCGCTTTCGGGGAAGACCCAGCGGAAAAAAACGGATACCAGTTGATTGCTTTCATCATTAAGCCCTCGTTCAGCCGTTCTCGTCTGGTTTATTTTCTGAAATGCCTGAAGAATGTCCAGGTAATTAGAAAGATCGAGTCCCTGTTCCTGTATATATTGATGGAAAACGCGCGTTAGACCAACGGAAAAATTGGGTATGAACGATGGGGAGTAACTGACATTCAGTCCATTCATGAAACGATCGTTGTCATTACTACTAAAATATTCTGAATCGTCGGGCCTTCCCCATACCCATCGAAATTCAAGATCACCGATAAAAGGTAACTTTAACGGCTTCCGCGTACCTGCAAAAAGATGTTCAACCCCCGCGGCATTGTTACTCATCATAAGGGCATACTGTACTCCCGGTCCCCACCACAAGGTTTCATTGCTGAAGCCCATCTCAAAACTTTTATAATGCAGTCGTACCGAAGATTGTCCCCAGTCGAAGGTAGTATAGCTGTCCGGACCGAAACGGAAAGGCATATCGATGCCCGAAAATATTGCCCGGTATCGGGGATTTCCGTTTGAATCTCTGGGGATAAACCGTGGAGTTTCAAAATCGTTGTTCTGGGTGTAAATAAAATGCGGGCGGAAAGTCAGCGTCAGGTAATCCGAAGTCAGGTAAAAACCTGCCTGAAATTCGGTGTTATGTCCACGGCCGTGCCAGGCAGCGCCGTTATTTTCACTGTATGGCAATCTGGAATTTAACGTGTGTGTAAATACCGGCTCATAGGCACCCAGCGTGAAAAAATCCATGAAATCAATTTCAGCAGCAGGTACAGGTTTCGCCCACCATGAATTGCTGCTATAGCGAATGTTTTCCAATCCCTGTTGATAAGTTTCTCTCCAGACAGGACGGTTGTTAAACGAAGTCTGTATGGTCGAATCGGATAAGAGCTGCAGAGTCCGATACTGTTGTTCCCGGATATCTCCGACAGGTATCGGTTGTGCATAGATCTCAGTTATTGGGAGAATACCCAGCAACAGTACCGGTATAAATACTTTTAACCTAAAGAAAAATGTACTGCGGGAGTACGATTTGATATCCAAAAGACCTGTCTTCTTGTATGGGAGTTATTAGTGAGTGAAATTAACAGATCGGCGGTAAAATTACTAAGATAAAAGTAACAAAGATGGAATCTGTAGCTGGCCATATAATTATAGCTTTATCTAAGTCTTTCATTGTTCCTTTTTGTGTGGACAAAAACGAACCCAAAAAACCACCGACTGAGAAAACTAAGCCTTCAGGTTCCGGAGAAGCTCCGGCAAAGAATTAAACTCAGCTCCGAAACCCACGGAGCTTCAGACAAAATTCTTTGAAACCTCCTCCGCTTCTCCTCCACCTAAACAAAAGGCTGACTTTTCTTAGGTCGGAATGATTTGTTTGCCTTTACACTGCCTGCCGCTTACAGACAATTGTGAAAAATCGCTTCATTCAATACGTAGCTAAATTCCCTAAGTCACTAACCCGCCAACTGCTTACCGCCGCTGCCTCCAGGTTATATTCCTGCTTCCCCTGCAATTTGCGGCTGACAATTTGGGTTACCTCATAAACATTTCCGGGTGCTTTTGATGAAAATCCGTCGACTCCTGGTACTCCTTTGCAACACTCAGCAAAGTGGCTTCATCGAATATATCGCCCATAAAGGTTATGCTGGTTGGCTGCCCCTCATCTGTAAAGCCATTGGGAAGTACGACGGACGGATGTCCTGTAAGATTTGTCAGCAGCAGGTTACTGCCGCCGAAAGATGGTGAAACATACACATCTATATCCTGCATCAGGGAATCCATTTTTTGAATAAGTACACTGCGGGCACGGTTGGCCTGGATGTATTCCACGGCAGGTACCAGGCGATGAGCTCTGAACAGATTGGGCCAGGCACTGTTTACCTGGCGTACCATCTCATCATCGCGGTCGCTGAGCGTCAAATCATCAAATGCAGATGCACCTTCGGTGGTCAGTAAAAAGCTGAGCTCACTGATTGGGTAATCCGGCAATTCAATGGGTATAAGTTCGGCACCCAGATCCCTTAGCTTTTCCAGGGTAAGGCTGTCATGTGCACTGTTGCTGTAATCTTCCTTAAATGCAGATTCGACATATCCGATTTTCAGCTTAGAAAGATCTATATCCGGATTATAGTTGAAAGGCAGGTCAATTACGCTTTGGTCGCGCCCGTCGGGACCATAGATTGCATTAAAAACAATGGCAGCATCCTCTACCGAGCGTGTGATCGGTCCCACCTTATCCATACTCCAGCTCAGTGCCATGGCGCCGTGCCGGCTGATGCGGCCGAAGGTCGGACGCAGTCCCGTGGCGCCGTTACGGGTAGAGGGAGAGACAATCGATCCCCATGTCTCGGTGCCTATTGAGAAAGGGAAGAGCCCAGCTGCAGTGCCGGAGGCTGATCCGGCTGAAGAACCGCTCGATCCCTGTTCAAGGTTCCACGGATTACGTGTCATGCCGTCAAACCAGACGTCGCCATAGGCAAGGGCTCCCAGCGTTGTTTTGGCTACAAGTACGGCTCCCGCTTCCTCCAGTTTTTCAGCAACCGTTGCATTTTCATCCCGAACCTGGTCTTTGTAGGGTGTGGCTCCCCAGGTGGTTTTGTATCCGTTCACAGCAAAAAGATCTTTCAGTCCATACGGTATTCCGTGAAGAGGTCCCCGGTATTTGCCCTCCTTCAGTTCTTCGTCAAGCTTTTTTGCCTGCTCCAGGGCCAGCTCTTCCGTTACCGTTATAATAGCTTCCAGGGTATCACCGTATTGTCGAATCCGGTCCAGGAAAAAGCGCGTTAATTCAACCGAAGTTATTTTTTGTTGTTTTATAAGGAATGCCAGTTCGGTAACAGTATAGAATGCAAGTTCCGAACGTTTTTCCGGCAGCGGCACTTCAGAGGGAATATCCCATTTAATCGGGAGCTGTTCGTGATCAAATGTTCTGCCCGGCGGAATCGGATTGAATTCCAGCGGAAAAGGTACGGAATTGTCAAGTTTCAAGTCGCGGATTGCCTGGTATGATTCCCGGTTGCCTTCCAGCTGATTAATCATGGAATCACGTTCAGCGGAAGTAAATTCCAGGCCGATAACCCTGGAAGCATGTTCTATTTCTTCCGCAGTGATATCAGGACTGAATAGCAAACCGGCTCCGAAAGCCAGTAAAATTCCCAATAGAGCTCCCAAAAAAGTATATTTAATCTTCGTTTGCATGGATAACCTGTTATTTTTTTTCTGTTGAAGGTGAAAATCACCGCAATCGACTAGCACCTTATCGAATTCACAATATCAATAATAAATCAATTTCTCAGAGATATTAACAAACTAAAATCTGCATTTCCTGTGTTTTCTCAATTGGTGGTGGTTTTGATGATTATTTGAAAAACTGGTTTTAGCCCGCATTTCTCACCAAGAAATTTGTTTCTCAGCAAGGCGAAGATAAAATG
>CAZPWQ010000143.1:0-7391 GCA_964590495.1 uncultured Balneolaceae bacterium
AAGAGCAGTTTGCCATCGACCTGACGACGGAAGGGGAAGGTGAGGTCAGCCTCGAGCCCGACAAAGAGCAGTACGCGGATGGCGAAGAAGTGATCCTCACCGCCGAACCTTCGGAAAGTTGGCAGTTTGATCGTTGGGAAGGCGATCTGCAGACCAGCGAAAATCCCGATACACTGATCATGGATGCAGATAAACACATTACTGTTGTCTTTGAGAGCATTGAATTCACAATTGATGTTACGATAGAGGGTGAAGGCACCGTGATTCGTAATCCGGATAAGGAACAGTATCAGTCCGGGGAAAATGTTACCGTGGTAGCAGAGCCGGCGGCCGACTGGCAATTTGTGCGCTGGGAAGGTGACCTTGAAAGCGAAAATAACCCCGAAACAGTGGTTATGGAGGAGGATAAAGCGCTGGAAGTGGTATTCGAAACGAAACCCGTTTCACACGGATATGTGGAGGGAGTGACGCCGAGCAATTCACCTCGTTTGCCGAGAGAACCTATCCGACAATCCAGGCCGGCTGGGAAGGTCCCGGCGGAGATAAGCGATGGCTGGCCAGAAATATAGGAGCAACCGAAGATCCCGATTCATTTGACGATGAGGACCCGGCGAGCAACGGCTGGTATTTTCAGTTTAATTTATCCCAGGGTCATTATCATAATGGAGAACCGATCATCTATGGCGGATCCATTACCCCCGGCGGCAGCTTTATCATCGGGATGCCGCAATTTCCGGACTGGGAAGAACAAAACGATCCCTGCGTGCTACTATTTGGCGGAACCTGGAGAGTACCAACCAGTGAAGAGTGGGAAAGCTTTCATAAAGCATCCGAGGAAAACGGAGGAATGGGGGGCGGAAATGCAGAAGCCGCCTTCAAGTCCGATCTGAAGCTGCATATAAGCGGAAGCCTTGATTTTCATAGAGCAGGCAGTCATTACCCGGGAATGGGACTATACTGGAGCAGCGATACGAGAAGTGGCGATGGCGCGGGTAAATACCTTTATTTCGGTGAAGATTCCGGCGGCGTCGGAGATAACAGGGGTAAAAATCAGGCACTGTCATTACGCTGCATCGAAGATTGAGTAAGCGAAGTTATCTCAATAGGAATAAATGAACCATTCGCCGATTTCGAGCAACATGGTTAGGCAGATTGTTAGTAATATTGAAATAGTTTACCACATTCTTCATTCCAAACTCTTTTGCCAGCTTCACTTTTTATAGTTACTCTAATATTATTTATGGGACGTTAATTCATTTACAAATACACCATCTATAATAACCTGCTATGAATTTTTACCATAAATCAACGATTCCATCCATACTTTTACTATTGCTTTTCGTTTGTTCATTTCCAGGGAAAGCCCAAACTAATGTTAGTGTTAGCCCGGATGAAACTGCTATTTATCTTACGCCTGGTACAAATTCTTCACATCATCTCATTGCTCAAAAAGGAGATGTTTTTGAAATCCAAAAAGTCCAGGGGGATTGGGTTCAGATAAATCTATTTTCAGGAGCTGAGCGATACATTAAAAATTCACAAGTAGAAATGGTCAATGAAATACCACATTATCCTTCTGATCCTGCTATTCGCAACAAATTATGCATGAGTACAGCAAAGGCTCAGAGCAAAGCTACGAAAAAGGCTATGTCTGATTATCCCGATAATACAAGACTGCAAGCCACGTATGAAAAAATACTTTTTGATGAATATATGTTGAATACTTTTAGAAGGTTTGATATTTCAGCGTCTCATTATTCAAAATTAGTTGAATGTGTTAATGATCCTCTACAACCAATAAATGTAAACATTCAGTACTAGTTTCAGGTGGTTTAGGTATTGCTGAAATTCTATGTCTGAGGGAATTGAAGGCAGATCAGGTGGATTGGGCGGAGCAACGCCCATTGTGATGAAGTAAAAATTTAAAATTAAGAATCCTGCCACTTTGAATCCACAGGACGGCAGAACCCAGCCGCCCGATGGGAGAATTCCTAATTTCCTTCACCCCATCCCATAAAACCGGCTCTTCTCTTTGAAATAGGGGATGAAAACCTTTTTAAGCTCCCTGTTATCAGACTTCCCGAATTTCGGATCTTCATTGATCAGTTTCCAGGCTTCGGTTTTTGCCTGTTCCAGGAGCCATTGGTCTTCAACAATATCGGCCACTTTGAATTCCGGTAGTCCGCTCTGTTTTGTGCCCAGGAAATCGCCGGGCCCGCGGAGTTTCAGATCGGCTTCTGCAATTTCAAACCCGTCGTTCGTTTCCGCCATCTTGCGCAGGCGGAACCGGGCCTCTTTACTCACTTTCTGTCCGTGTATTAAAACACAATAGCTTTGGCGCTCGCCCCGGCCGATGCGTCCCCGCAGCTGGTGAAGCTGGGAAAGTCCGAAGCGTTCGGCATGTTCAACAAGCATGATACTGGCATTGGGCACGTCAACACCCACTTCAATAACCGTAGTCGATACAAGAACCTGGATTTCATTGTTGATGAACTTCTGCATCTTTTCATCCTTTTCTTTCGACTTCATGCGACCGTGCAGGAGTCCGACCCGGTGGTCCGAAAAACGCTTGGTGAGCTTCTCAAATCCCGCCGTCGCATCCTTCAGATCCATCGCCTCCGATTCTTCCACCAGCGGATAGACGACATATGCCTGTCCGCCCCGGTTCAGCTCTTCCTCGACAAACCGGTAGATATCTTCATGTTTAGATTCCGGACGTACGGCCGTCCGGACCGGCTTTCGTCCGCCTGGCAGGCCTTTGATAACCGAAATGTCCAGGTCGCTGTATAACGTCATTGCCAGTGAACGGGGGATGGGGGTTGCAGACATCACCAGTACATGGGGATGTGAACCCTTCTCGAGAATTTCGGCACGTTGTTTTACACCAAAGCGATGCTGTTCATCTATGACGGCCAGGCCGAGGTTATGAAACTTAACCTCCTCCTGGATAACCGCGTGCGTACCCACAACAATATGGCAGTTTCCACCTTCGATATCGGTGAGGATATCGGTACGGAGACTGCTTTTTTGATTGCCGACCAGCAGCCGGATATTGATATCGAGCGGACTGAGAAATTCGGAGAGCGTTCTGTAATGCTGCTCGGCCAAAATTTCCGTTGGAGCCATAAATGCTGCCTGAAAGCCGTTATCGAGCGCCATTAGAATCGAACCCAGAGCCACAACCGTTTTCCCGGAACCGACATCTCCCTGGATAAGCCGGTTCATCTGGCTCCCGGAACGGACATCCTTTTTTATATCAGTGAGCGCAGACTTTTGTCCTTCAGTCATTTCAAAGGGCAGATGCTTATTGAAAAAACGCTGCGTGTAATTTCCGAGATCACGAAATATATGTCCCTGCTGTTTTTCAATGATCCTGTGTTTTGTTTTGGCTACGCTCAATTCAAAAAGGAAAAGTTCCTCGAACTTAAAGCGATTGAGGGCTTTTTTGTACTCCGATTCCGACTCCGGAAGATGGATCATGCGATAGGCTTCGTATCGGCCGGGGAGGTTGTGATTCCGTCGTATCTCCTCCGGTAAAAATTCAGGCGGACGTTCATGTTTCAGGATAATCTCCTGCCACTGATGAATCAGCTTGCTGGTTGTATAGGTTTTCGATAGAGCTTTATTACCCGGATAGATGGGGACGATGCGGGCAATATCACTGATATCGGAAGAATCACTAATCGTATCCACTTCAGGATGTGCCATAGAGAGATAACGCCCGTACCGTTTTACTTTGCCGAAAAACGCAACCAGCTGTCCTTCTGAGAACATTTTTTTTATATATCCGGCACCTTTAAACCAAACCCCCTTGAGCGAAGCCGTATCATCCTGGATAAGTACCTCAAGGCGTTTCTTTCTCCCGTAACCTTTTTGTTGTATTTTCTTTACGCGCCCAATAACGGTAACCTCCTCACCGTTACCACTTAGCTGGCGGATAGAGAGCACCGTTGTCCGATCGAGATATCTTCTTGGAAAGAAATTAAGCAGATCCAAAACAGTGTTAATCCCGGTCTCGGAAAGAGCCTTAATTCGCTTTGTACTTAAGTGGGGAAGATCAATTAACTTCAAAATAGATATACTGATATATAATTGTATACTAGTTATTTTAACTTTTTGAGGCCGTGTCTTCATCGGTAAAACCAAGTCATCAAAGAAGTAACAAAAAAGGGATTAAAAAATGATATTTTCTTTTATTCTTAGAAGAAAAATCCTTATCATTGGCAACTCTTGTTTGACCGAAAAAATTAATAAAGCGTTTAATCGTGCCTACTATACAACAACTTATTCGTAAAGGTAGAAAAAGCAAGCAGAGTAAAACAACTGCTCCTGCTTTGGAAAACTGCCCGCAAAAGCGGGGCGTCTGTGTACGTGTTTATACAACAACACCTAAAAAGCCGAATTCGGCTCTCAGGAAAGTCGCACGTGTGCGGCTGACCAATGGGTATGAAGTTACAGCTTATATTCCCGGAGAGGGACATAACCTGCAGGAACACAGTATTGTGTTGGTGCGCG
This sequence comes from uncultured Balneolaceae bacterium, assembly GCA_964590495.1. Taxonomy (GTDB): domain Bacteria; phylum Bacteroidota; class Rhodothermia; order Balneolales; family Balneolaceae; genus CAZPWQ01. The sequence goes on from CAZPWQ010000143.1 coordinate 4,516, forward strand.
GCGGCCGTGTAAAAGATTTGCCCGGTGTTCGTTACCACATAGTACGGGGGACTCTCGATACCGCCGGTGTTGAAGACCGCAAGCAGGGCCGGAGCCTTTACGGCACAAAGAAGCCCAGATAATTAATTGTTTAGTAGGATAAACTGATAGTAACATGAGAAGAAAAACAGCAGACAAACGTGATGTACAACCGGATCCCGTATTTGGTGATAAACTGGTTACGCGTTTTGTAAACAATTTGATGAGAGACGGTAAGAAAAACGTAGCTCGTAAGATTCTTTATCAAGCTTTTGAAATTATTGAAGAACAGACCGGTGAAGAAGGTATGGAAGTATTTAAAAATGCCATGAGCAACGTAACCCCGGTTGTAGAAGTTCGCTCGCGCCGTGTGGGTGGTTCTACGTACCAGGTACCGGTTGAAGTTCGCCCCGACCGTGGCACAGCATTAGGCATGCGATGGTTGATTAATGCATGCTCGAGCCGAAATGATAAATCAATGGCACGACGGCTTTCACGTGAATTGATGGATGCGGCAAATAATGAAGGCGGTGCGGTGCGAAAGAAGGATGAAGTTCACCGCATGGCAGAAGCAAATAAAGCATTTGCTCATTTTAGATTTTAATAACGACTTATTACATAGAGATTTTATTTAGAAATGGCTGAAGCAACGACAAAAACCGACCCAAAGATCATAGACAGAATAAAGCGCACCCGGAATATCGGGATTATGGCGCATATTGATGCCGGCAAGACAACTGTTACCGAGCGCGTTCTCTTTTACACCGGTATTACTCACCGGATGGGTGAAGTACACGATGGTGCAGCAACAATGGATTGGATGGAGCAGGAAAAGGAGCGAGGTATTACGATTACCTCCGCTGCTACACACTGTACCTGGAAAGATCACAGAATTAATATTATTGATACACCCGGTCACGTCGACTTTACGGTCGAGGTAGAACGTTCGCTGCGTGTGCTTGACGGCGCTATCGGCGTTTTTTGTTCGGTCGGTGCTGTTCAACCGCAATCCGAAACTGTATGGCGGCAGGCTAACAAGTATAATGTGCCCCGCATGGCCTTTGTAAACAAGATGGATCGCACGGGGGCCGATTTCTTTAATGTGATTAAGCAGATGCGGGATAAGCTGAGTGCCAATCCGATACCTATCCAGATACCGATCGGTTCGGAAGAGAATTTTCGCGGGGTTGTAGACCTTATTAATATGCGCGGAATTATCTGGGACGACCAGTCTCTGGGTATGGAATATGAAGAAATTGAGATTCCTGAAGAACTGAAGGATAAAGCTGATGAGTATAGAAAGATTATGCTTGAAGCGGTGGCCGACCATAATGATACGCTGATGGAAAAGTATCTAATGGAAGAGGAAATCAGTGAAGAAGAAATTGAAGATGCGATTCGTCAGGCCACACTGAGTCGTGATATTACGGCTGTTATGTGCGGTTCTGCACTAAAGAATAAAGGAGTTCAGACTCTGCTTGACAAGGTTATAAAGTACATGCCGAGTCCGTATGATATTCCTCCTATTACCGGGAAAGATCCTGAGAATCACGATACGAAACTTCAGCGTAAGCCAAGTGTCCAGGAGCCGTTTTCCGCACTTGCTTTTAAGATTATGTCTGATCCGTATGTCGGTAAGCTGACCTTCTTCCGGGTATATTCCGGGGAGCTTGAGAAAGGATCCTATATTTATAATGCCACTACCGGTAAAAAAGAACGTATCGGCCGTATCCTTGAGATGCATGCAAACGACAAGAAGGATCTTGACGTTGTTCGTGCCGGTGATATTGCTGCCGCAGTGGGTGTTAAAGAAGTAAGGACGGGTGATACATTCTGTGATGTTGATTCGCCTATCCTGCTTGAGGAAATTACTTTTCCCGAGCCGGTGATTAAACTTGCAGTTGAGCCGAAATCCAAGGCTGATGCCGAAAAACTGACTACGGGTCTGATCAAACTTGCAGAGGAAGATCCGACATTCCAGGTTCAGACTGACGAAGAAACCGGTCAGACTACGATTGCCGGTATGGGTGAGCTTCACCTCGAAATTATTGTTGATCGCCTGAAAAGAGAATTTAAAGTAGAAGCAAATGTAGGTCGTCCCCAGGTTTCCTATCGCGAGACGATCAGAAGCAAAATTGATCATCGCGAGATTTATAAGAAACAGTCCGGTGGCCGCGGTAAATTTGCGGATATGGAATTTGAAATCGGCCCGATCGAGGAATTTGCCGAATATGAGGAAGACGATAAGAAAGTATCGGTTGCTCCGGGTTACAAGTTTATTGATGAAATCGTGGGTGGTAATATTCCCCGCGAATTTATTCCTTCTGTTGAAAAAGGATTCCGGGAAGCCATGAAAGGTGGTATACAGGCGGATTATCCTGCGCAGAATATCGGGGTACGTTTATATGACGGTTCATATCACGACGTTGACTCCGATGCCTTTAGCTTTGAACTTTGTGCTAAAATAGCATTCAGAAACGCAGCCAGGAGAGCCCGTCCGACTATCCTGGAGCCAATTATGGATGTGGAAATCATTACTCCCGAAGAGTATATGGGAGATGTAATTGGTGATCTTAACGGGCGACGCGGTATCATCGGAAAGATGGATAACAATAATGAAGGATCAATTGTGAACTGTAAGGTGCCTCTTTCCGAAATGTTCGGTTATTCAACCGATCTTCGGTCGACTACACAGGGTCGTGCGGTTTACTCGATGGAATTTGCTGAGTATGCGCCGGTTCCTGAAAACATAGAAAAGGAAATTTTAGAATCCAGAGCCTAAAAATCATTAACAACTAGTATTATGGCAAAAGAGACATTTCAGAGGACGAAGCCACACGTAAACATAGGAACGATTG
>CAZPWQ010000144.1:0-7254 GCA_964590495.1 uncultured Balneolaceae bacterium
CTGGATATCGACCAGGGGAATATTTCTGCTGTTACTGTTAACAAGAATATGTGCAAAGTTAAATTCATAAACCGATGAAAAAAATTCTCTTTAACTGGAGTGGGGGCAAGGATTCCTCGTTAGCGTTGCATAAATTGCAGGAAAGTGAGGAGTTTGAGGTTTGCATCCTTTTGACCACCGTCAATAAAGAACATGGGAGGGTCTCCATGCATGGGAGCAGGGAAACGCTTCTTCGCAGACAGGTTCAACATATGGGAATGCCCCTGCATTGCGTACAACTGCCCGGGCAGGTTGACATGCAAGAGTATAATCGTATTATGAGCGAATCCCTGCGTTCCTTCCGTGAGGAGGGCATACGATATGCAGCGTTCGGAGATATATTTCTGGAAAATCTCCGTAGCTATCGTGAAGAAAAGCTCCGGGAGCTGGAAATCGAAGCGCTGTTTCCCCTGTGGAACACCCCCACCGATCGGCTCGCCCGTGAGTTTATAGATTTGGGATTTAAGGCCGTTATTTCGTGTGTTGACGGAGGCAAGCTGGATGGCTCGTTTGTCGGCAGGGAGTATGATCACGATTTTTTGAAGGACCTGCCCGGGGATGTTGACCCCTGTGGAGAGTTCGGTGAGTTTCACTCCTTTGTATATGACGGACCGATTTTTGACGCTCATGTTCCATTTGAAAAGGGACAGATTGTTGAGAGAGTCTATGAACGATCGGGTTCCTCGCACAGTTTCAGTGATCATTCCGGCACAAGGTCGCACTCTTCTCATTGGTTTATTGATCTTGTTCCTCCGGAGCCAAATTAAAAGAAGTTAAAAAAAATACTCCAGGTGATTTGCAAATATTTTTCAGGATGGAAATATCCATATACAAGATCAAAATAATCAGCCGGTTTTTGTGTTTTAAAAAGTTATCCACAATTATTTTGTCTTGACGGAAAGGTTTATTTCTAAATTGGTTACAGGTCCTGATTTGATTGTGGATAACTAACCCATTTTGTGGAAAAGTAATTGGGTTTTTGACTTGCTCGATAGCGCCAATCCTTTATATTTAATTGCAGGAAAAGGAGTAACTATTTAAACTTTTTGCAAGCCTTCCAATTTATTTAGTCAAAACATTAGTCAAGTAACCGGAGAAATTTTATGAAATTTACACGCTTTTATACAAAAGATGAATGGGAGAATCCATTTGAAGAAATGAAATTTGAGAGCAGGAAATCCGAAATCAAAAATCCTGATGGTTCACTGGTCTTTTCAATGGATGAAGTTGTCGTACCAGAGTCATGGTCGCAGGTATCCACAGACATTATTGCTCAAAAGTATTTTCGTAAAGCAGGAGTACCGGCTGAAACCAAAAAGGTAAAGGAAAAAGGAGTTCCCAAATGGCTGCAGCGATCCGTATCAGATGAGAAGGCGATGAAGGATCTTGATGAAGGTGAGAGATATGGAAGTGAACATGACAGCCGCCAGGTTTTTAACCGGCTGGCCGGATGCTGGACCTACTGGGGATGGAAACACGATTACTTTGATTCGGAAGACGACGCAAAAATATTCTATGACGAACTCTGCTATATGCTTGCCAATCAGATGGCAGCACCCAACAGCCCCCAGTGGTTTAATACCGGTCTGCACTGGGCTTACGGTATAAATGGACCTTCGCAGGGTCATTATTATGTAGATGGCAAAACAGGCGAACTTAAAAGGTCGGAAGACGCCTATACCCATCCACAGCCGCATGCCTGCTTTATCCAGAGTATAAAAGACGATCTGGTTAATGAAGGCGGTATCATGGACCTGTGGGTTCGCGAAGCACGGTTGTTTAAATACGGATCCGGTACGGGCAGCAATTTTTCCAAGATTCGCGGGGAAGGAGAACCGTTGAGCGGCGGAGGAAAATCGTCGGGACTGATGAGCTTTCTGAAGATCGGGGACAAAGCGGCCGGTGCCATCAAATCGGGCGGAACCACCCGTCGTGCAGCCAAAATGGTGACGCTGGATCTGGATCATCCCGATATTGAAGAATATGTAACCTGGAAAGTCCGGGAAGAGCAAAAAGTGGCTTCCATGGTCTCGGGGTCTAAAATCCTGGAAAACCACCTTAAAAAAATTATCAGGCTTTGTAACAAACCTATCGAAGTTGACGGCCGTACGTTTAACGGTGCAGTCAGCCGCGATCCGCTGAAAAACAAGGAACTCGGCAAGGCTATTAAAGAGGCCAAGGACGACAAGGTGCCTCTTAATTATATAGAACGCGTAGTTCAGCTTGCCGCCCAGGGATTTACTGATCTGAAATTCGATACCTATGATACTGATTGGGATTCCGAGGCTTATAATACGGTGAGCGGCCAAAATTCCAACAACTCGGTTCGTGTACCCAACAAGTTCATGCAGGCCGTTAAGGAAGATAAGGAATGGAATCTCTACTGGAGAACAGAAAAGCGTGATGCCGCTGAAGAAGGAAGGGAACCCGACCCTTGCAAATCGATGCCTGCACGTGAACTTTGGGACGATATCGCCTATGCCGCCTGGTCCTGTGCCGACCCCGGCGCACAATACCACGATACGATTAATGAGTGGCATACTTGTCCGGAAGACGGCCCGATTAATGCAAGTAATCCTTGCTCGGAATATATGTTCCTGGACAATACAGCATGTAATCTCGCTTCCCTCAACCTGATGAAATATTTCAAAACAGATGAGTGCCGGGAATTCGATGTAGAAGCACTACGTAATGCATCCCGTCTGTGGACCGTCGTGCTGGAAATTTCTGTCCTTATGGCGCAGTTTCCCTCCAAAGAAATTGCCGATCTCTCGTACCTCTACCGTACGCTCGGACTTGGTTATGCAAACCTCGGTGCCGCACTGATGGTGCAGGGTGTTCCGTATGACAGCCCCAAAGGGTGTGCGATTGCAGGTTCATTGACGAGCATTATGCATATGGGAGCTTACGCGACCAGTGCCGAGTTGGCGAGTGAACTGGGAACGTTTGAACGATATGAGGCGAATAAGGAGCATATGCTTCGTGTGCTCAGAAACCACAAACGAGCGGCCTATAATGTCGATCCCGATGAGTATGAAGGACTCACAATCAAGCCGATGGGCATTGATGCCAATGAGTGTCCCGATTACCTGTTGAAGGCCGCACGTGAAGAGTCTGACCGCGCTGTCGAGATGGGCGAGGAACACGGTTATCGCAATGCACAGGTAACGGTGATTGCACCTACCGGCACTATCGGTCTGGTTATGGATTGCGATACAACGGGCATTGAGCCTGATTTTGCCCTCGTTAAATTTAAGAAGCTGGCCGGAGGCGGTTACTTTAAGATTATCAACCAGTGTGTGCCGCGGGCGCTTACTAACCTGGGATACAGTGCCAAAGAAATGGATGAAATTATCAATTATGCGAAGGGATACGGTACCCTGGATGATTGTCCGCATATAAATGAGGAAAGCCTGCGGGAGCTTGGTTTTGGCGACAGTCAGCTTGAGGCGATTGAAGAAGCACTGCCAAGCAGTTTTGACATCAAGTTTGCTTTCAACCAGTGGACCTTGGGTGAAGACTTCTGCAAAGAGGAGCTGAATTTGACGGAAGACCAGCTTTCAAATCCGCAGTTTGATATGCTGAAACATCTCGGATTTTCCAACAAGGAAATCCAGGAAGCCAATGATTATGTCTGCGGAACGATGACCGTGGAAGGTGCCCCGCATCTCAAAGATGAGCACCTGCCTGTCTTTGATTGCGCTAACCGGTGCGGACGTATCGGTACCCGGTATATCAAGCCCGGCGGACATATCCGCATGATGGCTGCAGCGCAACCGTTTATTTCGGGCGCTATTTCCAAGACGATTAACCTGCCTAATGAAGCAACGGTCAATGATTTCAAAGATGCCTATATGGAATCCTGGGAGCTTATGCTTAAAGCAAACGCTCTTTATCGCGATGGTTCTAAATTGAGCCAGCCGCTGAATAGCCTCAGCGATGTCTTCGAAGAACTTGACGATGAGGAAAGTCTGGATGAAGCCACAGCGGCTGCACAGGATAAAGTTGTGGAGTCGGCCGAACGTATCATCCACAAGTACGTCGCCGACCGTCAGCGTCTGCCGAACCGCAGAACAGGATATACGCAAAAAGTGAAGATCGGCGGACAAAGTGTTTACCTGCGAACAGGTGAATATGATAACGGTCAGCTGGGAGAGATCTTCATTGATATGCACCGTGAAGGCGCCGCATTCCGCAGCCTGACTAACTGCTTCGCCATTGCTATTTCACTTGGCCTGCAGCATGGCGTACCGCTAGAAGAATTTGTGGATGCATTTGTATTTACCAAATTTGAACCGAGTGGATCGGTCAACGGCAGTCCTCATATTAAAATGACGACATCCGTTATTGACTATATCTTCCGTGAGTTGGCGGTAACATATCTCGGTCGCGAAGATCTTGCACACGTTCCCGCCGGGGAAATTATGATGCGCAAACTGCGTCCCTCCGAAGAAGAGGAGCAGGCTCGTGAAAAAGCACGGAAAATGGACCCGAAAGCCAAGCCTAAACCGGAGACGGTAACGGAGACGGAATCCTCGCAGTCAGCGCGGGTACAGGAGGAAGAAAACAGCAGTTATGAAAGTGAATACGAACGCGCCAAACAGCTGGGATATACCGGCGATTCCTGCCCCGAGTGCGGCAGTATGACGATGATCCGGAATGGTACATGCCAGAAATGTATCACCTGCGGATCAACGACGGGCTGTTCGTAAAAACAACCTGATTTATATATAAAGCAAATATACCAACCCTGACAGGGTTTCAAACCCTGTCAGGGTTTTTAATATCTACCCCCCATCGTGCAGGCAGGCGGCCGGACCGGGAAAGGGGGTTTCCCCATATTAGCTTTTCATATAAAAAAAATCATTATATTTCTTATCGAATTTTGCCACGGCAATGTCGGTGGTATGCAGTCGGATCGCATTAAGCTTACCTTTCCGTTATTGTTGCCGACCTGGAATTAAAACTTTCACTAGTATCTCCGGCCTTATAATTTCGTTAAAAAACGAAACTTTAGTTATTGAATACTATTTAACTATGAAGAAAAACTGCCGGCATGTAACGACCAACAGATTTCCTGTAATATGTTCTTTTGCCGTTTTATCATTTTATAAGATTTGAGACAAAAACTATCCGGGATTGACCGTCATCTTTAAAAGGATCAAAAATGCAACTGTATGAATTATAAAAAAAGGATCGAATCGAATAAGGAACACCTGCTGCATGTGCTTGAGGAGAGTCTGAACGAGATCTATATGTTTGATTCGGAAACCCTCGAGTTCAGTTATGTGAATAAAGGGGCTCTTCTGAATATTGGTTATTCAATGGAGGAAATGGAAACGATGACACCGCTGGATATCAAGCCGGAGTTTGATATGCAATCTTTCAGCGAAATGATCGAACCGCTGAGAAGAAAGGAAAAGGAAAAAATCGTTTTCGAGACGGTTCACAAGCGGGCGGATGACAGTCTTTATCCGATTGAAGTTCATTTGCAGCTGGTATCCGATATCTCCAGCCCAGTATTTATGGCCATCATCCTGGATATCACAGATCGGAAAAGGGTCGAGGAAGAAAGAGAACACCTGCTGCATGTGCTTGAGGAGAGTCTGAACGAGATCTATATGTTTGATTCGGAAACCCTCGAGTTCAGTTATGTGAATAAAGGGGCTCTTCTGAATATTGGTTATTCAATGGAGGAAATGGAAACGATGACACCGCTGGATATCAAGCCGGAGTTTGATATGCAATCTTTCAGCGAAATGATCGAACCGCTGAGAAGAAAGGAAAAGGAAAAAATCGTTTTCGAGACGGTTCACAAGCGGGCGGATGACAGTCTTTATCCGATTGAAGTTCATTTACAGCTGGTATCCGATATCTCCAGGCCGGTGTTTATGGCCATCATTTTGGATATCACAAAACGGAAAGCTTTTGAAAATGAATTGCTCCAGTTGAATGAAAACCTGGAAAAGAAAGTAGAGGAGCGGACAGCTTCCCTGCTGTCCTACCAGGACCAGTTGCGGTCATTGGCATCTGAATTAAGTATGTCTGAGGAAAACCAACGGCAGCAATTGGCTACCGAACTCCACGACAATCTTGGGCAGCTGCTTGCTGTCGGAAAAATGAAGGCTGATCTGTTGACTAAAGATCAATTTTCCAATCATACATTCAGAAATGTTAAAAAATTAAAGGAAGTTATAGATGATGCCATCACCTATACCCGTGAACTTATGTCGGAGCTGAAACCGCCGCCCTCGATAGATGATGATATGAGGGCAAGTATAGAATGGATTGCTGAAAAGGTAAAAAAGCGTGGACTTAAAGTTATTATAAAAGACGATGAGCAACCGAAGCCGCTTGATGAAGAGGTAAGAACTATAGTTCTTCAAAGTGTGAGAGAATTACTGTTTAATGTAATAAAACATACTTCCGAAAATGAGGCCATAGTAAGTTTAAGTCGCAATAAAGATCAGGTGGAGATTGCCGTAAAAGATGAGGGAGAGGGATTTGATTTAGAAAATAGAGGATTAAAGTCGGAGAAAGAAAAAAGGTTTGGACTTTTTAATGTTCAGGAGCGAATAGATTTGCTTGGAGGTAGTACTGATATTGCTACTGAACCAGGAGAAGGTACGACAGTAACACTTTGTGTTCCGTTGAGAGAGGAGGCCGGAGGTAGGAGGGGGGCGTTCGAGCAGTTTAAAAAAGTCAATAAGGTAAAGAAGCCTGTATTAAATGAAGCCGGTTATGAAGAGGGAATTAAGGTACTGCTTGTAGACGACCACCGGATGGTACGTGAAGGTCTGCGAAATATAATCGACGGGCAGGATGATATTATGGTTATAGGTGAGGCTGCTAACGGTGAAGAAGCGATTAAATTATCACGGGAAACTTCTCCGGATATAATCCTGATGGATGTCAGCATGCCTGGTATGGATGGCATTAAGGCTACACGTGAAATTACGTCTGATATGCCACATATCCGAATTATCGGACTTTCACTGCATGAGGAAGATAGGGTTGCAGAGCAGATGAGAAATGCAGGCGCCTCGGCATACCTGACAAAAACAGAGGCTTTCGAATCGTTGATTGTAACCATACGGGCAGAAGCATCTTCCCTGATAGAATAAATAGGTTCAAGCGTGGACGCTTGAACCAGCCGTTGGAGAGAGTGTAAATCTAACTCTGTCTAATCATTAGTCTTCCTCGTGGTTATGGTTT
>CAZPWQ010000145.1:0-7227 GCA_964590495.1 uncultured Balneolaceae bacterium
ATAAGAATGTTTATAGCCATTGAACACAACATCCACGACCCCGAACAATTCCAGAGATGTGCCGAAGATGTTTTTCCACTGCCGGATGAGCTCCATGTGCATCAATTTTTTCCAGCCCAGGATATGAGCCGGGCGGTCTGTCTTTATGAAGCCCCGTCGGTTGATAAGCTCAGTAAATACCTCGACGCTACACTCGGTAAATCAAGTACACAGCGGTATTTTCCGGTCAACACGGAACACGCTATCGGGCTGCCAAAAGAATTGAATGAATTAAAGGCCATTTAAAGCAAAGGATAATTGATAGATTTATCCATTTGTTTGCTGAGTAAATTATCAAGATCCAAAAAATAAATACAGGAAAATTAACCATGAATAAATTTCAAGAATTTAAAAATGAGTTTCGAGGTAACATAATTACTCCTGAAGATTCAGCCTACGATGAAGCCCGGTCAATCTATAATGGGATGATCGACAAACGGCCGAAGTTAATTGCCCGGTGTGCCAATGCAGGGGATGTCATGACGGCTGTTAACTATGGGCGCGATCAGGGGTTTCACACCGCCATCCGAAGCGGCGGACATAACGGGCCCGGATTAGCTCTGGTGGACGACGGGCTGGTTATCGACCTTTCAAATATGAAAGGCATTCGGGTCGATCGGGAAGCAAAGACCGTTCGTGTTGAACCCGGTTGTACCTGGGGAGATGTGGATCATGCCACCCATGCCGTTGGAATGGCCGTGCCCAGTGGCGTCGTCTCCACGACCGGTGTTGGCGGGCTGACACTTGGCGGCGGACATGGTTACCTGTCTCGGAAGTACGGGCTTACGATCGATAACCTTCTGAGTGCTGATGTAGTACTGGCAAACGGAGACTTCGTACATGTAAGTAAGGATGAAAACCGCGATCTGTTTTGGGCGCTGAGGGGAGGAGGAGGCAATTTCGGAGTGGTCACCTCTTTTGAATACCTGTTACATCCGGTAAAAAATGTTATTGCCGGTCCGCTGTTTTGGCCTATCGATCAGCTTGAATCCACCATGGAGTGGTATCGTGACTGGCTCCCTGAATTGCCTGAAGATGTTTATGCATTTTATCTGACAGCCGAAGTTCCTGCCGCCGATCCCTTTCCGGAAGAGATTCATGGAGAAAAGGTGTGCGGGCTTTTATGGTGCTACACCGGCCAGGAAGATCAATTCGAAGAGTTTATACAACAGGCCCGCAATATTGCCGAACCGCTCTTCGAGTTTACCGGAGAGATGCCCTATCCGGCATTACAAAGCATGTTCGACGAGCTGTACCCGCCGGGTGACCAGTGGTACTGGAAGGGTGATTTTGTGCGTGAACTCACCGATGAAGCTATTGCTGAACACGTCCGCTTTGCTGAGGTACCGACTTCGAAATCAACCATGCACCTGTATCCGGTCAATGGAGCCGTTCACAAGGTTGACAAAGATGAAACCGCCTGGGATAAGCGTGATGCCAATTGGTCGATGGTAATTGTTGGTGTGGATCCTGACCCGGCGAATGCTGAAAAACTTAAATCATGGGCTCGCGATTACTGGGAAGCTCTTCATCCTCATACGCTTGGCGGATCCTACATCAATTTTATGATGGAAGAGGGACAGGATCGTATCAAAGCAACTTATGGTGATAATTACACACGCTTGCAGAAGGTGAAGGCCAAATATGATCCCGACAATTTTTTCCGTGTAAACCAGAATATTGAACCGAAGGTTTTAGCATCTGATGAATAAAAAGAACACACTCAACTATACCGAAATTACAAAAAACCAGAAACAGATTTGGAGCAAAGGAGATTTCAACGAGATTGCCCGCCAGAATGTGGTGATGGCCGAAGCACTGTGTAAAGCTGTTGATCCGCATCCCGGACAAAAAGTGCTGGATATAGCATGCGGCAGCGGAACGGCGGCACTGGTGGCGGCGCGCCGGTATTGTGAAGTAACGGGAATCGATTATGTACCTGAGCTGCTCGAACGCGCACGAAAACGGGCGGAAGCTAGCGGACTGAAGGCAGATTTTATAAATGCGGATGCCCAGAAATTGCCATTTCCTGACGATAGTTTTGACGTGGTTCTTTCTGTGTATGGAGTGCAGTTTGTGCCGGACCAGGAAAAAGCGGCGGATGAAATGCTTCGCGTTTGCAAACCCGGTGGAAAAATTGGCCTGGCTGGTCCTGTCCCGGAAGGATGGAGCGGTGATTTTTTTGCCACACATGCCAAATACGCACCTCCGCCGCCAGGACTTAATTCTCCATTGCGTTGGGGAACGGAGAAGGGATTACATGAACTTCTCGGACAGGGAACCAAATCCATTGAAAGTGATAAAAGAAAAGCTCTGCAATACTACCTTTCTGTAGATCATGCCCTGAAGGTATTCAGTACCTGGTTCGGTCCTACACTCCGGGCTCTTGAAGAAACTGATGAAGATCAGCAGGGAAATCTTTTAAATGACCTCAAAGAGGTATTAAGCCGATACAATCACTCCAAAAACAATACGGCTATTTTAGAAAATATCTATCTTCAGAGTATCGCTCACATTTAACCGGGATGGATAGTACAATCTTTAAGCTAGACTGATCTGTGAATCAAAAAGACAGGTATATTACCCTCTGCATTTTGTTATACTCAAATTTTGTCCATTGATATTACTTTTAATCTTACCTTAAATTGTGTTTAATTGTTTAGCGCTTAAGGTGCAGGTGCCGGAGTGTTGAAATTATTTGCAAATAAAAGAGAAGCAGGCAAGAATCGGCGAGGCCTGTTAGCTTAATGCGCGGGTTATACGTTTTAGTTACTCATATGCTTGTCAATTTCTTTGACCATCTCTTCACCACGGAGGTCTTTAGCAATGATCTCTCCTTGAGGATTCAGTAAATAAGTTCTAGGAATACCTACTACATTATATAATTTTGTAATTTCTCCGTCCCATCCTTCCGTTTCAAGAACTTGTGGCCAGTCGATATTTTTTTCTTCCAAAAAGACAGTCAGATCGCTTTTTTGTCTGTCCAGTGAAATACCAATAATGTTGAAATTTTTATCTCCATAACGATCCCAGAGTGTTTTAAGGTGAGGTATTTCGGGCAGGCATGGTCCGCACCACGTAGCCCAGAAATCGAGTAACACATATTGGCCATCGATATCAGATAGTGAAATTTTCTTTTTCCCTATAGTCTTGGCAGTGAAATCCGGGGCTTCCTGTCCGACATTCAGAGATTTATATTCATGCAGGTATCGCAGTCCCTGATCTACAAAAAACTCTTTCGCATCAATTTCTACCAGCTGCTGCGCCAATCGTTTCGCTTTTTCCTTTTTATCATCTTTGCTCGCTCGCATTAAACTCAAGATAACAGCTGATTTACTTTCAGGATGTGTCAGTTGGTCCTTTAACTTATCAAGTAGCTCCAAGTAAGCTTCATACCCTCCGAGTTCTTCATTTTTAGCGTAAATACTTCCTACACTATTAATAACCTTTGACCATAGATGGGAGCTATTGTCCAGAGTTTCCAGCGCTTCTTCCATTTTCGCAGGGTCACCAATATTACCCCACATAATGAAAGCAGATTGAAACGCACTTTCACCTGTTTCCGTATGTTGGTTCTTCAAATAATAATCATAAAAATCGTTTGCATACTGGCGTTGTAAACTGTCAGCGTCTACTTCATCAGAATCCCAAGCCATTTCCACCTCGTCCCACGCATTCTTAATGTATGATTCATAATTAGAAACTACTTGGGTAGAATTATTCTGTGCCAGAACCAAAGACACAAAACCGAATACAGTTACTGATAGAATCAGAAAAAATCTCTTGAAAAAAATCATTTGGTTGTATTTAAGTTGATATTTGATGAAAACGTATATCGGTCTGATGTTTCTGCGGCGGGAGGCTCATTTCCTATAAATTCCCCTCTACGTTGTAATCTTTCTCTTAAATTGTACGTAACATTTAAGTCTTCCATTTCGATATCATCAGAATTTCTACTAACTCTGTAATAACCTGTTCTAAAATTTCTAATTTGTCTTCCATTGTTTATAAAGGGGTTTGAGGTATATAACTATACTTATCCCAACTTGTACATATTAATAACTTATTTTGCTTCAACCGCTTTATATTGACTTATTTATCTCTCAAAGTCAATTATGGGTGTACATAATATGGCTGAAGCAGACAGAAAAGGTTAGCTATTTCTCAACAGGCTGCGGCTTGGCGGGACGGAGATTATGTACTAACTACAAGCTTGCTGTAAATTGAACACAGCGAACCGGGGGCAGGGCTACAACCCGGAAAAACCTCTCTGTTGACAGTGCCAGCAAATTCCCATTAGCCCTGAATGTATTTTAAGATTTTGCTTTTTTTAAGAACTATTTTACAGGTTGCAAGTACATATCAATTATGTATACAAAATAAATATCACAGTACCAGGTACAGACAATATTCATAATATGAAAGTATCTCTAGCAAGTATTTGGGAAAATGTTCGAACAAGTTTTTGGTTTATTCCGACGCTTATGACATTGGGTGCCATTGCACTATCAGTTTTTACGCTGTGGTTTGATGAGAGGCTTGCTAATATGGGTTCTCCGGATGTATGGTGGATATACAGTGGTGGAGCGAGTGGAGCACGTTCGGTCTTAGCTGTCGTCAGCGGATCAATGATTACAGTAACCAGTGTCGTTTTTTCTATAACGATTGTAACTCTTACCCTGGCTTCGGGGCAGTTTGGTTCTCGTTTATTACGTAATTTTATGCGTGACACCGGGAACCAGGTGGTTCTGGGTACTTTTATCGCCACATTTATATACAGCCTGTTAATCCTGAGAAGCGTCCGCGGTGAAGGTGAAGATGAATTTATCCCCTATTGTTCTGTGACTGTCGGTGTTTTTCTGGTTTTTTTAAGTGTAGGGGTACTGATTTATTTTATACATCATGTTTCTACTAAAATACAGGCTGAAAGTATTGTAAGTGCCATATTTGAAGAGACAACCGAAGCCGTTGATAATCAGTTTCCGAAGCAGTTAAATGACGAAAGGAATGGGATAAACAGACAACAATCCCTGCACGCAGATCTGCCTGCGTCTTTTCATGAGGAGACATATAAAATAAAGGCAGGTAGTAGTAACTATCTGCAGGTCGTTGAATATGAAAAGTTGCTGAAATTAGCAGAGAAATATGATTTGGTAATAGAGATCCTGTACAAGCCGGGAGATTTTATAATCAGGGATAGTACAATTATACTGGTTTGGCCTCCTCACAAAATTGACGATTCACTAAGTAACAAGCTATACAACAATTTTATTCTGGGAGTGCATCAAACATTAACACAAAATGCTGAATATGGAATTCAGCAACTGGTGGAGATAGCAGTTCGGGCACTCTCTCCTGGAATTAATGATCCGTTTACTGCTATCAATTGTATAGACAGGTTAGCCGCAATCCTCTGTCAAATAGCCCGTAAACAGTTTCCTTCCCCCTTCCATTGTAATGAAGCAGGCAAAATTCACATTGTAGCAAAAACAACAACATTTGAGGGCTATGTGGATACTGCCTTTAACCAGATCCGGCAAAATTCAAAATCAAGTCCCGCCGTTATGATAAAACTGATGGATGCAATCTACATGATAGTAAATCATCTTTCGTTACCAGAGCAATACGGAATCGTGCGCAAACACGCCGAAATGATAAAGAATACAGGCCAGAATAATCTAGAAGAACAGCAAGATCAGCAAGACCTTCAATCACGATATGAAAGAATAGTAAAACTCCAGGAAGTGTAGAAGGTATAAAAGTTTCATTTCATCAGATGGAGGATTCATCCTTTTTGTTACCGCTGTCGTACTCATTGTTTGTCGATTCTTGCATGAACGAGAGATGTTCGGCACCCCTGAGACCTTCAAACAACCATGGCGATACATTGTCGCTTTTTTTGAGCACCGACACGTCACCGGTGGTTTCAAGTATCACCGCCAGCACTTCCTGAGGACTCGTTACACCCGCAGAACGCAACTTTGACCTCAGATCGTCCTCTGTAAGGCGCGTTTCATCCAGATGGTCTGACAGTACTTTTTCTTCCGCCATAACTACTATCGGTACATTGTCAACCAGCTTTTCGGCGGAGGCCGACAACCGGCGTGAATTGGATACAATGTACTGGATGCCATACAGTACTGCCAATCCAAATGCACCTGCAAGCAGCGTGGGGCTATCGGTAAGAAGGGTGGAAGCCACAATGGAACCAAATGCAATGGTGATGGCAAAATCAAAGCTTGACATTTTTGAAAAGCTCCGCAGACCCGTAAGGCGGGTGAAAAATAAAAGTGTAATGTATATACCCAGCGCAGATAGCAAGACCATCAGAAGGGTTGTGCCAGTGGTGGTAATCCAACTCCAGTCAAACATAGGGACAGGGGTTAGGTGGTTTGGGTTGATAAAAACAATCGCAGCGACAGCGTCGTGTTCTGCTTAAAAATTGCTAATACTTGTAACAGATAATAATCTATCACAGTTCAGGTTTTTATTGGGCAGATGTGTGGCAATTTTTTTTAATCTTTAAAATCCTCTCCAATGAATTCTGCGCTATTTATAACGGGCGCCTTTTGGATACCAGGGATGGGGGGTAAGCTTTTGCTATCAGTCGTCTCAAAGCCGCCGGTGGACGGTGTGCCGTCTGGAGGCGATAGAATTTATCCATCGCTACCTGCAACATGTGCTCCCCCGCGGGTTTGATAAAGTCCAATATTACGGCCTGTATTACCACCGCCATCACGAACGGCTGAGCAGACTAGAATCTTGATCAGCCCGTCAGTAGTGAGACAGCAACGCCACCTGAATCGGTGGGTTCTTTGCCATCCGAATCAACGCCGGCAACGACCTCCATCTGTCGCCATTGCGGAAGGCCAATGCTTACCGTTGGAACCATTCCCCGTTTCCGACCGGTGCCGGGATGGCCCAACGCACCGCCGGATCATGGTGGGAACACGCGCAAGTACCCACCCAAACAAACTGCCGATTCTCTATGAACTATAGAATGGAAAAACTACGCGAACAGATATGAGGTCAAAAGCCTATCCCATCAGCAATTATCGGGAATGTGGAATTCGATCTTTTCGCCTCAGAACAGATGATTTTGGCAGATCCAGGCGTCGGAAGAAGAAGGGTTCTTCTCCAA
This sequence comes from uncultured Balneolaceae bacterium, assembly GCA_964590495.1. Classification (GTDB taxonomy): domain Bacteria; phylum Bacteroidota; class Rhodothermia; order Balneolales; family Balneolaceae; genus CAZPWQ01. The sequence continues at coordinate 7,181 of CAZPWQ010000145.1, forward strand.
TGTGCCCTTAACTTGTTATACCCAAAATAGCTTTTAAACTGTGTATT
>CAZPWQ010000146.1:0-7193 GCA_964590495.1 uncultured Balneolaceae bacterium
GGAGAACGTTCTTCATTTGAGGAATATCTCAATGAAAATAAACCGGAAAAGAAATTTGCGGCGAAAGTAATGGCCGGCAAGAAAGCGCTGACTCGGTTTGCTGAAAATTTTAATAGGGTCTCGACGGCATAGCCCTGATCTTGAAATTGAACTAGCGGTACTTTTCAAAAGAGTGCTTTAGTACCGCATTCAATTTCGAGGTATCAAGGGTTGTCGGTTCAAACTCTTTCCCTGTAAGTTTCGTGAATAATTCCCGGTATCTTTCATATATCTTCCATCGAAATTCATCGGGAAGATTGGGAAGATGCTGTCCTTTTTTCCCCTGGAAACCTTGATCCATCAGCCACTCGCGAAGAAATTCTTTCGATAATTGTTTTTGTGGTTGTCCCTCTTTAAGCCGCTGCCTGTATTCGTCAGCATAAAAATAGCGCGAGGAATCGGCTGTATGTACTTCATCAATCAGTGTCAGCTCACCTTTATACAAGCCGAACTCATATTTCGTATCGACTAAAATCAACCCTTGGTCTGCTGCTATTTTCTGTCCCCGCTCAAAAACAGCAAAAGCTTTCCCGCGGATTTCCGACCATAAATCCCGGTCGACAATTTCTCTGTCGAGAATTTCTTCTTCAGAAATATCTTCATCATGTCCCGATTCGGCTTTAGTTGCCGGCGTAAGAATAGGCTCTTCGAACCTCTGGTTTTCCACCATCCCTTCCGGGAGTATTACACCGCAGAGGGTCCTTTCACCAGACTTGTAAACCCGCCAGGCGTGGCCGGTCAAACAGGCACGTACGACGACCTCAACAGGTATAGTGTCACATTTTTTGGCAATACTGACATTGGGATGTGGTACATCAATTATATGGGTCGTTACCAGGTCATCAACTTTTGAAAAGGAAAAAGCGGCCAGCTTGTTCAGGATTTGTCCTTTATAAGGAACAGCCTGACGCATAATATGGTCGAAAGCTGATATCCGGTCGCTCGTTACAATTCCCAAAGTATATTCATTAATGGAATACACATCCCGTACTTTACCGCGATAGGGGCTTCCGAATCCCGGTACATCTGTCCTGGTTACACAGTTTGTAAGAGCCTGTTGATTCATAATTTTTCAACTGAATAATTTATTTATCTCAATTTCCTCGCTTAAAATCTGAAAATCTTGAGAGGAAATGAAATAATGATTTAATATCAAATCCTAAATTCCAATGACCAAAATTCGAAACATCCTGTCTTACATAATAAACCGTTGTAAAATAATCGTCCTTTCATAAAAGCTAAGTGTCATCCTGAACTTGTTTCAGGATCTGTAGCTGGAAATCCCGTAAGAGCTTTTACGCTGCTGAGTGTTACAGATTCCGAAATAAATTCGGAATGACACCTTACTTGATTACTGAGCCAACCGTGTCATCCTGAACTGATTAAACAGCAGCCGTTTCGGATTTTGAACATTTGAATTTCGGATTTAATAAATTTGGATTTCGGATTTGCCATTCGGATTTAATAAAATATGAACGATCTGATCAACATCCTGCATTTTGTTACTAAGGCGTTGCAAGAGCATGTTTTGCGGTACAACGAATTAAATGCTATTCTGCCTCACAATTGTATCAAGCTCTTCAAAAGAATTCATATAAATAAAACTATAATCATTACTTACGTTTAACTATAGGTTACGAACTGTTATATTCAACCGGTAATTCAAAATGCTTTAAAATAGTGAGATAAATCAATGAAGAAAAAAACAGAAAAATGGCGTAGTCCCAGTCTTGGCAAAGATATGAAAATGACTGTTTACGGAGAGACAGGGACACCCATACTTGCTCTTCCTACCCGCGGTGCCCAATGTAACCAGTGGGAAAAATATGGAATGATAAATGCTGTTTCCTACCAGCTGGATAATGGATTCAACCAGGTTTATTGTGTTAATTCCATTGACAAGGAGGGATTTCTTAATGATCAGGCCAAACCGGAACAGCGTATTGTACGTCATCAACAGTACGAGTCGTATCTGGTAGATGAGGTCGTACCTTACATTTTAGAGCGTAGTCCTATTAATTATCTGATAGTTGCGGGTGTCGATCTGGGCGGATATCATGCAATAAATACGGCACTGAAGCACCCCGAACTGTTTGGGAAGGCTATCGGTATCAGTGGTACGTATAATATTCGGGGATTTATGAATGGTTTTTATAATGATGATGTGTATTACAATAATCCAACCGATTATGTGCCGAATCTGACCAAGAAAGAGTTACTAAATAAAATTATGGAGGTGGATTACCGGCTTGTCAGTTACGACAGTGATGACCGCAGGGACAGCGCTATGCAGATGAGCAATATTCTGCATACGAAATTCATCACGCATGAACTTGATATCTGGGGAATACAGGACTCGGAATGGGACCTCTGGCCGCAGATGTTAAAGACTCATATTATTTAAATACTGATCATCCGGTATGTCCGAGATAAAAAAAATACTGGTCGCCAATCGCGGTGAAATAGCTGTCCGCGTGATGCGAACCTGCAAGGAACTGGGAAAGGAAACGGTCGGCGTTTATTCTACACCGGATGCCGATGCCCCGCATATTCTTTTTGCAGATGAATCAGTGCATATTGGTCCTGCCCCGTCTTCTGAAAGTTACCTGGTGATCGATAAAATTATTGATGCCGCCAAGCAAACAGGAGCTGATGCGATACATCCGGGTTACGGATTTTTAAGTGAAAACGCAGAGTTCGCTGAACGCTGTAGAGACGAAGGCATCATATTTATTGGTCCCGGGGCGAGGGCCATACACCTGATGGGTGATAAAACAGAAGCCAGAGAACTGATGAGCGAGGCCGATGTTCCTTATCCGCCCGGTACAAAAAATGCGTTGGAGAACATTGAAGAAGCTGAGAAGATAGCCGGGGAGATCGGCTTTCCTGTGTTGATTAAAGCGGCGGCCGGCGGCGGTGGAAAGGGCATGCGTATTGTTGAAAATAAGGATGAGTTTAAATCCGGTATAAAAGCAGCTAAATCGGAAGCACGAAATTCTTTCGGTGATGACAGGATCTATATTGAAAAGTACCTGCTGGAGCCGCATCATGTGGAGTTTCAGATTATGGCGGATACTCATGGAAATATCCTTCATGTTTATGACCGTGAATGCTCTATACAGCGTCGCCATCAGAAAGTTATTGAGGAGGCTCCAAGTGCTATCATGACTCCGGAGCTGCGTTCGGAAATGGCCGATGCGGCTATATCGGCTGCCCGGGCTGTCGATTATGTCGGTGCCGGTACGGTCGAGTTTTTGGTAGACCGTGACCGTAATTTCTATTTCCTCGAAATGAACACGCGTCTTCAGGTTGAACACCCGGTAACGGAGCTCATCACCGGGCTTGATCTTGTAGCACTGCAAATTTTAGTGGCGGAAGGGAAAGAGCTGCCGATGACACAGGATGACATCGAAATGAATGGTCATGCCATCGAATGCAGAATATATGCCGAGGACCCGCGGGATAACTTTCTGCCGAGTACGGGTATGTTGACGAAGCACCGCATTCCGTCAGGAAATGGCATACGAGTGGATTCAGGGGTGGAAGAGGGACAGGCCGTGACGATCAATTACGACCCGATGATATCCAAGCTCTGTGCTTTCGGGCGCAACAGGGAACATGCAATTGACCGTATGCTCCGGGCGCTGGATGAATACGAAATTGCTGGCTGCCGCACTACCATTCCTTTTTGCAAATATGTGCTACAGCACCGGGTTTTCCGGAATGGGGATTACAATACTCATTTTATCCAGGATCATTTCAATCAGGAAAAACTGGATAAGTTCCAGGATATACCCAATAATGTCCGGGCACTGGCAGCAGTACTTCTAAAGAAAAACAAAAAGGCTGAACCGGCAGGTCGTAACAGTCAGAATTCTGCAGAGATGGATAATAATCCGTCACCATGGTGGCATAACCGGCGAACGTATGAAAAATAATCAGATGACACTTTTACTTAAGCTTGAGGAGATGGGCATCCTGGCGATCGGAGGGTATTTTTTTAGTTTGACGGGTTACAGCTGGTGGATTTTCGCTTTGTTCTTTTTGGCTCCTGACATTGGGATGGTCGGTTATTTGGCAAATACAAAAGCGGGAGCTTTTTTTTATAATATATTTCATCATAAAGGATTGGCGGCAGCAGTTGTAGTCTGTGGCATTGTACTTGCCGAACCGGTCTTAATTCTTACGGGGTCTATCCTCCTAAGCCATGCTGCATTTGATCGTATTTTTGGATACGGATTAAAATACACCGATTCCTTCAAGCACACTCACCAGGGATGGATCGGGAAAACAGAAAAAGAACAATTGTGACACATAAAAACGATTCTGAAAAACTTTTCAACCAACTAAATAAACTAGATACCGAACAGAGGAACCGGAACACTTTTGCTATAGATTTGGCCGATTCTGCTGAAATAGTTCGTCTCATCAATGAAGAAGACAAACAAGTAGCCTCACGTGTGGAAAAACGATTGCCGGAAATAGCCCGTGCGGTGGATATCATCAGCGAGGCTATGAAGAACGGCGGACGACTTATTTATGCCGGTGCAGGTACCAGTGGACGTCTGGGTGTGCTGGATGCCGCTGAATGTCCGCCCACATTCGGAACCGATCCGGGTGAGGTAGTCGGGCTGATTGCAGGAGGAAAGGAAGCTATGTTCGAATCACAGGAGGGAGCCGAAGATTATGAAAAAAATGGTCGAGATGCCCTTGAAAAGATCAATATTGATGAGAAAGATGTTGTATGCGGAATCGCAGCAAGCGGCCGGACACCGTATGTACACGGTGCCCTTAAAAAAGCAAAAGCAATGGGATGTCCCACTATTTTTGTGACAACAGTACCAGGTGATCAGATTGCCATTGAAGTTGACATACTGATCGATGTACCGGTCGGACCGGAGGTCATCATGGGCAGTACCAGAATGAAGAGTGGAACAGCTCAGAAGATGGTTCTCAACATGCTGACGACGGGTGCCATGGTACGCCGCGGGAAAGTTTATGAGAATGTGATGGTGGACCTGCAGCTTTCAAACAAAAAATTGCATGAACGCTCCAAACGTATCATCATGATGTTTACCGGTGTAAAATACAGTAAAGCATCAGAGCTTCTTGATAAAGCCGGCGGACATGTTAAAACAGCCCTGTTAATGGCGCTTGCGGATATTTCTTCGTCGGATGCAAAAGAGAAGCTTAAAGAAAATGACGGTTTTATCCGAAAGGCACTGCTGGCTCTGAAAAAGGAAAAACAATAAAACATGCGGGTATTGACAAGTGCATTTTTTTGGATTTACTGGGCAGCCTGTATTATATCTTTCTGTGTCTTTGTTTCGATTTTGTACCTTTTTACTTTTCCATTCGATCGTTATAATCGTATTCCAAACGGAGTAATGAAAGGTCTGGCATGGATTATGATCCGCCCCGGCTGGCGCTGCACGATAAAGGGAGCTGATCCCCGGAAAACCGAAGCTCCGACTATTGTCGTAGCCAATCACCAGAGCTTTATGGATATACCACTCGTCTACCTGTTACCGTGGAGTATGAAATGGGTAGCCAAAAAAGATATGTTTAAGATACCTATATTCGGATGGATTGTTTTTATGACCGGTCAGCTTGGGATTGATCGCAAAAGTCGTTTTTCAGCTAAAAAACTGGATAAACTGGTTGAGCCGATTAAAAAAGGTATACCAGCCATGATTTTTCCCGAAGGAACGCGTTCTTCAACAGGTGAGTTGCAGTCTTTTAAGAATGGAGCCTTTAATCTGGCACGCCAATATAATTTTAAGGTTCTCCCGGTCGTTCTGGAAGGCGGGTATAAAGCTATGCCGCCGGGCGATTGGAAGTTCAGTTTTAAACAGGAATTAAAAATAACGGTTTTGAATCCCGTAGATCCGGCTGAATTTAATTCAACAACAGAGCTTAAAAATTTTACATATTCCGCAATAAAAAAAGAACTTGAGACATTGCGTGCCTCCTAATTTCAGGCCAGCTAAATCGTGGTTAAAAATAACATAGAGCGGAAAAATTCTGATTACAAGGTACGGATCCTTAGTTGCCTCGTAATAGTTGAAATTATTTTGATTGCATTAATTAATCTGTGGCCGGCTTCGGAAGGAACCGGTGAAACAGTTCAGGATATTTCTTTTTCGCAGGAGGATAGTATGTGGGAAGAAATTCAGATAACGCACCAGGAGAGTCGTCCGCCTCCGCCCCCCAAGCCACGGGTGCCGATACCGGTCCCTAATGATGAAATAATTGAAGAGGAAATTCCCGATCTGGAGGATATTGATATTTCGGATTTCACCGATCCTCTTTCTGAGCAAAAAATAGGTGTACAGGGAGATACCGACCAGGTGGTATCCAATCCCCAGAGCGGACCCAGTGTGGTTCGTATTGTTGAACCTACCACACCTGATGAAGCCAAAAGAGCAAATATAAAAGTTGAGGTATGGGTTACCTTTCTTGTAGATCAACAGGGAATAGTTGAGGACGCAAGTATATCGGAAATCCGGCTTTATGAGGGAAATGGTGAAGAATATGAAACAGTTCAGTCGATCGGATTCGGTATCACCGAATCGACCCTCAAAGCTGCCCTGCAATGGAGATTTCGTCCCGCCACCGATAACGGCGATCCGGTAAAAACATATACACGGCATATCTTTACGTATGGATTTTAGCAGTGAGAGGATGGCCGGAAGCGGGGAGACAATAGAACGGGAGACAATAGAACACGGATGAGACAGATTTGGCTGATAGACGCAGATACAGATTTGAGGGATTGAGTTTTGAATTGTTGAGGGTACTACATCCCATTCAATCTTGAGCTCTGCGCATAGCCTTTACGTGGGGCTCGCATTGTCTCTGCGTAGGGCTCGCAAAGCCTCTGCGTAGTGCTGAAGTATTTTTTGGGTCTAAAATTAATATTCACCAGATAAAACGTCTCACCTTATCTGGATGAACTCTTGGAATGGTTAGAGCGGAGGGGGAGGGACATTAGCTCCTTATTCTTCTTTAAGTTTAAAATCAGGATCCAGCTGCACAAAACTCTCAAAACAAACCTGATTAATAAAATATATTTGAAATGTAAAAAACTTAGCAGAATTTTAGTAGAGCGGAGGGGGAGGGCGCGCGCCGTCGTGCAGCGTCAGGACCCACCT
>CAZPWQ010000147.1:0-7134 GCA_964590495.1 uncultured Balneolaceae bacterium
GCCTGACGATCAATGAAAATGCCGATCCCTCGGTACGGCGTGATTTTCTTACCCACTTCAAAAGGATGGTGCCGGAAGATACCTCAATGTATGAGCATACGCTGGAAGGTCCTGATGATATGACATCCCATATCAAAAGCTCGCTTTTGGGATCTTCATTGAGCATCCCGATCACGAATGGCAAGTTTAACCTGGGAACGTGGCAGGGCATTTATCTGTGCGAACACCGGAACCACGGCGGCAGACGCAAGCTTGTGGTTACGTTGCAGGGGGAGGGGGCAAATCCAAAATCCGAATGACCAAAATCCGAAACACCCGTGGTTATTGTTTATTACTCAACCGAATATAGAATAGCTTGCCATTATTAGAGGACTATTATTCATAACAACAGCAGCCGTTTCGGATTTAGAACATTCGGATTTAAATTGCTTTTCGTACTCTCAACAGCCGATTCAGTGCTTCATTAAGAGCCTGCTCAAACGAACCCTGAAAGCTTTCGGTAGTAATTGTGCGGAGAGGGAGGGATTCGAACCCTCGATACCCTGTTAAGGGTATACTCCCTTAGCAGGGGAGCGCTTTCGACCACTCAGCCACCTCTCCAAGAGAAGCCACAAATATAAGCTCATTCGAAACTCTTATCAACGTTTAATTTGGGATTAAATAGCAATCCTTGAAAACACATTTTGGGTCATCCTGAACTTCGCCGAAGGCATCCCCAGAGAAATTTCAGTTTCTGTTGCACGTATTTAGATAAAAGCTTCTTCGGAATTCCCAGCTGGAGATCCTGAAACAAGTTCAGGATAACACTTGTGGTCGTAGAGTTTCTTAATTTCATATAAAGAAGCTAATTCCCTCCGGCCTTTGAATCGTTGGAGGGAACAGGCGCAGGTTGGTACGCGAATTGGATAATTTCACACCGGTGAGATCTTCGAAACAACTGTCGAGCGGGAAGGACCTTTGAAATTATCCCGCGTACCGACCGATGCCGCCGACAAGGATTCATCAGCCGGCGACTTTTTTTGGTTCGTTTTTTGTCGTTAAAAAAATGAACAACAAGACACTAGATTGAAGCTACTGACAAGAATCCAGCTACAGATCCTGAAATAAATTCAGGGTGAGATCATCTATTTTATAATCTCCAATACTAACTGAATATCTATTCCTGGAGAAAATCATTTATCACTATCCAAAATATAAATCTGGGCCAGGTTCCTTCCCTCCTGGGCGTAATCGAGGCCGTATCCCAGTACAAAAAGGGTGGGAATGCGAAAGCCGACATAATCCAGCTGAACATCATGGTTTGTCGCTTCGGTTTTATGGAGCAGTGTTACTGTAGCAATCGATTTGGGATTTTTCCCCCGAAGTTTATCTACAATATACTTCATGGACAGTCCGGTATCGACGATATCCTCCACCAGAATTACATGCCTGCCTTCGATATCGGCATCGATGTCTTTGAGGTCAGTGACCTCGCCCGAGGATACCTTTTCATCACCGTAACTGCTGAGCTTTAAGAAATCTACTTCGCAGGGTATGGTCACCCGCCGCATCAGATCCGAGAGAAAAATATACGCCCCATTAAGCACGCCGATGAAAATTGGATGCTTCCCCTGGTAATGTTCACCCAGTTCTTCCCCCAATTCTGCAATACGTTCTTCCAGCTCCTGCTGTGTCAGATACACTTTAAATGTTTCACCATTGCACGTAACCGTTTCTGGTTTATAGAGTGACATCAGGTTTGATTTCTGTGCTTAATGTTCAGGCATAACCTGGTGGATGCATCACATTTCGCATGCTCTGCAATAGTACCCGGCGGTTGCCGCTTTTTAATTGGCGGAAAGATAACGGCGATGATACTTTCTTCAAAAGATTCTATAACCAGTGCCTTATGTTTTTCCGCTGCATTTATTTTCCGGTTGGTCAGATGGTCGGCTACATGCTGATGTCCCTGCATCCCCAGGGGCTTAAATTTATCGCCGTTCTTCCAGGTACGTACTTTCAGGGGCCAGGAAATTTTTTCGGCATCGAGATAAAGCTCCCGTTCAAAATCAACATCTTCATATTCCTTCAGGGTAAATAACAGCTCTTCAAATTCATTTCCTTTTTTTAATTGATCGCCAAGCCGCAGCTCAAAGTGCGGGGAATAATCCTCACTTTCGGTTTGGATGGTATATATGTCGCGATTGCGGACCACAGAAATCCCGGGAGCTAATTCCACTCCTTTTCCAGTCTGTAAAGATGACAACTCTTCAACTCTTTTCAGGCTTTCGGTCGAGATAGTTGCACCCGGATCCTCCTGTTTAATGACGTATAATATCATTGTCCGCTGCAGTGATGGCTCAAGTTCGTGAAATTTCTGCCGTTTAATGCTGTTTTCATCGCTTGAAATCTGATTATATATCCTTGACAAGGCGTATTGAAAAACTTCCGCCTGTTCCGCCATCCGCAGCACATTGCTCTTCCAGCCGGGAAAATGTTCTTCCAGGTCCTCGAGCCATTCATTTCTCAGAAAATTACGGGCAAAACCGGACTCCAGGTTAGATGCATCAATCCGGTATGGGATAGCTTTTTCTTCGGCATAGGTCGTAATTTTCTCCTGTGAAATATTCAGAAAGGGCCGAAACAGCTCTCCATCCCATACCTGCATTCCCGACCAGCTGGCCAATCCAGCACCGCGAAACAGTTTCTGAAGAATTGTTTCTATTTGGTCGTTCTGGTGATGTGCAACGGCAATTCCATCGGCTTCGTGTTCATCAGCCAGTTCACGAAAAATCCGATAGCGAAAGTTTCGTGCCCATTGCTGAAAATTTTCACCCTCTGCTTCTGCAGGATTCGCGTTTATGGTATGACAATCATAGCCCCATTCGAAAGCTATCTGTTCGACAAGTTCAGCATCTTTATCGGAGGCTTCGCCTCGTTTTCCGTAATTGATATGAACGACTAAAACAGAAATATCCAATAGATGAAAAGCGTAAAGCAGACTCATGGAATCAATTCCACCGCTGACCCCCATAATAAAAAAAGGAGCTTCTATACTGGCAAAGTGCTTCTCCAGCTGATGCTTAACCTCCCTTTCAATCGATAATAAGTCGGATTTGCTCATAAGAAAATGATTCAATTCCATCTTCTTTATCCAGAACAAGCAATGAACCTTCATCACTGATCCCGATAAACTTATATTTATCTTCGCGAACGGTTCCGTCCACTTTCAACTTCACCCTCTGTCCATATCCCTTTATAGCCCTGTTGATGGATTTTAAAAGCTCTTCATTATGCGTGTGCCACTGACTGTATTTATGTTCTACCCGATTCAATAGCGCAGCCAACACTTTTTCAAGTGAAAATTCTTCTCCCGTTTCACCGGCTATTGAAGTAGCTTGCTTTTTATTACCCTCACTAAAACCCGTTTGATTTACATTAATGCCTATGCCGATAAGCAACCGGTTTACTTTATCACCTGTAAAAATAGACTCGGTAAGTAATCCTGCTACTTTTTTATCATTTAGCAGTACGTCATTCGGCCATTTTATGCAGGCACATTCATCATTTCCGGTAAGCTCTTTCAGGCACTCAACAAGTGAAAGTGCGCAGGCAAGGGTTAAGATATGAAAGCGTTCCCCCCGGCCGGGTATGAAAACCAGCGTAAAAGTAAGATTTTTACCCGGCTCGGATTCCCATCCGCGGTCGTATTGCCCCCGCCCTTTCAGCTGATTATCAGTTATGCAAATAAGTCCCTGCGACACCTGGTCTTTTGATAGCTGTTTGGCATACACGTTAGTAGAATCCAATTCATCAAAATGATGCACATTCCGCCCGAGCCATTGCGTATCCAATTCCTGTTTAAACAGTGTCACATCAAAGGTATTCACCAATTAGCACCTGAAGTACTGAAAATTATCGTTAAGAATGCGTTTATTCAGCTTCTGCCAGTTTGCTTTTGAGCAGATCAATTTTAGCAATCGGAGTCGGATCAATTTCATTCAGCATTGCCAGGTAAAAGCTGGTCCAGTCGGCTAGCTGGATGAGTGAAAAAATTCGAGCGAGCCTGCTTTTCCCACGTGTCTCAAGCGTATGTATGGATGCCGCCTGATCCTGAACCAGTTCTTTTATGATCTTCATCCGTTTTTTAACACGTTCATTATCCTGATCATCTTTGAGTATAATGACAGACAATCTCCCTGTAAGGTGTACGATACTTTCCCACCCGACAATTTCATTATGATTCATTTCCGGAAGCAAATTACCATACGCCAGTGTTTTTGCATTTTCTTCGAACTGGCCTCTCCAGCGCAGGTTAACAGGTTCCATCAGCGTAGCATCAGAATATATAATCGGAAGCGTATCGACCAGTTCCTTTGCCAGCTGCAGGGCTTCGTTATCATCAGTATCTGAAAAAATATCTTTCTGTTCGGTAAGCAGCTGCTTTGTTTCATTCAAAGCTTTTTCATCTTCATCGAGAAATCCCAGGTATTGGAAAATCCGAAATAACGGTACAAAACTATAACCCAGAGCTGCTCTCGGCGGCATTCCACCGGGAATTTTAATATAGTCGAAATCTTCCCGCGCTGCTTTTAGCATCAGTTCTCCACCGGAGGTAACCGCTATAGCCTGCGCTCCTTTACCCCGGGCTTTTTCGAGAGCAGACAATGTTTCTTCCGTATTCCCGGAAAAACTGCACCCGATAAACAGGGTGTTTTCATCTATCCAGCCGGGGACATCATAATGACGTACCACCTGTATGGGATGAGGACATGTGTTATAACTGTAGGCCCGTATAAGGTCTGCTCCGATAGCTGAACCGCCCATCCCCGCAAAACCTATTTTATTGATCCTTTTTTTATTGACCGTAAGTTCCAGGCTATTTGTCAGATCTATAGCATCCTGCCACTGTTGCGGAAATTCTGCAAGATTATCCCACATGTCCTGACTGTCTATTGACTGAATAAATGCGTTATCCATTTCTTTTGTTTACTTTTTATTTGATTGCCATTTTTTGAAAAGCTCGTTTACCTCTTCTATAGTATTACACTCCAAAACATCTGCCGACAACTGTTCCATTTCGCTCAGAGAATGCTGCATCAATAATGTTTTAACCGCCGGAATTGATGAAGGACTCATACTCAGATCATAAATTCCCATTCCCACCAGGCAACAGGCTGATACCGGATCGGAAGCGAGTTCACCGCAAACGCTGATTTCAACATTATTTCTTTGAGCAGCCCCGGCCGTCATTTTAATTAATTCCCAAATAGCGGGATAACGCTGATCGTAAAGGTGGGAAATTAACTCATTTCCCCGATCTACCGCCATTGTATATTGGGTTAAATCATTAGTGCCAATACTTAAAAAATCAACGTGCCGGGCAAATTTTCCAGCCTGAACTGCTACACTCGGTACTTCAACCATTATTCCAAGCTGTAACTGTTCATCAGCCTGAATACCATTTTCGATGAGTGATCCCTGTTCATCCTTAATTATCTCTTTTAGCTGCATTACTTCTTCCATACAGGAAATCATGGGTACTAAAATTCGAACTCTGCCCGGATTTTCTGCTGCCACTTTCAATATTGCCTTTAACTGTGCACGCAAAAGATGCTTTTCGTCAAGGAGCATACGTATGCCCCGCCATCCCAGAAAAGGATTATGCTCTTTTTCGCCAAGGTTAAAAAATTTATCCCCCCCGGCATCAAATAACCGTATAGTCACCGGATGTTTTCCGGCACCTTCCAGTATAGCAGTGTAAAAAGCCTCCTGTTTTTTCTGGTCTCCAAATCGATCGCGATGCAGGTAAATAGACTCCGTACGCAGTAATCCTATCCCCTCGGCACAAAATTCCTTAATATTCGCTAATTCTTCTTTAAACTCAATATTGGCACGCAGAATAAAAGATTTACCGTCATCAGTTATTGATGGTTTGATGCAAATCTCTTTTTGGTTTTCAAATTTATTCCGCTCTTTATCCAACTTTTCCCGGAACTGGTTCCGGGTTTTTTCGCCGGGATTGAGAATAATGGCTCCGGCTTTCCCATCAAGTATTACCTGCCTTACCTGATCGACATATTTCGTCGCCTTCTTGACGCCAACCACAGCAGGAATATTTATCGCCCTTGCAATTATAGCCGCATGCGATGTTCGGCCGCCGTGGTCCATAATTATGCCTTTAATATTATATTCGGCAAGTTCGATAACCTCCCGCGGACTCAATTCTTTGGCCACTACAATTCGTCCGGTAGCACCCTCAAAATCGATTTGCTGGTCGTTTACTATTTGTATCAGGCGATCACGAACGTCGGAAATATCTACTGTACTTTCTATAAATTTCTTCGTGTCGCGCTGGTTAATTATTTCAAGAAACTCCTCAAAAACCTGCTGGATGGCATAATCAGCCGGCAAATGATCTTTCTTTATCCTAGTCTTAATGCGTTTACACAGATCAGGATCGTTAATCATTTCAACCTGAGAACGAATGAGCTTATCCGCATTATCATCCAGCTCATCATTCAGCAAAAGTTCAAGCTCTTCCTTTGCTTTTTCCCGGGCCTGTTTAAATTGGTACAAATGCTCTTCAACTTCACTTTCATTTATTTTTCGAAAAGATATAGACATATTTTCCCGATTATAAAATATAGCATCTCCCATTGCCAGTCCGGGCGAACCGGCTGAACCCTTCAGCTTAACCTCTTTATAATTCTCTTTTTGGTACATTCTGTTTTTAGTCTTCTCCAAACCCATTTTCAATTAAGTCAACAATGGCTTCTGCAGCCTCCTCTTCATCGGGACCTTTAATTTCTAATTCAAGTTCGGCGCCTTGTTCAGCTGCCAGGGTCATAACTCCTAAAATACTTTTTCCATTTACCTTGTATCCATACATGTGAATATAAAACTCTGATGTGAATTTACTTGCCAATTTTACCAATGAAGCAGCAGGGCGTGCATGCAGTCCTGCTTCGTTAACAATTTTAACTTTTTTTTTAATCATTCTTGCATTTAAAAATTAGACTTCTAAAAATGATAATAATTACAGCAACTATCCACAGTTATCAGTGATCAATGTGACAGTGAACAGTGATCAGAGGTTGCTGAATTTAGGTTTTTATATCAAAATTTAATAAAAGGTTATTTATCATCTGTTCG
>CAZPWQ010000148.1:0-1291 GCA_964590495.1 uncultured Balneolaceae bacterium
ATAAAAATTTGTGAGAAATTCGGGCTAGCTTTTTCCAAAACGCGTTCATTTGGTTTTCTTCTAATCAGAAAATTTATTGCTAACTTCATCAAATTCAGTAACTTATGAGTCGCTGAACAAATCTCCACAAAATTCTCAGATTATGCCTTCGTTCAATAGTCTTATAACAATCAAAATCGCTCTTATATCTTCTCTGTTACTGGTATTTCTCTCATGCGGCCAGGAAGAGGAACCACAGGATGATACTGCTGCTACTTTTAATCTGGAGCAACAGCAGGATACCACCCATATAACCGGGTCTGCGACGGGTCTCTCAGGCCCTGAAGCTGTGCGGTATGATCCCGACCAGGATGTGTATTTCGTATCCAATTTCAACGGCGGCGGTAATGATCGTGATGAGAATGGCTTCATAACCAAACTATCGCCCGACGGAACTGTTCAGGAGCTGGATTTCATCACCGGTACCTCCGATCATCCCCTGCACGCGCCCCGCGGCATGTATATTACAGGCGATACTCTTTGGGCGTGCGATATTGACGGTATCCACGGCTTCGACCGGAATTCGGGAGAACAGGTGGCTTTTGTAGATTTCACCTCGTTTGAACCGGGATTTTTAAACGATATTGCTGCAGGACCCGACGGTGTGCTCTATGTTACGGATACAGGAAACCCCAGATTGTTCAGCATTTCAAATTCCGAAGTATCAGTTGCAGTAGTTTCCATTCCGCATGCTCCTAATGGCATTACGTTTGATGAAAAAGAAGAACTTTTGATTCTGGCCCCCTGGAACGAAGCCAGGACTTTCTATGCATGGAACCCCGCCATATCTGAACTGGATGAAGTAAGGACACTTGATGAAGGTGGTAATTTTGATGGTATTGAAATAGTAGAAGGGAGTTGGGTAATAGCCAGCCAGGTAGATTCAAGCCTGCATATTTCCGGCGAGAATTCCGGTGTGGCTGTTAAAACACGCGGCACACCCGCCGATATCGGAATAGATACACAAAGACAGCGTGTGGCAGTTCCTTATATCGATCTCAACCGGGTGGATATCTGGGATTTGCCTGTGGAGAATCAGTAATTAATTAGCAATTTCTAAAACCTCCAGGGTTTTGGATACCCTGGAGGTTTGTATCCTGTCACGGATCGTAACGAATGCGGAATATCTTACCCTGGAAAATATCCGATACATAAAGGCTGCCGTCGGGACCCTCGGTTACTCCCAGTGGATTATTGACAATGTTGCCAAACTGAAAGATGGCGAAATCCTCGAATTCGGCTTCCGTATCCA
>CAZPWQ010000148.1:1391-7078 GCA_964590495.1 uncultured Balneolaceae bacterium
CCGTTATCAGTCGTAAGCAGCTCGCCATTTTCCCTGAACACCAGGTCGTAGGCGTTTCTGAATCCAGAAGCATACACAAATTTATTCTCCACGTCCGGGTCGTTCACATAAGGATTGTCAACGGGCACCTCTCCATCCCTCGTCATCCTGATGATTTTACCGTGAAACTCATCCAGATCCTGGGCCAGCGAGTCTTCATACGCATCGCCGATCGATACATAGAGCATATCATCCGGACCAAAAGTGAGATTTTGGATCTGATGCCCTGGTTTGCTGGGAAGACCGGTGAGTAACTCTTCGTACTCTTCTCCCTTATTATTCACATCTGTGAAGCGGGCCACCGTTGCCACTTCCACCGTATCGATTCGTTTGGCATAGGTGATGTAAACATAACCGTTTGAAATATAGTCCGGGTCAAAAGTCAGACCAAGCAAGCCGTTTTCACCGGCCACCGGAAAATCACCGCTCACATCAGTTTCCACCCGGGCGAATGGCTCTGAGAGTTTTTCACCGTCTTCATAAATCCATATGCGTCCGGACTGCAACTCATTTACAAACATCCTGTTTGAACCGTCCGGTGGGAAAGCAATGGAAGTCGGCAGATCGAGGTTTTCTGCGAACAGATCAACGGTAAATCCTTCAGGAACATTGATACTGATCTTCTCCTCCGGCTCCTCCACTTCGGTTTCGGTACTGCTGCCGCAGCCAGAAAGCAGAAAACTGAAAATTGTAACCAGAAAAATGGGCAAGGGATACTTCATAACTGACTGTAATTAGATGAATATTATTCTCTACCGGGAATTTAAATGATAATCTATTCACAATATACCATTATCTGTATTTATCGCACAAGAATCATTTGTCCGGACAATGTTTCCGGTTCCAAACCGGAAGCAGCCAGTACAGCCCGGTATAAGTATATGCCGGATGAATATTTCTGCATCTCAACTCTGATATGAGTTGCACCTATATTATAATTCCCCTGCCGCTTCTCCAGTATCCGGCCCTGAAGGTCGTATATCTCCAGCAGGTATTCCCCGGCCCGGTCAGACCGGATGCGAATTGTTGTCTGACGATCAAAAGGATTTGGAAAATTTTGGACCAGTTTAAAATGATCTGTTCGGTCTACAATCAGTCCGTCCCTGTCGGGAGCTGTTTTAACGGCACCTTCTTCTATCCACTGGCGTATCAGGTCGATTTGTTCTCTGTTCAATGGTTGCCGGTTCAGGGGCATTCGATCTCCAAATTGGGGATTGGCTTCGACTTTATCAACCAGCGGACTTTCTTCGGGCGCCCCGGGAATAACCATTTTTTCCTGATAAAGTTCTCCCGTACTCTCAAGAGTAGATTCGTACGTACTTAATTCAATGCCACTGATACCTCCATGGCATGATGTACAGTATTCATCGAAAAGAGGCTGGATTTCCGTGTAATAATCCACCTGGGCTGAGATGTTGCCGAATGGCAGCAACAAGATGAACACCAGGAATGACAGTTTTTGATTCACGTAAATCAGATTAAACAAAGAGTTTTTATGAACTATGGATTAATATAAACCAACTGTTAGTTCAATAAAAAAGGGATGTATCTAATCTTCAAAAAGAGGAATTAGCTTCTCCGGCTTGAACTTGCGGTGTATGGCTTTAAAGACGTTTCTACTCGCAAAATTCCGTTTTATTGAGCTTCGTCTTTTTGTCGTGAAGGTAAGCGTGTAAGCTGCTGAACGGCCAGTCTCCCGGATGTTCAACAAAGCCGTGATGTACGGGATTGTTGTGGATATAAGCGATCAGCCGGGTGAAATAGTATTGCGAATCGATAGGTTTTCGATTGAAGTTAGGAGTAAAAAGGCTGCCCTTTCGGTTGTACATTCGATTGAAAGCCTGTGTATAGCTATTAAAAAGATTGCTGAATTGTTGGCTAATAATATTAAACCCTCCAAGGGTTTGAAACCCTTGGAGGGTTGGATCTTCTTTTTTCCTCCTTATAAACTCCAGCAACTCTCTTTCGCCTCTCACCCTGATCATCAGATGAAGATGATTAGGCATCAGGCAATAGGCGAAAGTCTGAACCACCGGATGCACATGATGACTATATTTTTCAAGAAAGTAGCGGTAGTTCTCTTCCGACCGAAATAGATTTTCACTGCCATTGGCATGCGTCCAGATGTGATACATTTGTCCCGGTTCTAAGGAGATTCGATTTTCTGGCATAGTTAGCTTCGGTTCGACTATTAAGCATTCATTTATTAGTAGGTATTTTTCGAAGCTAAATCCTTACAAATTTTTCCAGATTGGTGTATTTACTAGCACTGAACACATATCGTCCCCTTGATTATTAATATTAAACCCTCAAAGGGTTTCAAACTCTTGGAGGGTTTTGGATCTACTTTTACATTTTAATTTTTGCACCTTCTCTTAATCTCCCCTAATCTTCAATACAGCGGACCGGCACGCCATAATGTTTCTGCAGGGGTTCCGTCTTACTTATTTCACCATCACTGTTTATCTCGATAACTATAGCATTATCCGTGTTAAACTGGGTACTGCTCCAGTAAACACCGAGGTCACCACGACTGTCCAACGGATGGCCGAAACTGGGGGAAAGCCGTCCGGCTGCATGTAAATTTAATGCTGAACTTGCTGAACTTTCCGCTTCGGCCGCAGCTGCCCATTCAGCTTCGGTGGGTATGCGCCAGCTTCCATCTAACAATATTCTGCAGGGATCATTTGCTTCTTCCCAATCGCTGTCTTCACGGATACTAGAACGGCTCGCAGGTCCGGTGGGAAATCCTTCGGCTCTTCCGAACGAACCGTTGTGATAATATCCCTGCTCACGATTAAAACGAAAATACCAGCCCGACCGGTCAGGATCATCATCGTCAACCGACTCCGGTTCTTCGACAGCTCCCAGATTCATCCCGAGCCAGCGTTTGTCGCCACCGGGGCCGTCCCAGTCGGCTTGTAAGGTCGTATAACTTCGTTCCCCGAATCCCGAGTCATCGGAAGGAGTTACACCATCAACTGACCCGTGAGATATGATCATACGTTCAAAAACGGCCGTGACATTTTTCTCCTCATCCACCGTTATCGTTTCAGGATTTTCATCTCCTTCCAGGTCACCTTCCCAGTGAGCAAAACTCCAACCCTCTTCAGGTTCAGCTGTTAATTCGACGGTAGTTCCGTATTCATAATCTTTTGCTTTCTCCTCTACGACCTCTTCGCTTACCATTCCTTCTCCTTCAGTATCGATATTCAAGGCATATTCCCTGCGCTCAAATACGGCAGAAACATGTTTCTCTTCTTCAATAACGATTGTTGCGGGATTTTCCTCGCCTTCCAGATCACCTTCCCAGCGAACAAACCTCCAGTTGTCAAGGGGTTCCGCGGTAAGTTCCACCACTGTTCCGTGCTCATAATCTTTGGATCTCTCTTCCAAAACCTCTTCCCTTACCATGCCTTCACCCTGAGTCTCAATATTCAGTGCGTATTCTCTAAGTTCAAAAACTGCGGTAAGCTCTAAATCACCATCTATAGTTACTGTTATTGGATTTTCGCTTCCCTCCAGATCACCCTCCCAGTGAACAAACCGGTACTCTTCAGAAGCTTCGGCTCTGATCTCAACCTCTTCACCGGCATTAAATTCTCCCCCGGAGGGTGTAACAGTTCCCCCATCTTCCGGTTGTACGCCGGTCGTAAATTGATATACATCAGCAATACCTGTTGTGTTGCAACTGTAAAATCCTATAACCAAAGCGAAAAATACAAATAACAGCGTTATGCTCCTGATAATAACCTGGTCTTTTCTTGATTCCATAGTTTTCCTCTTTTTGTTAATTACCTGCTAACGTATAGCTGAGTGAGACAAGCAAATAATTGCAACAAATATGCCAATCCCTGATATTCCATTTACAGTTGACGCAGATTTTTTACCAGAAAAGCTTTGATGAAGCCCGATAGCGGCATTTAAAAAGGGATATCAGCATGCCGGACTTTTTTATCGACGAAGAAAACTCCTGATTGGAATAGCTATAATTGAGCTTTAAAAAAGTGAATATATTTTACACAATATTCATTGCAGGATGTGTAAATATGTTTCACCACCTCCTCTATCTTTCCTTTACTGATACGGTGCTTTCTGCTATATTCAATAAATCAGCATTTACCAAACCTATAAGAAAAATAACACATCAGCTATGGCCGTTCAGCACGAATATGTAGAAGATTTTGAAAACCTGCTCGATCCGGAGCATAACATTATTTTTAATATGTCACTTGCAGAAGCTGAAGAGGCTGTTATATCCGGTGACGCGGAAAAGGTCAGAGAGATCGACGGCTCATTCGCTATTGTAAAAAAGAAAGGCAAGCAGGTGTATATGGCGCGTTCGATCGGACGTCCCATGCGTTACTTTCTGGCAAAACAGGCTTCCGGCCCCCTGCTTATTGTGGCCGAACGGATAGATGAAATCTACAGCTATCTCAAAGAGCTGGGGTTGCACGACCAGTTTCATCCCTCGTACACCCGGATGGTACCGGCACATCATGTTACGCGCCTTCAGCTGGTGGGATGTCCGGATCCCAGCCCCGAGTACAAACGCTTTTTCAATCCGAAACAGAACTCCATGGATGCCGATCTCGATACCATCGGGGAAAAATATATCGGTGCACTGGCTCATGAATGCCGGCGCTGGCTTCAAGCCATCCCCGAAAAAGAACCGGTGGGTGTCCTGTTTTCCGGCGGCATCGACAGCGGTTCGGTGTTTGTCGTTCTTTACAACCTGATGCTGGAAATGGGGCTGTCGCCGCAACGCCTCAAGGCGTTCACACTCTCGGTGGATGGCGGAGCAGATGCCGGACAGGCAGCTGAATTTTTGGACCGGCTCGATCTTTCGCTCTTTCTTGAGATTATGGAAATACCAGCCGGTGAGCTCGACTATAAAAAAACCATCCGCATTGTTGAAGATTATAAATCGCTGGATGTGGAAGCGGCTACCATGACGGAAGCCCTCTGCAGGAAAATCCGGGAGCGTTATCCCGGCTGGAAATATCTTGCTGACGGCGACGGTGGTGATGAAAACCTGAAGGATTATCCCATTGAAGAAAACCCGGAGTTGACCATCCGGAGTGTTCTTAACAACCAGATGCTCTATCACGAGGGATGGGGGGTCGACAAGATCAAGCATTCGCTGACCTACTCCGGCGGACTCAGCCGTGGACATGTCCGCACGTACGCGCCGGCACGGCATTATAATTTTGCTGGTTTTAGTCCCTATACCCTGCCGAATGTCATTGAGGTTTCGGAGGGTATCCCGTTTATCCAGCTTACGGGATGGAATCACGAAGAGCTGTATGCCCTCAAAGGTGAAATCGTACAGCGGGGAATCAAGGCAGTGACGGGAATGGAGATGCCGGTATTTCCAAAACGGCGATTCCAGCACGGAGCCCTGCCGGATGGTAAAAAAGAAGAACTGTTCGCCAACAGCGAAATGGAATACCGCCGCTTTTTTTCTTCATTGTATGCATAATGTTGTATCCGAAATAATTGGTTTAAAAAATAAAGGAGACCGGATTAGATATTGAATAATCATCCCCCCGACAGTTGTCGGGGAAAAACCACCCGAATCTCCCCCTTCGAAGGGGGATGGCGCTGGATATTTATAATTGAAGCCTAAACTAATTAGAAGCTTATTT
>CAZPWQ010000149.1:0-7076 GCA_964590495.1 uncultured Balneolaceae bacterium
AATATACACCTGAAATTACGAAAAAAGTGGGTGAAATGGCCCGGCAGGTCGGCGGGCATGGTGGTATGGATACACTTATGGACTGGCGCCTGATCGATTGTCTCCGCAACGGTTTGCCCCTTGATATGAATGTGTATGATGCCGCCTTGTGGAGTTCCGTCATACCGTTAAGCGAGCGGTCGGTAGCTAATAAATCCAAGACGCTGGACGTCCCTGATTTTACCGGGGGCGCCTGGAAAAACAACAAGCCGGCTATGGATATAGAACTCGAAAAAGGAGGCACAACAAAAATAGTCTGAAAGAATAAAAAATAATAGCACTGACACACCCCGACCGCCGAAAGTCACGGCGGCCAGCCCTCTCGAGAGGGGACTTTCGTAACCATTTAACCAAAACTGTCAACGAATTACATAACTTCTACGAGGACGACACAGGTTTGTGGACGAGAACTTAACAGTCTTGCTTCATTGGGTTAGAAGATGATTAGATATAACTATGAACTCTGCTACTAATGAAATTAAATGATTACGCACTATTCGCGAATTATAATCAAACATCGAATTATGGAATATTTTAAAGATTTGACTCGCCGGCCATATTTATTACTAATGGCAACTGTTGTCTCCCTTCTCCTGGCACCCATAGACTCACGAGGTCAGGTTTCAGATGAGGATGCTCTCCGCATTATCGCATTCGGGGCACACCCGGATGACTGCGAATTAAATTCCGGAGGAGTAGCTGCTCTCTGGGCCGAGGCAGGGCATGAGTTCAAATGCGTTTCGATGACCAATGGAGATATCGGGCACTTTGGAATGTCAGGGGGCGAACTTGCCCTAAGACGTCAAAAGGAAGTGGAGAAAGCAGCCGGTGAGCTGGGAATAGATACCGAAGTCCTGGACATCCACGATGGTGAACTGATGCCTTCACTGGAAAACAGGAAAAAAGTGGCAAGGCTGATTCGCGAGTGGCAGGCCGATATTGTTATGGTCCACCGGAGGTATGACTATCATCCCGACCACCGCTACAGCGGGATACTTGTTGATGATGCTACCATTCTTGTGCAGGCCCGGTTTTTCACGCCCGACACACCCCCGGTTCCGCGAAATCCGGTTGTACTCTATTATTATGATCATTTTGAGAAGCCTTACCCCTTTCAGCCGGATTTTGTCGTGGGAATAGATGATGCGGCCGCCAAAAAATGGAAAGCTGTCGAACAGATGCCATCCCAGTTTTCCGATAAAGAATCATGGACATGGGGTACTCGCGGGGAGGTTCCTGACGACGAAAGTACGAGGATGGAAATGCGGATCAATGAGATCAAAAAACGTTCGGAAAGCCAGGCAAATTCGTTTCGCGATGAACTTATTGAATTATATGGGGAAGAGGCTGGAAAAAACATTCGATATGCCGAATCGTTCGAGTTGTCGCAATACGGTCGACAGGTATCTGTTGAAGAACTGAAGAGTCTATTTCCAACTTTCGACTGAAGTTGAATATGGTGAAGGGGTAAATAGTTATGTACCTTTCATATGATCTTTTTCAGCAGGGTATTATAAGGAAACAGATAATCCGCAAGGAATGTTCTTGAATTACCTGAGAAGATATATATGATTAATTTAACCATTAAAGTTACCGGGCGTTGAGGCCATGACAGATTTTTCATTAACAATTTTTTTAGCACTGTTCATTATGATGATGACAATGTCTTACTCACAGGCACAGCAGGACAAGGTGCAGATCGTGAATTTGAGCAACGGTGAGGATGCAGAGAATTTCGAATCCATTCGTAAAGTGTTTAAGAAAAGGAATCCCGGTTACGATATGACATATTTATCCGGAGTTCGCAATGTGGACCCCCGGGATTATACGCAGGTTCTGTTTGTTCAGGCAATAGAAGGGGTAACGAAAGATGGAGTAACGTACCCGGATGTGAAGGCGCAGGCAACGATCATCGGAGCGTCCGGTTCTCGAGAGGAATCCGAGGCCACCGTGGGCGACATCCTGATTCTGCGCAAAGGTGAAAAAATGCAGACCGATGTTGAAGTGGGATTTCTTGCCTTTAAAGTTCCTGAACATCCGGAAAATGAACTTCCCTCTTTTATACGTCCCGATTGGGATTCGAATATAACAGATGTGCCGGGAGGTTGTGCAACAGATATTGATGCCTACAGGAGAATTCTGTTAACCTGGAAGAAAGACGTGGGTGATTATATTTATCATGCCCTGAATGCACACCGGGTAAGAATTTATGATTCATTCAGCCATTATCATCCTGTTGACGGAGGGTTCGATGAATTTTATCTTGTCCAGATGGTCAAGCCCGGAGCCAAAATTATCACCAGTGAAAAGGTGGATCAGATTATAAATCCGGAGAAAGTGAAGGAGTCGCAGGCAGACGATCTGATCGAGGAATATGAATTAGAGGTCGGTGATTTGGTCTACCTGCCACGCGGTGTGATGCATCGTGGAGTTAATGGTGTCCTGGCGCAGGTAATAACCATGCCGGGATTCATTCCGGGCAGTGAGATCGGGGTGGATCATAATCTGAGGGCTATTAACGAGCGGCTCGGCCTGGATGGGGATAAAGCATTGCCGTTTAACGAAGAGCATTCTCACGAGGCGGTGATCCGGTGAGGTTTTAAAATATGGATCTTATTTGAATGAATATTGATAGCTGAAGTTACAAGTAGTTTGCAATCAATGAAGGCAACCACCCCTGCACCCCTCCTTCATAAGGAGGGGATTTTATTTAGTAACTGCATATGTTGGAAAGCAAACAAATAATTCTCCCCTTATTAAGGGGAGACGCAAGAGGGGTTGCAGGATAATAGCAACAAACAGCAAAATGTTAATACATTAAACATAATTTTAAATGAAGAATTTTTTTCCGGTCGCTTCACTCCTCGTTTTTTTAATAGGGCTTACCTACGTTTCATTTTCTCAGGAAAAACAGTCCCCGATTCAGGCACTGTTGATCACCGGCGGCGGATGGCACGATTATGAAGCCCAGGAAGAACTGCTGACGCAGGGAATCAGCGAACGGCTTGGAGATAAGATCGAATGGACCGTCATCCACGAAGGTGACGGGGAACCCGACTACCACGTATCGGTTTTTCAGGAAGAGAACTGGGCAAAAGATTACGACGTCGTCGTTCACAATACAGGTTTCGGCCGGGTAACGGATCCCGATTATGTTGCACAATTTGTGAAGCACCACATGGGCACTCCGGCGGTATTGATTCACGCTTCGGTTCACAGCTACCGGTATGCAGAACCGGCTGACCCGTGGTTTGAATTTATGGGACTTCAGTCGATGAGCCATGAAGGTCAGCGGCGCTTCGAAGTGGAGAATCTGGCCCCCGACCACCCGGTCATGGAAGGTTTTCCGGAAGTTTGGACATCACCGCAAGATGAAGTTTATATCATTGAAAAGACTTGGGGGGATATCACGCCGCTTGCAAGGGCGTACGGACAAGAGACCGAAGAGTACCATACCGTTACCTGGACCCACGAATTGAATAATACCCGTGTGTTTGCAACGACTCTCGGTCACAATAATGAGACTTTTGAAGAGAACGTGTTTCTGGATAAAGTTGCAAACGGCATACTCTGGGCTGTTGGAAGGTTATAAATCCGAAATGACATAAAAAAGAATATGAAAGTTTGAAGTTTAATATATGCAGCAGATATCCGGCAGTTTCTTTTTTGCTAAAATAACCTTCATTTTTTTACTGCTGACAGTCTTGTATGGTTGTGGCCAGGAAGAACGGGAGAGCGTGATACTTACTGTGGAAGATGAGGATGCTGAGCAATATTCAGAAAAATTGACCAGTGAACTCTCTCCTTCCCTGCAAGAAGACCTTGATATCACGCTGTGGGCATCGGAAAAGCTGGTTAGAGATCCGGTGGCAATTGATGTCGACGATCTCGGGCGTGTACTGGTAACGGTTACCGAACGAAGAAGAACCTCGGAACTCGATATCCGGGGACACCGGGAATGGATGATTGAATCTGTGGGATTTGAAACGGTGGAGGATCGCGGGGATTTTTTGCACCGGGAATTATCGCCCGAACGCAGCCGGGAAAACAGCTGGCTGAACGATTTTAATGAAGACGGATCCCGCGACTGGCACGACCTGACGGTGAAGAAAGAATCGGTTTTTAGACTTGAGGATTTAACCGGCAACGGATATGCCAACCGGGCACAACTATTCGCCCGTAATTTCAATGAAGAAATCAGCGATGTGGCAGGGGCTGTACACTATCATGAAGAGGATGTATTTTTGGGCGTGGCACCTGATCTGTGGCGAATAAAAGATACGAATAGTGATGGGTATGGAAACCAAATGGAGTCGATCAGTCACGGTTACGGGGTGAATATCGGATTCGGCGGACATGGAATTTCGGGCCTGACAACAGGGCCTGACGGACGCATCTACTGGGCTATCGGCGACCGCGGCATGAGTGTGTCAGATGCAGAGGGTAAAAAATGGCACTATCCACGCCAGGGCGTTATCGTTCGATCCGAGCCGGACGGTAGCAACTTCGAAGTATATGCCAGGGGATTTCGAAATACGCATGAGTTTACATTCGACAAATACGGGAACCTGATCACTGTGGATAATGACGGCGATCATGCCGGTGAATATGAACGGCTGATTTATGTAGTGAATGGATCCGACAGCGGCTGGCGGCTGAACTGGCAGTTTGGTAAGTACAACGATCCAAAGAACAACGATTATAAAGTGCTGATGGATGAAGAGTATTATAAGCCGCATTTCGAAGAGCAGGCTGCCCATCTGTTGCCACCGCTTGCCCGGTTTCACGATGGTCCCGCGGGAATGGCCTATAATCCGGGTACAGCACTGGGCGAAAAGTGGAATGACCACTTTTTTGTAGCGGAATTCGTCGGTTCGGCCACGCAGTCCGGCATCAATGCCTTTACCTTAAAACAGAGCGGTGCTTCTTTTGAATTGGACCGGGACATACAAGTTATGCAAGGGTTGCAGGCAACGGGTTTGGATTTTGGTCCGGATGGTGCTCTCTATTTTGCCGACTGGATAGAAGGATGGGCGCTGAATGGAGAAGGCAGAATTTGGAAACTGGACTCTCCTGCCGATGCAGAATCATCTGTCCGTGCCATAACAAAAAACCTTATGGCTGAGGATTTCAGCGACCGTTCTTCGGGAGAACTGCTTGAGTTGTTGGCTCATGCCGATATGAGAGTACGCCAAAAGGCCCAGTTTGAACTTGCCGCCAGAGACGTTACAGAGATATTCAAAGAAGCTCTTGTCGAGGATAACCCCCAGCTACAAAGAATTCACGGGATCTGGGGACTGGCACAAATGGGCCGCAGGATTCCCGATGCTGTTGAACCGCTGATCCCACTGCTGAAGGATGAAGATCCTGAAATTCGTGCACAGGCTGCTAAAATGCTGGGGGATGTCCGGTATGAACCGGCCGGGGAAGACCTGATACCACTTCTGACAGATAGAAATCCCCGGGTACAATTTTTTGCTGCAGAAGCGCTGGGAAGGCTTTCATGGCAGCCGGCAATGAAACCCATTGTGAGTATGCTTGAAGCGAATAATGATGAAGATGTCTATTTGCGGCATGGCGGGGCCATTGCTCTGGCAAGGATAGGCGATGCCGGTGAACTGGCGGATTTGTCCGATCATACTTCTCGGGCAGTACGGATTGCTGCCGTGGTAGCATTGAAGCGGCTGGAGGATCCCGGCGTAATTCGCTTTTTGGACGATGAAGACGAATTTATTGTTACAAATACCGCCCGTGCCATCAACGATGATGCATTTATTGAAGATGGACTCGAAGCTCTTGCCGGAATGATTGAACAGGACCGGTTTACGAACGAACCTCTCCTGAGGCGGGCAATCAACGCCAATCTTTACCGGGGTACGGAAGAAGCGGCGCGAAGGCTGGCGGAGTTTTCCGTCAGGAATAATATCCCGGAATCTTTGAAAGTTGAGGCATTGCAGACGCTTGCGGTTTGGACAGAATCATCAGAGCTTGACCGCGTAACTGGTGAACCGAGAGGAAAGGTGGAAAACGACCCGGCATTTGCAAATCAGGCACTTGCCATGGTTATTGATGATATTCTGGATAATGGAAGCAACAATGTGAAAATTGCGGGTTTGGAAGCGGTCAGCAGTCTACAATATGAAGCTGCTATTCCCGGGGTTATGAATTTAATCGGGGAAGATCCGTCGCCGGAGGTTAGAATCGCATCCCTGCAGGCGTTGATAGATATGGAGCATGATGACATTGAAGAAGCTGTTTTTGCTGCACTGGAAGACGAAGAGCAACGGGTACGGATGAACGCTCTGCGTGCACTTACCGGACTGAATATACCCGAAGAGAGTATGGTTGGATTGATTGAGCCGGTACTCGAAAACGGAACTGTGGATGAGCGTCAGGCTGCTTTGAATACCCTGGGTAGCATTGATGATCCCCATGCTCATGAATTACTGAATCGGCAAATGCAGTTACTGATCAGTGGAAAGCTTGACCGGGAGGTTGAACTTGAACTGTTACGGGCGGTAGAATCAGCAGGTTCAGAGCTTCTAAAGGATAAACTGCAGGCTTATCGATCGGAGAGAGACGGAGAAGATTCGGTATCGGTTTACCGCAAATCGCTTTATGGCGGTGATGCAGAATCAGGGCGGAGGATTTTTTATCGAAATGAAGCTGCCCAGTGTATCCGGTGTCACGTTATTAACGGAGAGGGAGGTGAAGCAGGACCGGATCTCAGTTCTGTCGGCAGCCGTCTTGCACGGGAGGATATGTTGCGGGCAATGGTCGATCCCGACGTTCAAATTGCACCCGGCTTCGGAACCGTCACGCTGATACTGCAAAACGGCGACACCGTTCGCGGTGTGTTGAGCGATGAAACTGATTCTCATGTAATTGTAACCTCTGGCGGTGAAAAGAGTACTGTTGATAAGACTGACATCAGCGAACGAATAAATTCACCATCAGGAATGCCGCCCATGGGAACTATACTTACGCCCGGCGAACTCCGCGATCTTGTAGAGTTTATGTCGACATTGCGGGATTCC
>CAZPWQ010000150.1:0-7056 GCA_964590495.1 uncultured Balneolaceae bacterium
ATACCCTTATACCCTCAATTCTCAACAAACAACCTCAGCCGTTCAACAAAAGAATCCGGGTTTTCCAGGTGCACGCGGTGTCCGGCATCTTTCACTATTTCAAAGCGGCTTTGCGTTAAAAGACCGGAGATTTCTTTCATAATCCGGCAGTATTTTTCGTCCGCCTCTCCGGCCAGTAACAGTACCGGAAGTTTCAGTTCGGTAAGTTTACTCCTTACCGAAGGCATTTTCGCGGTACCGAACCCCCGCAGACTGTTTGCCATAGCATATTCATCCTGTTCCCGCTGTACACTGTTATAGGTGTCACGAAGATCCTCGGGCGTTGATAAACCAGTATTAAAGAGCGGCAGGTTAGACCACTCTTTCAAAAAATATCCAAAATCTTTTTCTATCTGTTGTGCCCGCTCCTCATCCAGCTCTTCACGCTCGGTTTTGTGCTGCGTATCCTCAATACCGTAATTGGTACTTTCCAGTATCAGTCCCTTTAATTCGTCCTGATATTCAATCGCATAACGCAATGCGAGTCGTCCCCCCATACTGTAGCCGTGGAGATAGATCTTTCCCGGTTCCAGCTGATTGATGATCTTATGAAGATCCCTGATCTGTTCGGAAACGGTAAAACGAGCGGTTTCAGCAGGCATTCCGGTTTTTCCGTGACCGATTAAATCAAGCGTTACCGGATTGCAGAATTCTTCCAAGCGATCAATCAGATGATCAAAAACACGTCCGCTGCCCATAAATCCGTGCAAGAGCAGCAGAGTGGGTAAATCATTTTTCTGCCGGTGAATATCCAGATGGTATGTACAGTTGCGGACAGTCAGTTTCATCAGGCACTTCCCCAAAGTTGGTTGCGAAGTTTCATTGAAGCTTCCGCATCGGTTTTACATTCAATGATGCTGAGTCCCTTATGCTGCTTAAAGATCCTTTGTAAATCAATTTTGTGCAAAGTCTCAATAGACGTTGCGCGGTAGTAGGGGAGCCCGTGTGAACCGGCAAGTTGTTCAATATCTACAGATTGTGGTGTTTCAAAATAGGTCTGAAAATACTGCTCATGTTGCTGGACGGGCAGCATACGAAAAACGGATCCCCCGCTGTTGTCGATGATAATAACAGCAAGCGGCTGTATTAACAGTCTATGGTTGAGAAGTGCATTGCTGTCGTGCAGGAAAGCGAGATCACCTGTAAATAAAACTCCCGGCCGGTCGGAGCTGATAGATATCCCCATAGCCGTTGAAGTTACTCCATCAATGCCGCTGGTGCCCCGATTCAGAAAGAGCGGTATTGCCGGATCCTGTTTTCCGAAAAGATGTATATCACGGGCAGGAAAAGAGTTGGAAACGGTGATGAAATGCTCCCGCGAAATCTGGGGTGTAAAATGACGGTAGACGTGTCCGTCGGTGATGGTTCCGATTTTGCTGAATACCTCTTCATACCTGTTTAAAAAGGCGGTCCCTGCTTCCTGCCATCGTTTCGTCCATCCTTTGACGACAGAGCCGGTAAATTCCGGGAATGAGAGTTTCCGGCCCATCCAGGGAATACGCCGGGTTATAGAAAAGGTAGCGTCATGCCAATCGTGGCTGCCGGCGAAGTGGATATGGTGATCCGGTGACCACTGCTTTAAAGCCGAAGTTATTCCTTTTGATGTCGGCTGAAATCCGAACCGGAGTATGAGATCGGGAGCCAGATTGGTACGCACATTTTCATTACTTAAAAAAGCATTATAACCGGCGATTGTGAATACGTAATCTATCGATGACTCAGAAATCACAGGGCACTGAAGCTGCCGGGCCAGGCTTGCGATAGTGCCGGTGTCATCTCCCGGTGCTGTGGGTCCCACAATGATCAGGGGTCTTTCGGCTTTGGATATGTTTTCAACGGTCTCTTGCCAGAGAGCGAGTTTTTCCCCGGAATAGAGTGAGTCACTTTCAGCGGTCGGATCTTTTAATCGTTCCCTGTTCTCATCCGAAATTTCCTGAAGGAAATCCGCTTCCGGTTCCAGCGGTTTACGGAAGGGAAAATTCAGATGCACCGGTCCCCGCTGCTCCCGCGAAGCCGTGACAGCCTGTCCGGCAAGCATTGACAATCGGCTGAGATCTTCCTTCCCGATAACAGGTTCACCTGCTTCATGAAAAAAGACGGGATAGTCACCGAATATTTTAAGCTGGTCGACAGCCTGATTGGAGCCTGTGGCCCGCATATGTGGCGGACGATCGGCTGTTGCCAGGATGAGCGGGATACCCGATTTTCGGGCTTCAATAACAGCAGGATAGTAATTGGCGAGAGCAGTCCCTGAAGTGCAGATAAGTACGGCCGGCATATTTGAATTCTTGCCTATCCCCAGGGCGGTGAATGCCGCCGATCGCTCATCCAGAATAACGTGCTTTTGTAATTGATCATTAGTGGCAGCAGAAAGAGTGAGGGGGGTTGATCGTGAACCCGGAGAGATCACCACATGTTTAATACCAAGCTGTTGAAGTCTCCGGAAAAAAACTGTAGCCCAGTAAAAAGCGGCATTTTGCGCAGATATATCAGTCATATTGCAAAGCTGACAACATTGGCATCAGTTTCAGATTTGTCTCCTCCCATTCCGTATCGGGGTCAGAATCTTCAACAATACCGCACCCCGCAAAAATATGAGCCTTATCGCCTTTAAGCAGTCCGCTTCGGATCCCGACAGCAAATTCTCCGCCGCCTTTGGAATTCAACCAGCCGACAGGACCAGCATACCATCCGCGGTCAAACGATTCCAGCCTGCGGATATAAGGTTTTGCCTTCGGCCAGGGATATCCCCCGACGGCAGGAGTGGGGTGTAGCTGTTCTATTAATGTGAGCGGGTCAATTCCGTTTTTTAGTCTTGCAGTAATAGGAGTATAAAGATGTTGTACGTTTGTAAGTTTTTTAACTTCCGGGCGGCTGTCCCGTTCAATGCCTACTACAAAAGGGGAGAGCCGTTCTTCGATATCCCGTATTACAAAATTATGTTCATTTCTGTTTTTTAGGCTTTGGGACAGACTTTTTTCCAGGATCGTATCTTCGGTGGCGGTTTTGCCCCGCTGCATACTGCCGGCAAGGGCTTCGGTCAGAACGAAATTTTTGTGGATGGAAACAAGCCGTTCGGGTGTGCATCCCAGGAATGTTCCCCCGGTTTTACGGTGAACTAAAAATGAGTAACATTTGGAATACTGGTTGCGGAGAACATTTATTACCTGTGTGGGAGAAACACGAT
This sequence comes from uncultured Balneolaceae bacterium, assembly GCA_964590495.1. Classification (GTDB taxonomy): domain Bacteria; phylum Bacteroidota; class Rhodothermia; order Balneolales; family Balneolaceae; genus CAZPWQ01. Next base: position 3,227 of record CAZPWQ010000150.1, read on the forward strand.
CCGGTTTCGAAACGGTTAGATTCCGTGCCAGCACAATTTTTTCAAATGTGGATTTTGAGATAAGCTTTTTAGCTTGTTGAACAGAGGATGTCCACTTTTGATAAACCGAGTTGGTAAATAAACCCCCGGCTGCATCAAAATAATGGTGATAATTTTCCTGGTGAAGTGTGGCATTGGTATCGACATCCAGTTTTGAACTGAACCGGCGCAGCTGCGTGAAAACATGCAAAAGAAGAGCTTCTTCGGATTTGAACTCGGAAAAATTAACTGAAAGGGTAAGCATGCAGAACTTCCCCTCCTTCAAAAGAAGCCATTCGGGTGCGATAAGGGAAGCCGGTTCAAAAGATTTCCACATCCCCCTCGAAGCTTCATTAAAAAAAGAGAAGCCGCCAAAAACCATAAGACCTGCGTAGGAGTGAGAGATGGAAGTGTATTCCCTGGTCTCACTTTTGAGTTGTTCAAAACTACGGCTTACATCACTGAAACGATTTTTCCCTTCAGCAGATATTTCAACCAGTTGTCCGCCGCCGGCAATAGCCAGATCGCTGGAAGGGTTTTCCCAGTAAAAATGATCTTTATCGGATTTCCAGAGCAGCTCCAGACATGCGAGGGGATCGATAGCATCTATCGGGAGTGATAGCGTTGCATATTTGGTGTCAGCATCCTGATAGGCTTCCGAAAGAAATAAAGACAGCTCTTTAAATTCAGCTTCACTTGTGAGCGAGCCCGAATCCTGTTTTATATCTGATATCAGTTCTTCGATCATTGCACTGGTTACGTTATTTTCCTTTCATAACTTTCAATATAAATTGAAAATTGGAAATTACATAATTATCGTGGCTCTTAACCAAGAATAAATTTTTGGCAGCAGGAGTGCGGCGGTTGGCAGAATAAAAAGCCGGCTTTTAATCATTGGAGGGAAAATGTTCAGTATGCAGTAAGCCGGCGGCATTTGGCAGTGAAAAACTCGTTCCCTCAGTAAATCAAAACTCAATCCCTCAAGTCTGTATCTGTGTCTATCGGCATAATCCGTCTCATCCGCGTTCTATTTGCTATAGGAGGCAAAAAAACCACCTTACTCCGCATCGTCGTCTTCGTTTCTCTTGAACGGATTGTAAATACCATACTCTTCAGGATCATATTCCGCCAGGTAAAAAAAGTGTTCCCATGCCGCTTCACTTTTTCCATCTTCATCCACCCAGTTGGGATGACTCTGTTTGATTAATCCCACTGCCCGTTTTGCATATTCGATCCGCCTTTCCTGATCTTTTATGCGGGGCAGGGAAGCTATCATCTTGTCAAGATTATAACCGCAGTCGAAGTCTTTGGGTTTTTTTTGTGCTACAAACATTGCTTTGTCTTATCAGATTTTTTTGTTCAATAAGAAGATAAGAGAGTATTCCATGGTAATAAAGGGTAGATTTAAGTTATCCAGAAACTTTTTCGGGTTGATTATGCAAAATTCCTATATTTCGCCTCATATTAATCTCATCTTAAAGAATGATCTTTTACTGATGTACTATAATTCTATTTTAGAAACTATTGGTAATACACCTCTCATCAAGCTGAACAACCTTGCCAGGGAGTTTAAAGGAACGATTCTTGTTAAAGTGGAATATTTTAATCCCGGTCAGAGTGTAAAAGACCGCATTGGCATAAAAATGATTGAGGATGCTGAAAAGGAAGGTTTGATTAAGCCGGGAGGTACGATAATTGAAGGAACCTCCGGCAATACCGGGCTGGGCCTTGCTCTTGCTGCAGCAGTTAAAGGTTATAACTGTATATTTACTACAACCGACAAGCAAAGCAAGGAAAAAATAGATCTGTTGCGGGCGCTCGGTGCGGAAGTAAAAGTATGTCCGACCGACGTTGAGCCCGATGACCCGGAAAGTTACTACTCGGTTGCCAGGCGGCTGAGTGAAGAAATTCCCAACTCCTATTATCCCAACCAGTACGATAATCCCAGTAATACCGAAGCACATTATGAGACAACGGGTCCTGAAATCTGGGAACAAACGGAAGGGAAAGTTACCCACTATGTGGCGGGGATGGGAACAGGTGGTACAATATCGGGTGTGGCTCGTTTTTTGAAAGAACAGGATGAGAACATTCAAGTGATCGGGGTAGACAGCGAGGGCTCGGTGTACACGCATTATTTTGAAACGGGTGAATTCGATAAAGATCAGATATATCCGTATCTAACGGAAGGAATCGGGGAAGACATAATTCCCGGAAACATGAATTTCGATCTGGTTGACGACGTCGTGCAGGTAGACGACAAGGATGCCTTTCAGATGACCCGGGCTCTGGCTAAAGAAGAAGCTCTTTTTGTCGGCGGGTCGTGCGGGTCAGCAGTTCACGGTGCGTTTGAATATGCACGCAACAATGATTTTGATGAAGATGATGTGATGGTCATTATTCTGCCCGACAGTGGCACACGTTATGTTTCCAAAATATTCAATGACAACTGGATGAAGGAAAAAGGTTTTTTAGAAACTAATTAAGCATAAAGTTTAACTATTTACATGTTATTATGGCTGACAAGAAGGATGATATCAAACAAGGACAAATGCAAATTGAACTGCCTGAAGAGGAGGCAACGGGTACTTATTCCAATCTGGTGATGATATCCCATTCGGCCTCGGAATTTATCCTTGATTTTATTTCGGTAATGCCTGGAGCTACGAAAGCCAAAGTGGTTAAACGTATGGTCTTGACCCCCGATCATGCCAAAAGGCTGGCCAATGCACTGGCGGAAAACGTAAGCCGTTTCGAAAATGAACACGGTCAGATAACCGGCAGCGAACAGTTTGACATACCGTTCAATTACCGGGGACCGACACCTGAAGCATAATATGATATAACCGATGCTCGATTTTCTAAAACGCATATTTGATAATAAACACCGGGATCTGACATTCATTCTCTTTGATGATGATGAGCCGGAATCCTCGACTTCATACCACTTCAAGCCGGTTAAGCTATGGTATGTAATCTATGGTATAATCGGAGCAACCTTTCTGATTACCTTTTTTCTTGTAACGTTGACTCCTTTGGGGACTCTTATATATAACAGTGAAGATTCTGAGTTAAGGGAACGTGTGGTCGAAGTTTCTCAACAGGTAGCGGCTTTACAGGATTCTTTGCATGCAAGGGACGTACACCTGTCGGAAATGAGGGAGGTTATAGCCTCCGACATTGATACAGCGTTTGCGATCAATGATTTTACAAGCAGTTATCCCATGGAACAGCAGGGCAGAATTAACTGGGAACCCAGCGCAGGTAATCACGTACAAAGTGAGCGGATGATTTCTGAAAATGAAATTATTTTTTCAGGTATTTTTAAAAATGTACCTGAATTCCCAACTTCTTTTCCGGTGGAAGGGACATTTACGCGGGGCTATAATCCGGAAACGGGACACTATGGGATCGATATAGCCGTAAAAAATGATACCCCTTTTAGAGCAATAGCCGATGGTGCGGTTATTAACCAGGATTGGACAATCAATTATGGTTATATATTACATATACAGCACAGCAACGGCATTGTAGTGGTTTACAAGCACGCAACCGGTCTCTCCAAATCGGTTGGTGATATTGTTTTAAAAGGTGATATTCTGGGTACCGCAGGAGATACCGGTGTGTTAAGCACCGGCCCCCATTTGCATCTTGAAATATGGAAAAATGGTGTTCCTCAAAATCCTAATTCTTATTTATTAAATTCTTGAGTAGTATATGTTTAACAATAATAAAAAGAAAAAGACAGCCTCTATGAGTTCAACTAATACGGGTAAAAACCTGCCTTCAGTCAATATGATAAGCGAAGGCAC
>CAZPWQ010000151.1:0-7051 GCA_964590495.1 uncultured Balneolaceae bacterium
CCCAAATCCCGAAGGGATTAAATGTGAATAGCCCCGTATGCAATGCGGGGTAACCGATTCACCAATGACAGCCAACCCCGGAGCGGGTTGAATAAACAAGGGACTTTATTAAAGCAGATATTTCTCATCGAAGTCAACCTGATGTTGCTGCAGTAGTGCCATCAATTCTTCTTTGAAGGTTGTTATTTTATGATGGCTTTCCTGATTTTTAACATAATTAATCAATAGATCCTTCTCTTTAATAGTATAGGTAAACGCAGAATATCCTTCTTGCCAACCGGCAAATGCCGGAAACAAGACTTTTGATTTAATATATGCGCTGCATCCCAGTTTGATATCTTTTACCAAATCAGACAGAGCAATGGTTGGATGAATATGTGTGACAATATGGAGATGGTCTCCAACACCATTCACACGATATAAATGGCATTTCTTGTTTTTTAATATTCCCCAGATATATTTAAAAAGTTCTTCCCGGTTCTCTTTAATCAGCGTTGGCTTTCTGTGCTTTGTACTAAAGATAATTTGATATAGAATTTGTGTATGGGTACTTATGATCTAATATTTTAAATTATTATCTACCTATGAAAGATATCAAATCATTTCGAAATGGGACGAGATCTGTATTTTACTAACAACTCTGCCGATTCAACCCGCTTCGGGGTTGATTGTCTCCCTCTTTGATGTTGACCCCCAGCTTCGCAGGGGGCTATTCATGTTTAACTCCTTCGGAGTTTGATGAATGATATATTCCAATTTAGTAAAAACGTGCAAGTATAGTTTTTCCCAATAAAGCTTTAACCACTCAAAAGCGTTAAATCATAATAATAAAAACCTGATATGGAAATTCCGGGATTTGTTGATCTTCAGGTGAATGGGTATAAAGGCGTTGACTTTTCAAGTTCGGATCTGACAAAGGAACGTTTTGTATTTGCCTGTAAAGAGTTAATCAGGCAGGGGACAGTGGTATTTTTACCTACTATAATCAGTTCTTCGGATCATATATATGAGCGGAATCTCAAATTGATAGCCGGTGCTATGAGCCAAGAAAATCTTGAAGGGCATGTGGCCGGTATTCATCTGGAAGGTCCTTTTATTTCCCCTGAAGATGGTGCCCGGGGTGCTCACAATGCCCGGTGGGTCCGGAAACCGGATGTTGAATTTCTGGAGAAACTATATCAATGGTCAGGTGAAAAAATAAAACTGATAACTATCGCTGCAGAGGGTGAAGGTGCGGAGGTTTTATGCGAACATGCACTAAAGTTGGGCATTACGGTTTCCCTGGGGCATCAAATGGCTTCAGAGGATGAAATTAGAAGGCTGGGCAATTCCGGAGCCCAATCCCTTACTCATTTGGGAAATGGTGTGCCAGGATTTCTGCCCCGGCATGATAATCCCATATGGTCCGGCCTTGCCAATGATGACCTGGCGGCGATGGTAATTACCGACGGCCATCATCTGCCGCCTGCGGTTCTTAAAACAGTTATTCGTACCAAAGAACCGTCCAGGGTTATCGTCGTGAGTGATGCATCTCCCATTGCCGGTCTTCCGCCCGGCAGGTACACTGCCCTTGGCAATGATGTTGTACTGGAAGCGTCGGGCCGTTTGCACAACCCTGAAACCGGCTATTTGGTAGGGTCCTCTTCGACCATGATCGAATGCATGAATTATCTGCTTTCGCTGGAGTTGCTGGAACCGGATGAACTACTTGAAGTGGGTTTTTATAACCCGCTTCGGCTTATAAATATCGATCCGTCATTTGTTATAGACAACTCTCTGTCTTATATAGAAAAGAAAGGAAAATTTATTGTATCCGATGATATGAACAGATAACAGAGTATGATTTGAAAATTAAATGAATCGAATCATGAAAAATAATCAGACGGAAATTTGGAAGTTTATTGTGCAATTGGGGTTAATCACGTTATTGATTACTACGCTATACAGCTGTGAAGGTCCCCAGTTGTCAAGCAACGACCAACCCAACATCCTGTGGATCACCAGCGAGGACAACAGTCCTTTTATCGGTGCATATGGTGATGATTATGCCAATACCCCGAATATCGACCGGCTGGCCGCGCAGGGAACTGTCTACGAAAACGCCTATGCCACGACACCAGTTTGTGCTCCATCACGGTTTACGCTGATCACCGGCACGTACGCCAACCGGATGGGTACTGAAAATATGCGGAGCACCTATCCTGTACCTGGAGAAATTCGCTTCTTTCCGAAATACTTTCAGGATGCCGGCTATCACACCACCAACAACCGGAAGAAGGATTATAATACGGTGGACCAGCCGGAGGCCTGGCACGAATCCAGTGGTGAAGCCCATTACAGAGACCGGGAAGAGGGACAGCCGTTTTTTCACGTTCGCAACATCACGATCAGTCACGAGAGCAGCCTTCATCACCCGTTCGATACATTGATGCACGATCCGGAGGAGGTACCCATTCCGCCGTACCATCCGCAGACGGAGGCAGTTAAAGTGGATTGGGCCCACTATTATGATAAAATTACACAAATGGATGCTCAGGTCGGCGAAATCCTTGAAGAACTGGAACAATCGGGCGAAGCTGAAAATACGATCATTTTCTATTATAGCGATCACGGCGGTGTATTGCCCGGCTCTAAACGGTACATGAATCAACGGGGCCTGCAGGTTCCGCTGGTTGTTTATGTCCCGCCCAAATATGAATATCTGGCTCCTGAGGAAAAACGCTCAGACCGGCTGGTCTCATTTGTGGATTTTCCCGCCACCGTGCTGAGCCTGGCGGGCATCGAGCCGCCGGAGTTTATGGACGGCAAACCGTTTTTAGGCGAATATGAAGCTGAGCCCCGGGATTATGTGCACACCTACCGCGGGCGTATGGATGAGAAATATGATTTGATCCGGGCGGTACATGATAAGGAGATGCTGTATGTCCGGAATTACATGCCCCAGCGTATCTACGGACAGTACCTGGAATACCTGTGGAGAGCCCCGTCAATGCGGAGCTGGGAAGAGGAGTACGAAAAAGGAAATCTGGATGAGGTCCAGCAGCGTTTTTTTGAACCCAAGCCGGTTGAAGAACTGTATGACTTATCAGAGGATCCATATACTATCCATAATCTGGCGGATGACCCGGAATATGAAGATGATCTCAGGCGCATGCGTGAGACGAATGCCGAATGGATCCGCGAAATCAGGGACCTGGGATTTATCCCGGAAGGTATTCTCGACAACCTGCACGGGGAGCGGACGCTGTACGAGGCAGTTCGTGAAGATGATATTCCGCTTGAAGAAATTATCGAAACGGCTGAAATGGTCTCCCTGGGTGAACAGGAGAATATAGAACAGCTGACAGAACTGCTGGATCACAATGATCCCTCGGTGCGCTATTGGGCGGCACTTGGACTTGCGATAGGTCATGAATATGCATCCGCTTACGAAGAACGGTTGATGCAGCAGGCGGATGATCCTTCCGGTGTAGTCCGTGTGGCCGTTGCCGAAGCGCTGTATGCCCTGGATCGACAAACCGCAGCATTTGATATCATTGAAGAAGCTCTGCAGGATTCCGACGATCATGTTAAATTGCGGGCGTTGAATCTGCTGGAGATATTCGATCAACCGCTATCCGCGAACCTGTCGAATATCATTCAGACGCTGAATAAGAAATACGAAGACTCGGACGGAACAAGAAATTATGTCTTCAGAGTTTCAGAAAAGCTATTGGGAAATTGATTTTAATATTTAACAACCTTTATCTCATTCCGTAGCTCTGCTGCGGAATGCCACCAATTCGTAAGAGGCAGCTGGAGTTAAGCGGTGCTCTGCTCCGCAGCTTTGTTTTCTTTAAATACAGTCAGCCCTCTAAGGAAGCGCGAATAACTTAATATTGCTTCATATTATTATTAGCAAAAACTTAAATTAAGCTGTTTAAATCTCCGGCCTTTGAATCGTTGGAGGGAACAGGCGCAGGTTGATGCGCGAGGTGGATAATTTCACACCGGTGAGACCTCCGAAGCAACTGTTGAATGTGAAGGACCATTGGAATTATCCCGCGTACCGACCGATGCCGCCGACAAGGATTCATCAGCCGGCGACTTTTTTGGTTCGTTTTTTTGTCGTTAAAAAAATGAACAGTAACTGATTTTAATGAAGCAATTTACAATGTTCTATTAATTAGCCAGACAAAATTGATAGTTATTTCAGCACCAATAGTAAAATAAAGCTTTTATAGAATTACCTGCTTAGATGCTGATCCGCCAGCCGGCGGACAACCTGGCACATAGTTGTTAATTCAGGATTTTTACCAAAGAGGACAAATATGAAAAAGAAAATTGAACCACCTAAAAGCTTCCTGTCATCTAAAACAGGATATATAATTTTAGCTCTTATCCTAAGTACCGGATTAACCGGCTGTGAGGAAACAGAGACGGAACAATCATCTCCACCCAATATCGTAATTCTGTTAACCGATGACATGGGATACGGCGATATTGGCAGCTATGGAAATCCCACAATAGATACCCCGAGTATCGACGGACTGGCCGACCAGGGCGTGCGGTTTACCTCGTTCTTAACCGCTGCATGGTGTGTTCCGTCGCGAACTGAACTGTTGACCGGTCGGCACATGCCTCGCGTCGACTTGGGCGGGAGTACCGGATCCGACGTGGAAGGCGGTTTGCCCGACAGCGAGCTTACACTGGCCGAAGGGCTTCAGCAGGCAGGATACGCCACCGGCATGGCGGGAAAGTGGCACCTGGGTTATATGCAGGAAAAATTTCTTCCGACCAACCAGGGGTTTGACAGTTGGTTCGGATTACCCTACTCCAATGACTATCGCAAGCCGTGGGTACAGACAGAAGAGCCGCTGGGATTGTACCGGGGGACTGAGATGGTAGAGCATCCGATCAACCAGGACTCGCTGACGGTTCGTTATACCGAAGAGGCGGTCAATTTTATTGAAACCCACGCCGATGGGGATCAGCCATTTTTCTTTTACTTGGCTTATAATATGCCGCATCTTCCGATTCACACGACTGAAGAATTCCGGGGGCAATCGGATGGCGGATTTTACGGAGATGTAATTGAAACCATCGACTGGAGCGTGGGAGAGGTGTTGGAAGCCCTCCGGGAGCATGGATTTGCCAATAATACTATTGTGTTTTTTGCATCAGATAACGGACCCTGGAACGATTTGCCCGACCGCATGTTGCAGGAAGGAAACAAGCACTGGCATACCGGTTCATCCGGACCATTGCGCGGTTCCAAGGCGACCACTTATGAAGGAGGGACAAGGGTGCCGGCGATGATCAAATGGCCCGGTTATATTTCGTCCGGTCAGGTGATCAGCGAACTTGCCGGTATGCCCGATATTTACCGGACACTGCTGGAGGTGGCTGGTGCAGAACTTCCCGGTCATACCCTGGATGGGTATGACCTGATGCCGTTTTTGGCCGGCGAAAGTGAAGATTCGCCGCGAAAGGAATATCCTTATTTTCTGAGGGGCGAGCTGCAGGCTTATCGCGAAGGTCCATGGAAGCTGAGATTGGCCGGCGGGGAGCCGGAGCTGTTCAACATGCAGGACGATCCGGGCGAACGTTGGAACAGGGCCGAAGATAACCCTGAGATCGTGGACCAGTTGCGGAAAAAAATGGAACAGCTCTCAGAAGAGACCGGAGCGGAATTACCACAAACAGGTGAATAAGACTGCAATTGGAGATTGCACATAATTGTTCACTTTTTAACAAAGACTTATATTTATGATGATTTTTTCCTATGACAAGTATATTTACGTAATCTTTTTCAGTTTTCTGTTCCTTACTGCCTGTGGAGAAGGAGACAACAATCAGGAGCAGGGAGCGAATTCCCAGGAACGTTCCGGTGAAAGTATTCCGGGCTCATCTCTGTCATTTGATGATCTGATGGGTGCTGCCTTAAATGGAAAATTCGACAAAGTACAAAAAGCTGCGGATCAGGGAATGGATATGGATCAGGCGGATCCGGAAGGACGTACACCATTGATGCTGGCTTCATTTAACGGTCACACAACAGTTGTGAAGTTCTTGTTGGATGCAGGTGCCGACATTGAAAAAGAAAACAGGGAAGGCCGCACACCCCTTATTTTTGCCGCCAGCGGACCCTACCCCGAAACGGTGGAACTGTTGTTGAAAGAAGGTGCCGAGCCTAATGCTACAGACAATGTGGAGAGATGGACGTCATTGATGTTTGCGGCTGCCGGCGGACATGCAGAAGTGGTACAAACACTGCTGAATCACGGAGCAGATCCGGATTTAAAAGATGATGACGATGAAACCGCTCTGGATTTTGCACGAAATAACGGGCATACGGAAGTTGTTCAGCTGTTGGAGTAATAAATGGAGGCTTATAAAGTAGGAAGAAATTAGAGAATGACTAAAACAGACATATGAAGCTGTACCCGCTAAAGATTTCACCATTGATAATATCTGCAAGTCTCCTTGTCACTTTTATGGCAGCGGGAATCTTCTACAGCTGCAGTTCGGATGAGTATAATGATACTTCTTCCGGCCCTTCGGAAATGCCGGATGATCACCTGTTTGTCGGAGACGAGACCTGCGGGTCCTGTCACGGCGAGCAGCTAAATGACTGGGAGGGCTCTCATCACGATTATGCTATGAAAGAAGCCGGTGATGAGTCGGTTCGCGGTGATTTCAATGATGTCAGTTTTACCCACCGCGGGGACAGCTATCTGTTTTTCCGGCAGGATTCATTATATGTGGTGGAGACTACCGGCCCGGACGGGGAGCCGGTAACTTATGAAGTTACCCACACCTTCGGATGGGAACCGCTGCAGCAATATCTGGTGGATTTCGGGAAAGGAAAACTCCAGGCCTTGAATATCGCCTGGGATACGGAACAGGAAGAATGGTTTGCCCTGAATCCTGAAGAAGATGCCGCCCACGGCGACTGGATGCACTGGACCGGTGGGGCGATGAACTGGAACAGCATGTGCGCAGACTGCCATTCGACAAACCTGCAGGAGAATTATTTTGCCGAAGCCGATTCTTTCCATACCACGTGGTC
>CAZPWQ010000152.1:0-1499 GCA_964590495.1 uncultured Balneolaceae bacterium
CCCCGCTTTGCCGTTCAAGCGCCGCGGTGAACGCCTCGGCATCCGGACGCCCGTAATTGAGGTTCAATGAAGTATTTTTGTACTCATTGATTCCTATCGCCAACACATACAGATCAGAAGAAGCCACCGTACCTCCGTAATTTACTACCAGATTGGCCGGCATTGATTCCTGGCGGCTATCGTTAAATGCGGTTGCCTGTATTTGATTCTCACCCGGAATCAAAGCAACGTCATAGGAACGGGTTTGAGAGCCGGTAGTTCCACTAACCTTCAGGCCACGCTGGCTTGTCTCAACCAGCTTTCCATTGTGGTACAACCGGATTTCATCAATCCCACCCCCCTGGTCAGTCACCTTAACCTGAACAGTAACAGATTGCCGGTCGGTGCTTGTACCATCTTCAGGAGATATAATTTCAACAGCGGCCGGAGGCGGCAGTTCAGCCAAATTATAACTATTACTATCAAAAATCTCTCCGCTTAAGACACGTGTTCCAAGATTCGACGTGTAAAATTCCTCAAAATATTGGCTTAATGGGTAAAATCTTGGTGCATTTTCTATATCCTGGTTAATATGCCAACCGGCTAAGTCTTCGCCGCCCGGCGAGGCTTCAAAATGCCCACCCGGCGTAAACATAATCCAGCGATGATCTTCAGGATTGATATAGAGAGTTGTCAGTAACCTTTCTTTTGGTTGAAATTGGAATCCAAACTGTTCAGTACTTTTAAATGCATCGATTGTCATGATTCGATCTTCCCTGATTAGTTTAAAGCGGATCTCCTTTCTCGGTTTTATATATTCTATTAGCTCTTCATTGGAAAAGAATTTATTGCCATCCAAATCCAGTATTGTATCTCCCTGTTTAAGACCACTCCTGTCTGCAAAACTACCTTCCTGTACCTGTGTAATTACAAATTCATTATCCGGCTTTGTATTATACCAGCGAATCGTGCCATCGAAATGGGCCGCAACCAGTATTTTGCCATCGCCGCTTATTTTTACAAGCCCTGTCGGGCTATCCGTTAGTATTCTCCATAGTTCCTTTCCATTTACATCAAACCAATGCATATAGTAACCTGTGGATATTATGGCACCGTCACCACCGGGAGCCACATCAACAGCTATGCCTGAGCCTGAAAGGTCAACAGTCTGATCATTAATCCTGGCACTTGAATTACCCTTCCAGTCACTGACTTTCAAATCCATTCTATGGTCCGCACTTTCAGGAAAGTTGCTTTCGTTTGTTTTTAACTGACCTTCTTGTACTGAGAAAATGAAATGTTCATCCGACTGTTTAAAACTTATTTCATCACCTGCAACATTGGTTCGAAAATCTACCGAACTGTCGTCAAAGTTCAAACTTGATCTCTTCTTGTAATATAGAATGTTGCCATCAGTTTGCATCCTTCCCAATCCAGGAGTCCTAGTGGCAAACATAATATCCCCTCCCCTGAGCGATAAAAGATCACTGAACTGTAAAGTATTGGTAACAGGGAAATCT
>CAZPWQ010000152.1:1599-7029 GCA_964590495.1 uncultured Balneolaceae bacterium
TCCCCTGAGCGATAAAAGATCACTGAACTGTAAAGTATTGGTAACAGGGAAATCTATATGATTCCCCTGCCCACCTTTTTCCCATCTGCGGATAAATGTATCTCGATTATTAATAGTTTTTTCATAGGTGCCTCCGCCAAATAAATATCTTCCATCCTCTGAAAACGCAAGGCGATTAATGAATCCTTGTTCTATTCCTTTTAAGTCCGGATGGAACAGAATTCTGAAATTTCCGGTATCATAAACATCAATTACCGGATTATCTGAAAATGTGGCGGCAAGCTTTTTACCATTTGGTGAAAAAGTGAGATCTCTTGGCTTTTCTCCACTCCCTTTGAATTTTCGAATGATATTAAATCCTGAATCGTAAAGTCGTATATATCCGTCACCGGAAATCGTTGCTAATCTCCCGGCATTATCAAATTGTACATTGCTAATTCTGTCGTCATACCCTTCCAGGATTTTAAATTGCTCCATCTTCACGTTACCCATCGTGTCATCAGTCTTGTAGACCACTATCTTTGGGTCATCTCTACCAACAGATGCAATCAAATACCTGCCATCCGGTGAAAAATCCATGTTAAATATTGTATCGAAGATAGGCGTTGGCTCATATCCCAATAACTCCCCATTTTGTATATCATACAGGTAGAAAATAGAAACTTGAGCTGTAATATCTGCCGAATTACCAGCTATCACCGCCAAATTTCCATCAGGAGATAACGCCCCGGCATAAAGCATGCCGTATGAAGCCTTATCTATTGGCACCCTAAACGTTTTTAGCAGCTCTGATGATTGAGCATCCCAGAGTTTGGCAGTCCGATCAAATGAAGTAGTTAGAATGAGATTCCCTTCAGCATCACTATCAATTGATGAAATGTCACCCAAATGCATTTCTGAATTAAGCCTTATAATAGGTTCGATGGAGGGCTGGGCAACTAGAAGATCTATGGGAAGAAGTATAAGACTTGCACACACAAGAAATAGTTTAATACTCCATCCGGAGTGTTGTTGTTTTAGTAATAATTTTACTTTACTCATATGTTTTTTTTCTTCTGAAACCTAAATTAACGCAGTTTCTGGTTTATAATTTAATTACCGTTATATCAATCAGTTGACTACACCAATCGAAAAATCCTGCCCCCTCGCGTAACTATTGGGGTACTGCTAAGACGATTGTTTAAAACTTGAAGTTATCGAATTCAGTCGTCTGACTGAGTATATAGGTTTACTGTACGGGTATGGTCGTAATCGCCAGATCGGCCACACCCACCCGCATTTTATTTTCGCTCTTCATTTTCAGACCCCGGGTTTTGGCCAACATTTCCGATACTTCATCGACGATGACATCGTACGACTCCCCTTCAATCGACTGTACGATGATATTCTGTTCGGGCGGCTCCTCACTATAAGCCGTTACAATAAGACGCTCAACACCGAGAGGCGGAGCGGCCACAAAAGTATAAGGAAACTTCACCACCTTGTTTACCCGGTCTATGCCAATATAGAAGGAATCCCAAAGCATCACTTTGGTCCCGTCAGCCAAAATATATGTCAGTTGCAAATTAGCGGGTTGATTGACCCGGAAATAAAAGTTAACCTCTTCTCCACTCTCCAACACCGTGCTTTCATCATTTCCGCCCTTGTCGCTCATAACTTCAACATTAATACCACCATCCACGAACGTTTCATCGGATAAAGCATTTTTTTCTTTAAGTGCCTGTTCAAAATTACGCGGTTTAATTTCCAGGTTGCCGGGTATCCCCGTCTTTGGTACCCGTGCCCGTGCCCCGGCCAGCTCCCGGCCATCCTCCGCCAGTACCATAATTGACAATTCCAGATCTTCCCCAAGGTCCCAGTAATATCCCCGGGTGATAGTCGGTTTAGATTCCCCGGTCAAACCTGTTGCCATTTCTCTTGCAAGTGCCCTGGCTATATAGGAACCAAACGCACTTGAGAAATCGGAGTCCTGGTACCTGAGATCGAGGACCTTGTTCGTACTGACAGACAACCCCTGCATATCAAGCTGCTTTACAAGAATACGAATGGCATCATCCAATGATAAGCTTTCCTCATTTAACAGCACCGATATTTTTTGTTGGGCCTGCTGCTCCCATGCAACCACCTCCAGGGGATTTGTCAGTGAATCACTGTTGTCAAATTCTGAATCAAGTTCCTCAAACGCTTTCGACATGTTGCTTTTCAGCGTGTTGGTCAGTGAAAACTGTTCATAATAACTTTTAAACAGTGGACTCAACTGTACGTACCTTTCAAGCATCTCGCTGTTTTTTCCTGCCTCTTCAAGATCAGAAGCCTGATCACGAAGCGACTGAATTCGCACCAGAGTCTCCATTGCTATATTTCTGTAATATTCTGTGGCACTCCTCCGATCAATGTAAGCCAGAGCATAAAAAGTGTTTTTATCATCGGCTACTTCAAAATCAATTCCTTCAAGCTCAAGATTACTGATGGTTTGACTTATCGATGTGAAACTACTGGACAGAGATTGCTCCGTCTCCCGCAATTCTGATGAAACACTACTCTGAACCGAAACCCGCACCTTGCGTATCAGGTCGGACGAGGCCTGCGCTTTAGCATCTTCCAATGCTTCTTCACGGGAGCCTTCCACCGTACTCATCCCAAAGCCCGACAGGTGCGTCTGGCTGGAATAGGAGGTTTCTGTACCGTACGAGATTGCCCATTCGGGAAGATCCTCATCCTGTGCTCCTGCCAAAAACAAAATCAGCATTAATAAAGATGGAAAAAATATGGAATGCATAATGATGTGTTTAGTTTATAAATACTTGTTTATGTTTGTCTTCATAACTTGCCAAAACATTCCGGTTTAACATAGTTTATCGTAAAGCCAGATTTTCTGAGAGTATAACTGAATATATCGCGTTAAGCAGTTAAATAAGGGCATTCAACTTGCTCCGAGTCAGACCTGTCAGGTTTTCAAAACCTGACAGGTCTAATGCCCCTTTGCCCCATGCCCTTCGCCCTTCGCCCTATACCTTTTAATCCCTGTACCTGACCAGCACGGCTTCCGCGTTACCGAACACCTCCGGTGTCTGCTCACGGCTGTGCAGGCGACGGGCCCAGTAGGGCACTCCTTCGGTCGGATCGGACAGGTACTCCCTGAGCTCGGTCGTGGTGATCTGCCCGTCCCCGTCCAGGTCGGCCTCGCCCTGCAGACCCTTCAGCCAGAAATAAGTCAACAGCCCGTGGCCTTTTTCGGGATACCACGAAGCTACCTGACTGCCGCTGGAGGCTGTCACCACGAACCCGTTTTCCAGGGCGGCCGCGGGGTTACGCACCTCAATACCGATCGGCGATGCATTCTGTACCAGCATTTCTCCACCGCCGGTAGCTCCTGAGAAACAGGCGTCGATCACCACATTGACCGAGCGGGCTTTGAGGGCGGCCAGGTTATCATAGAGCACCTCCAAGGGATAACCGGAGATGGACAGGGCCGAAGGATCGGCATCGACCGGCATCAGGTAGCCGGTTTCGGTGTTGGGATCGGGAGCGCCGTGTCCCGAGTAGAAGAAAAATACATCGCTGCGGCCCGGCTTCAGGTAGCCGGCCAGCCGCCCCGGGTTGCGATCGTTGCCCAGCAGGATCTCCATACGGTTGCGGGAGGCGTTCTCCACGTACAGTATGTTGCCCTCATTAAAACCGAAGGTTTTCACCAGATACTCGCGGATGATCTTCGCGTCGTTGACAGCGAAATCCACATCGGGCGTGTCGCCTTCGTAGCGGCTGTTGCCGATCACCACGGCGATCGCATCGGAGTTGCTCAGCCCCGTCTCGGGGATGTTCACGTCCACGTCGGCGCGGCCCACCTCGATCCGGGTGGCGCCCGTCTGCACGTTGGCGCCGCCGTCTTGCGTTGCGACCTCCACCTCGATGGGATCGAAGTTCAGGGCCAGGTCGGCCGTGTTGAAGGTCAGCTGCCGGCCGCTGTCGTAAGCATAGCTCTGCCCGTTGGCCGGGTTGGAAATGGTGACTTTACGCAGAACGAGATCGTCCTCGCCCGTCAATGTGAATTCCATCCCGGTGAAGTCCAGCCGGTTCAGATTTTCGTCAAACGCCCGGGCTTCGGCCGCCGGCACGTCCAGGTAGATCTCCGAGCGGTCGGCGAACGTGACTTTGAACGTTTCGTTGTCGGCATCGTAATCGGTGGAGGCGATTTCCGGATCGAATTCCTCCCGGCCCAGCGAATCGATGACCTGAGTTGTGTATACTTGGATCATCTCCTGCCGCGCGTCTTCGGTGACCCGCTGCCGGTAGTCGGCCGTCGATTCGTACCGGCCTTTCTCCTGCCAGGTCTCTACCCGCCGGCTGACCTTTGAAGAGATAAGGGATTTAAGAGAGATGTCCCATAATTTCATTTCTCCATCTCCGCCCGAAAGCACGTATCCTCCGTCCGGAGAAAAAGCCACGGCGTCGACGAAACTGTCGTGTCCGGTGAAGCTGTGCACTTGCCTGCCCGTGGATACTTCCCACAGCTTCACGGTTTTGTCCAGGCTGCCGGAAAGTGCATATCGCCCGTCCGGGGAAAAGGCCACGCTCATGATGACATAGCTGTGGCCGGTGAAGCTGCGAATCTCCCGGCGCGTCGAGACCTCCCACAATTTCAGCGTCTGATCGAAACTGCCGGAAAGCACGTACTTTCCGTCCGGGGAAAATTTTACGCTGTAAACATAACCGTCATGCCCCTTCCAGGCATGCACCTCCCGCCCCGTCGATGCTTCCCATAGTCTGACAGTTCCGTCGTAACCACTCGACGCGATGAACCGTCCATCCGGTGAAAAGGCTGCACTCAAAACCCGGGAGCCATGCCCGGCAAAGGTGCGGATCTCCCGCCCCCCCGGCACTTCCCACAGTTTCAGGATCATGTCCTCCCCGCCGGAAAGCACATACCGCCCGTCCGGGGAAAAGGCCACGCTCTGGACACCGAATTTATCTCCGGTGAAGCTGTGGATTTCTCTGCCTGTAGAAACCTCCCAGAGTTTTATTGTTCCGTCATCACCCCCGGAAACCAGATGAGTTCCGTCCGGAGAAAAGTCCGTGCTTCGGACCCGGCTGGTATGTCCGGTTAAGGTGTGCACCTCCCGCCCCCCCGTCACTTCCCACAGCCTTACGGTGGTATCCATACTGGCAGACAGCAGGTAATGCCCGTCCGGGGAAAAGGCCACGCTCATGACCCTGCCCTCATGGCCTGTAAAGGTGCGGACCGACTGAGCTTGTGCCTGACTGTACGTCCAGCCGCAAAGCAGGACAAGCGCAAAAAAGATTTTAGCAGTTTTTTGAAAGGTGTTACCCATAACATTATTCTCCTATACTGTATGAAGGCAGGTCCTAACTTATTTTGTACAGAAAAGCACTCCGTATATCCCGACTGCCATTATTATAATAAGATAGTTT
>CAZPWQ010000153.1:0-6956 GCA_964590495.1 uncultured Balneolaceae bacterium
AGGAACAACCCCCGCGGCTAAAGCCGCACCCTCCCGACAGTGGTGCGGGACAGGCTCTTTGTTAAGGGGGAATTTATGGCAAGCCTTTTCACTCAGTGTTCAGTGGTAAATCCGCAGTATAAAGAAAATAAGCACGCCCGTAACCGACACGTAAAGCCATACCGGTAACGTCACTTTCGAAACTTTGCGATGCAGTTTCAGTTTGCCGGAAAAGGCCAGATAAAAACTGGTGAGAATCATAGGCATAACCAGTGCCGACAGAATGATGTGGGAGATCAGAATAAAGAAGTAAACAGGCCGAATAAGGCCCTCCCCCGTAAATGGCGTATGTCCATGGAAATTGTGATAGATCACATAACTGAGTAAGAAAAATGCAGAGGTAACAAAGGCCGTAAGATTAAAGCGCATATGCAGGCTGAAATTCCGCTTCAGAATAGCCCTGTATCCCAAAAGAAGGAGAATAGTGCTTGTCGTGTTCAGCAAGGCATTTAACGCAGGTAAACTTGTAATCAGATTGGAACTGTAGTCACTGCCTCCCTTATAATAGATCAGCCAGATCAAAAAAGTCAATGCTGCTGCACTAATTAAAATAATAACCCCCAGCGCCTTTTTAATACTTATATCCTTCAGGGGTTCAATACTGTATGATTCCTGGTAACCCATATAACATTTGAATTAAAAATTTCTGCTTTTAAGATAAGAAATATCAGACAGAGGAAATACTCTGCTTTATTATTCATCCTGATATCGTAAGACATCCTGTCAAGTTTACAGTAAAAAAACAGCTAATAGCTAAAGGTTTCATTAGACATTTTTAGGAAATAGCCTTTATTTTGAGCACCAATTTTTAGAGAATAGATTTCTGTGGGATCAACAAATTATTTAGATTCGATTTAAATACAAAAAACCGATTTCATGAAGGTTCTAAAAGAGCAGGATTTTCCATACCTTCAGGCCGAAACTTTTGACATCTATTTGGTAATTCAGCACTATTAAAAAATTTACAAACTATGCCTCAGATTTTTCCTAAATGGGCAAACGAAGTTCCGCGGCGAATCTTGCTCGGGCTTATAATTTTTTTAACAGCAATCGTTGCAGGAGTTTGGTATTATTTTTCTCCTGAATATACTGATGTGGGTTATGCACCCGAACAGCCTATAGCCTTTAGTCATCAATGGCATGTAGGTGAAATCGGTCTGGATTGCCAGTATTGCCACACCAATGTCTTTGATTCCAAACAGGCTAATGTACCTGCTACAGAAACCTGCATGAATTGTCACGAACAGATAGATTCTAAAAGTCCCGACGAAATACAGAAAATTCGCGACAGTTTTGAAAATGACGAGCCGATCGAATGGATCAGGGTGCATAACCTGCCTGACTATGCTTTTTTCGACCATTCCGTTCATGTTAATGTAGGGGTAGGATGTGAAAGCTGTCATGGGAGAATTGACCGGATGGAAGTCGTCTCACAGCAGGAACCACTAAGTATGAGCTGGTGTCTCGATTGTCACCGTGCCCCGGAAGAACATGTTCGGCCCGTTGAGGAGGTAACGACTATGGGATATGAACCTGAAAATCAACAACAGCAGGGGCAGGAACTTGTTTCCAAAATGAATATTAATCCTCCGACCGATTGTCAAACCTGCCATTATTAATAAGTATCGAATTTGAATTAACTCTATCGTAGCCGATGAGCGAAGAAGTAAAAAGTCCCAATTACTGGAAAAGCCTGAACGAACTTGCTCGAAATAAGGAGTATGAAAAGTTTGTCGAGCGCGAATTTCCTGAAAATGCAACTGAATTGAACGACCAGGTTTCCCGCCGTAGCTTTTTACGTGTAATGGGAGCCTCAATCGCCATGGCCGGCTTTGCAGCTTGCCGCCGGCCTGTTCAGAAGATTCTTCCCTATTCCAAAATGCCGGAAGATGTAGTACCCGGCAACCCAATGTATTATGCTTCCGCGATGCCTTTCCAGGATTCGCTTACAGGAATCGTAGTTGAAAACAATGAAGGGCGGCCGAGTAAAATTGAAGGCAATGATTTACATCCGGCCAGTAACGGCAATACCGATATTTTCGGACAGGCTTCTATCCTGGATATGTATGATCCCGATCGGTCGCGGTATGTCCGCAGAGACGGGGAACGTTCATCGTATGACGATTTTGAAAAATTTTGCCAGGAATATTTTTCGGATACTTCAAGAAATATAGCTTTTGTATCCGAGGCTAATTCCTCTCCTACCTATCAACGCCTGAAAAACCAGGCGTTAGACCAATTTTCGAATGCGCGGTGGATAACGTATGAACCATTTGGTGAAGATAATGCTCTTGAAGGAACCAACCTGGCTTTTGGCCAGCGCCTTCGCACGGTAAACTTGTTTGATGAAGCCAATGTCATCGTTTCTTTTGATGATGATTTTATAAATCCGGCAACTCATAAAAATAGTGTGGAAAATACCAGACGATTTACCGCCGGACGGGAGATTGCTTCTACTGATGATGATATGTCACGCTTTTATGCAGTAGAGAGCACCTATACGCTCACAGGCTCAAATGCAGATAACCGGCTTCGCCTTAAGTCCGGCCATATTGGGCAATTTATCTATGCTCTTGCAGCTGAACTTACCGGAAGTCTCAACGGCCTATCCGCTTTCAATGACTATGAGAATGACTTCTCCGATCATGAATGGATTGAGGTGCTGGCTGAAGATTTACTGGCCAACATGGGAAGCTCGATTCTGACAGTCGGATCAGATCATAAACCCGAGCTGCATGCCACGGTTGCGGCCATTAATAAAGCTCTTGGGAATGACGGTAATACAGTCTCATATCTCGAAGTACCACATGTCGGCGATCAAGACAATCGTGAAGCATTCGCAGAACTTACAGAAGATCTTAACAATGGCACAGTAGATACCATAGTATTAGTAGGTACCAATCCGGCATTTACGGCTCCCTCTGATTTGAATTTTGTTGAAGCCCTGGATAATGCCGGAGAGGTGATTCATCTTTCCGATTATTATGATGAAACTTCAAAACTGGCCCGATGGCATATAAACCGCACGCATTACCTGGAAACATGGGGAGACGGTTACTCTTTCACCGGAACGAGATCGATCATACAGCCGCAAATTGAACCGCTGTATTCCGGTATCAGCGAAACAGAATTTTTAAGTACGATTATTGGCGGCAGCCGCACAGAAAGCCATGAACTGGTCAGACAAACCTGGCAGGAATTTTATTCTGATAACTTTACGGCTAATTGGGAAAAAGCACTTCACGACGGAATCGCTGAAGATGAAGGATTTGAAAGCATCACAGTAGATATTTCAAACCAGTTTTCTTCCGACATACAGGAATCTATCTCGCAGGAAAGTTCATCAGACGGAATGGAGCTGGTTATCCGTCCTGATTCAACGATTTTTGATGGCCGTTACGCAAACAACGGATGGCTACAGGAACTGCCAAAACCGATGACCAAGATTACATGGGATAATGTCGCCCTGATGAGCAAGAAAACGGCTGATGAACTGGGTGTAAGTGAAGCCGGTCTTGGCAGATCTGAAGTTGAAGTAATTAAAATCCGGGTCGGAGATAATGAAGTTGAAATGCCCGCATGGGTCCAGCCGGGTCATGCCGACGACAGTATTACTGTTACGGTTGGATATGGACGAGACGGGATCGGCAGAGTCGCAAACGGTGCGGGTGTGGATACCTATCCGCTGCGAACCACCGACACTATGTTTTTTGCAAGTGACGTGGAGATCTCTGTTACGGACAAAACATACGAAATCGCTTCTACGCAGGATCATAACAGTATGGAAGGACGTTCGCTGCTTCGCCATGCCACTCTTGAAGCGTATCGCGAAAATCCGGATTTCTCACGGTATGACTCTGCTTACGGAGCAGAGCTGCCCGGACAATCATATGCACAGGAAAAAGGTTATGATGATCCTTTAAGCATTTTTGATGCTATAACGGAACAGGATTATCCTGATTATGAACCACAGTGGGGTATGGCCATTGATTTGAATGCCTGTACAGGCTGCGGTGTCTGTACGATTGCCTGCCAGGCAGAAAATAATATCCCCGTAATCGGGAAACGCGAAGTCAGCAACGGCCGCGAAATGCATTGGATCAGAAACGACCGGTATTTTGAGGGTGATGTAAATGATCCGAAAGCACTACACCAGCCCGTACCATGCATGCATTGCGAACTGGCACCGTGTGAACAAGTGTGCCCGGTAGCTGCAACTACTCACAGTGACGACGGTATGAATCAGATGACTTATAATCGTTGTATCGGTACCCGTTACTGTGCCAATAACTGCCCTTACAAAGTACGCCGGTTCAACTTTTTCAATTACAGTAAAGAATATCTGACACAGGGAGATGACCCTGAAATTATACAAATGGCCATGAATCCCGAAGTAACAATACGCTTCCGCGGAGTTATGGAAAAATGCACCTATTGTGTACAACGGGTGAATCGCGCCAAGAGAAAAACCCAAATTGAAACAAACGGCGCTACCAAAAAGCCTGAGGACGGCAGTGTTCAAACAGCTTGCCAGGAAGCTTGTCCGGCTGATGCCATTTATTTTGGAGATCTCACCGACCCCGACAGCAAGGTAACTCAGACCAAAAGAAATAATCGAAATTATCTGATGCTGGAAGAACTCAATACCAGACCGAGAACATCCTATCTGGCAAAACTGCATAATCCGAATCCCAAATTGGCTTAAACGACAACTAATTTTACGATGAGCACAGATTATCAATACGTACCAGAGCCGAAACTCGTAAAAGGCGACCATACTTTTGGGAGTATTACCGACTTAATTGCGCGGACACCGCTGTCGCCGACACCGAAACTGTGGTATCTGGCTTTTGCTATATCCAACCTGTTATTAATTGCGCTTTTGGGGGCTATCGGTTATCTCGTCTGGGAAGGTACGGGTATTTGGGGGCTCAACAACCCTGCAGGATGGGGTTGGGCTATTATTAATTTCGTATGGTGGGTTGGTATCGGTCACGCAGGCACGCTTATATCAGCCATTCTCTTTTTATTTCGACAAGGCTGGCGTACAGCTATCAACCGCTTTGCCGAGGCAATGACAATCTTTGCGGTTATGTGTGCCGGAGTATTCCCGGCGATCCACGTCGGACGTATCTGGGTGATTTATTGGGTCTTCCCCATTCCCAACCAGATGGATGTCTGGCCCAATTTCAGCAGCCCCCTGTTATGGGATGTTTTTGCCGTGAGCACCTATTTTACCGTATCCCTGCTGTTCTGGTATGTCGGGCTTATTCCTGACTTTGCCACACTGCGGGACAAGGCTAAAAGCAAAATTGCTAAAATTTCATACGGAATAGCAGCACTTGGCTGGACGGGAAGTTTCCGTAACTGGTGGAACTATGAAAAATCATACATGATTCTGGCCGGTCTGGCTACACCACTTGTGCTTTCTGTCCACACAATTGTATCGTTTGACTTTGCTGTCTCTGTTATACCAGGTTGGCACAGTACCATCTTTCCACCCTATTTTGTTGCCGGAGCTATTTATTCCGGTTTTGCAATGGTATTGACACTGATGCTTATCGCCCGCAAAATGTACGGGCTCGAAGAGATCATGAATATCGACATCATGGAAAAGATGAACCTCGTCATGATGGTAACCGGTAATCTGGTTGCATTTGCATATCTGATGGAGGGATTTGTCGCCTGGTACAGCGGCTATATTTACGAACAGGGAATTTTCTGGCTCTATGTTGTAGGTCCGTACGCCTGGGGTTTCTGGATTTTGATGTTTTGCAATGTCGTCACCCCTCAGTTTTTATGGTTTAAAAATATTAGACGGAATGTTGCCATAACTTTTGTTATCTCCATCATTGTCAACATCGGCATGTGGTTTGAACGGTTTATGATTGCCGTAGCCTCCCTGTCGACTGATTTTATGCCTTCTGCGTGGGATTATTACTCTCCGACGTTCTGGGATATTCTAACATACATCGGAACATTTGGATTGTTTTTCACATTTTTCCTCCTCTTCCTGCGATTTCTGCCGATGGTAGCTATCGCTGAAGTAAAAGGAATCATGCCCGAAGCCGATCCACATAATTATGATGAGGATACCCAAGAGTTTGTTGAAGCGAAAGTCAATCCAACACTGAGTCAACAGCAAACAGTTTAGCTACTGAATTTCTATGGACACAGAAAACAAAAAAATACACGGCGTTTTAGCTGAATTCAGAAATCCCAAAGAGCTGGTAGATGCAGCCTCGGGTGTAGAAAAATCGGGCTATAGGTTTTATGATACTTATGCTCCTTTCCCGATTCACGGTATGGAGAAAGCGATGGGGTTGAGAAACTCCCCTCTGGGTTGGATCGTCTTCGGCGGTGCATTGATCGGCTTTTTTGGAGCTCTGACGCTCATGATATGGATAATGGGTTATGACTATCCTCTCAATATCAGCGGAAAGCCTTATATCAATCTGCCTGTTTATGTACCGATCACTTTTGAACTTACTGTTTTATTATCAGCATTTGCTGCTGTTTTCGGTATGCTGGCACTGAATAAATTACCCCGTCTTCACAACCCTCTTTTTAACGTTGATCGGTTTGAAAAAGCCTCTGACGACGGATTTTTTATCTGTATAGAATTAGCCGATGATCTTTTTTCGGAAGAGAAAGTCACTAAACTCTTTACCGATGCAGGTGCAACACATGTTGAGACAGTTTACGAATCGGAATAATTTTATGAACCCATTTAGTTTCTTTACAAAGCTGATGAATTTCAAAAAGAATCTTTTGCTGGCTGCTATAGTATTGCCTGTAGTGCTGTTGTCTTGTCGCGGACAGACTTCGGAAAAACCCCCTGTTCATTTAAATATGAATATGGATGACCAGGAACGTTTTGAGCCACAGGAGAAAAATGAGTTTTTTGAAGACAAACG
>CAZPWQ010000154.1:0-6818 GCA_964590495.1 uncultured Balneolaceae bacterium
ATCCTGTTTCAGTACTTGCCGTTTGAGGCATCGTAATTGCTGTATTACACATAATAAACTCCTTGTTTTAATTAACATACCAACTAGTCGGTATGTTATAAATAGTCAGCATCAATATCAAGTGTTTTTTTAAAATTCCTAATTTGTTTAGGATCACAGTTTTCTATTGGCAGCTTTTAGTAAAAAAATATACTTTCATTTAAACATACCATTTAGTATGTTCTCCCGTATGGAAAAAAATTCTGGAAACACCCGTCACAAAATAATGGATTCCGCAGAATCGTTGATCCTTGATCATGGATTTAGCGGTACTACAGTAGATGCTGTAATAGAACAGGCTGGGGTCAGCAAAGGAGCTTTCTTCCACTATTTTTCAAGCAAAATTGAATTGGGACACGCACTGGTAAAAAGATATGCTGACGATGATGCAGAACGTCTGGAAGAAACATTGAAAAAAGCAGAGGGTTTAAGCAATGACCCAATGCAGCAATTATTTATATTTGTCAAACTTTTAGAACAGGAAATGTTGTCGCTGGATGAACCTTACCCAGGCTGTCTGTTTGCTTCCTACCTGAGTCAGTCAGAACTTTTTGATGATAAAATCCTGGAAATCATCCGGGAATCCATGCTCAACTGGCGAATAAAAATAATGGATAAACTTAAAATAGTCGCTCAAGAATACCCTCCCTCTCAAGATGTAGATCTAGAAAGTCTGGCTGATATGTTATTGGTTATTCTTGAGGGAGCTTTCGTGTTATCACAGTCCCTGAAAGAAGCACAAATAGTTTCCCGGCAGCTTTCTCATTATCACACCTATCTTCAGTTGTTATTTAATTCCAGTAGTAGTACCTAACCACTTAGGCACTAAGTTCACTGAGAAAATTACTTTTTTTCAGTGATCAGCCTTTGACTCCTTTCGCAACGACAAATTCTCCGGGAATCTCATAACCGGTTCCATTGCGATAAGGCGCGATCGACTCCAGGTATTCCCGGTGGGCGGCCTCCTTGGTCTGTTCATCAAATTTTCGATAAGCCAATGCCACAGGTCCGCCTGCAAATGCCGCCAAGACAGCCACATCGGGATCGGAATAGTGGAGAGTGACGGAGAAACGTTCTACTTCAATATTTATGAAGCCGGCTTCACTAAATGAATATTCGAGGGTATCACCGGTACCCTGCAGGAAAAAAAGCGGACAAACATCGGAAGCTACCCGCTTGTCAACAATCGGAAAAATCTCCGCCCAGCCACAGTTCTTTCTTTCACCCCATATCGCTATTCCAGCTCTTCCGCCGGGTACAATTACCCGGTTCATCTCCTCCAGTGCTTGCACAGGTTCTGGTACATACATCAATCCCAATCCGCAAAGGGCGGCGTCAAAATTTCCACCATCCAGATCAAGCTGTTCTGCATCCATCCTGTGGAATGTTACATTTTTGATTCCCTGGTCTTCTGCTCTTGATTTCGCCAGTTCAATCATGGCATCTGAAATATCCGTTGCCAATACCTCTCCGCCGGGTTCCACCTCCCTTGCTGCGCAAAACGTTACCAGTCCCGTACCACAGGCTGTTTCAATTACAGTTTCTCCCGGTTGCAGGCCAACCATTTCCAATAGTTTATCCTGGGCCGGTTTCAGCTGATCTTTCCACGATTTTTCATAATATTCAGCGGCTTTATCCCAGCCGTATCGTTGCACGCGCCGTTGTAATCTTGGTTCCATTGGTTTAAATTTTGAATTTAAATCCGCCGGTGGGCGGACAAGTGATTAATTTTGAATTGGTTGTAAATTACGATTGCCGTTGTGCGATTTTTACTTCCCGCTCAATTGGAATCGGAGAGGTAAAATTTTTCAACACCGGGCTGTGTTCATCAGCTTTTTCAATTACCTCCCGGATCGCCTCTTCCGAAGCACTGCTTTCAATGATCACCCTATACCGAAGAGCTTTGTACCCCGGAGAAACATTGTCAATCCCGAACGCACCCCGGGCATCTACGTCGGCCTCCACCTCAACTTTCAGGCTGTCGATGGGGATATCCATAATTGCAGCATATTTGGAATAACCGATCGCAAGACAACTCCCCAATGCCGCCCGCTCCAAAACACTTGGTCCCGGCCCGGCGTCATTGCCTCCCTCCGTTTCTCCGATATCCGCGGTAAACTTCCACGGTCCGTGCTCAATCTCACAGCTCGTCCCATCATATAAACGCACGCTGGTAGTGGTTGTATATTGTCCCTTTGAGGGTTTTATGGATAGCAGTTTTTTGTTTCGCTCGTAAGCGTCTTTGATTGTTTTTGGATCAGCCATAACATTGAATTTTTATATTTCAAATAATTACCTGTTATTTCTTTTTGGGTATTGGAATAAGCATTCTCACGCGTTCACGGTACTCTTTATATTTTTCACCGTGAGCCCGGATCAAATCCCGCTCTTCAAACCATATTCCGACAAAAATGTAACCGGTTGTGGCTATTGCAAATACAAGATGGCCTAACGTCATATATGGTGTTGCCCAGAAAGCTATAATAAATCCCAGCATAAGCGGGTGTCGCATATATTTATACAGCAAGGGTTCCTTAAATTCAATTGGTGTTATCTCTCTTCCTTTCAGATGCAGATATACCTGACGTAATCCGAAGAGATCAAAATGATTGATCTGAAAAGTGGACAGCAATACAAGTCCCCAGCCCAGCCAGAACAGGCCGGTCAGCACCGATTGCCACAGACCTGTTTCAACACTCCATACTATATCAGTCAGAGGACGCCACTGCCAAAAAAGAAGAATTAATATCAGACTGCTGATTAATACATAGGTACTTCGTTCAATCTGAGATGGTATAATCTTCGTCCACCAGCATTTAAACCCCTGGCGGGCCATTACCGAATGTTGAACGGCAAACAGGCTCAGCAACCCTGCGTTAATCAATAATGCCTCAATAAAAGATAAAGCTTCGGGTCCTGAATTAATCGTTTTCGGTACCCAAAAATCGCCGACAAAACCTATTGCGTAGAGAAAAGAACCCAGAAAAATGACATAAGCCAGGATTCCATAGATAAAAGAAAATATCCGTCCCACCATAACAATTACCTCTTTATTTAATTTAATTTTTATTGTGTTTGTTTGAATTCGCTGCTTCCGGCATGAGAAAATCCTTTATTGTCCGGCGATAAAACCCTGTGCTTCGCTTATAGCGGTCCGTTCTGAATCTTTGGCATTTGCCAACAGCCTTTTATAATAATTTTGTGCTGTTGGTTTTTCACCGGCGGCTCTGGCCGCCCGTGCCGCACCCAGCAAGGTATTATAACGTTCCGGCCAAATGGCATCCGATCTCTCGTAAGCTTTCAGTGCTTCGCCGGGACGATCAAGCTCCATAAGCAGGTCGCCGAGGGCTTCGTTGGGCGGCAGAATAGCGCCGGGGGTCACCGGATGTTTTTCAGTTTGGCTTTCCAGATCGGTCGCCGATTGTGTTAGTTCCACGGCTTTTTCTTCGTCGCCCTGTGCCTGTGCTATTTGCCCAGCCAGTACAAGGCGATCGATTTCGATATAATCAGCCATATCTCCGGCCCCGGTATTTTTTGCACGGTCCCTGAGACTCCCGAGTTGTTCTTCAACTTCTTGTGCAGTTTTAATATCACCGGTATATACAGCACCAAGACCACGGGCAAACCAGGTCAAACCTTCTGCCCATGGAAAATCATCCCACGGCAGGTATTCCGGAGTGCGAGGTTCGAGTGTGGCAGCCTTCTCCCAGTCACGGCGCTCAACCGCCAATCTTGCCGGTATTGCTGCAAAATGGAATGCACTTACAGTTGATGGCTGATGTTTAGTTTTGGACCGGGCTTTTTCCACGAGAGGTTCAATTTTTTTATCCTCTCCCAGCTGCAGATATGCATAAACCAGGTAATCTATTGCATGAACATAGTGATGAGAGACTGCACCATTGACGGGATGGTTTAGCGCGGCCCCGGCCGATTTTTTGTTCCAGTCGATAACCTCTGACCATTCCCCCAGACGCACATAGATATGAGTAGGCATGTGCAGGGCGTGTGGCACGTCAGGTGCGATCCTGCCGTAGCTCTCTACCATATCCAGGGCATTTTCAGCCCGGCCGTCAACATCCGTAGCGTGAATACTATAGTGAATGGCACCGGGATGTGTAGGTATCTGTTCATATACCTCCCGCAGAACTACCTCGGCCTCATCATGAAGCGGGTCCCTGTCATCGGCAATCTGTGCAATTACCAGTCGTGACAGCCCATATAGTGCCGCTATATCGGAATTATCGGCAAATGATTCGTAAGCGACTTCCATGGCATCTGCCCAGCGGCGGATTCGGGTCCAAAAGTCCGCCGTTTCGGGATCCCGAAAAAATTCCGCCGTCGATTCTATCAAATAATGCTCACGTTCGGAATCGACCAAATCATGTGCTTTGTTAATACTGCCCCATCCCTGCCGGAGATCCTCCTCACTGGGGCGGGTGCCCCAAAGAGGTTGAAAGAGCGTGGTAGCAATACCCCAGTGCGCCATCGCACAGTTCGGATCTGCCTGTGCAATCTCTTTGAAGCCTTCCCGTGCTGTCACATACATCATATTATGCAACATTGCCAGGGCACGATCAAAATCGGCCTGAACGGACTCTTTGCAAGATACTCCAAAATCGACTTCCCCATATTCATGCTGTTGAGCATTCACCTCAATAGGGGAAATAACCAGGAATATTATCGTCGTGTATAGTGATAAAGAGAATAGTCGGTACATAGTAAGTTACCTCCAGCGATATGTTTGATTTATTTTGTATATCTACATTTTTACATATTATAAATCACTCTGGCACTTCCCATTTTCCATTCCGAAAAACTCCATCCTGGAAAGTGGCACGACGGTCATTTTCATCAATGAAGTAGCCAGATTCATATACCAGCCTTCGTTCATTACCCTCAATCAAATGAATGATTTCCGGTTCAATGGCTTGATCGTATGGATTATAGACCTCACCTTCTACCTCTATTGTTTTACGAAAATACTGTTGAAGAAAGCTTTGCGGGATATTAACCACAAAGTAGAATGTTTCATCTTCTGTAAATACACCGGTCGTATAGTCGGCTCCCCGGTGTGTTGTGGGACAAAGCACCCCCACCACTGCACAGTCAAACCCGGATAACTCTCCTGTAACTGTTTTTGGTGACTGTTCATGGAGATGATTTCTGTCTGTATCACTGGATTTTTCCCTGTCCAGCATAAAAGCTGTTGAAAGAAGGCCTCCTATAATTAAGAGTATGAGTGTAATCTTATATTTCATAATGTTACCTCTGAATTTTTTGCTATTACTGATTTTGTTGAAAATTCCCACTACCCTTTCAAGAGCCGCAGGCGTTTATTTCAAAGTGGTATATTTGCCTTACATTTGTTTATTTATATTATCAAGACGTTAATGAGATAACCTCTCATTATATAAAGCCGAAAAACCGGACAAGCTCTATCATATAATTCAAAAAAATAAATTTTCCTGGATCATGGTTTAGAAAGAGAGATAATCCATAACCGAATGTCATTAAAAGGTGAACTCCCATGGATACGGTTAAAATTACAGAGTTGCTCAACGCACATTCATCCGGAGACCAGGGCGCTCTTGATGAGTTGATGCCGTTGGTCTATGATAATATGCGGGATATGGCTCACTACCGGTTACTTGGCGAGCGAGCCGGTCATACCCTCAATACCACTGCACTTGTTCATGAAGCATACCTGAAACTGGTACAATTCAATCGCATAGACTGGGAAAACCGGGCTCATTTTTTTGGTATTGCATCTCAGGTAATGAGAAATGTTCTTGTCGACTACGCTGTCAAAAAGAAAGCGGAAAAAAGAGGCGGAGACAGACAGCGTGTGACGCTGGGAAAACAGGATATTGCTACAGAAGTAAATTTATACGAAATCCTGTCCATCCACCAAGCCCTGGAACGACTTGCTGAAATAGACGAACGCCAGGTAAAAGTTGTTGAATGCCGGTTTTTCGGTGGCCTTACTCTCGAGGAAACCGCCGAAGCCCTGGATATTTCCACCGCAACCGTCAGCCGCGACTGGAACATGGCAAAAGCCTGGCTGAACCGCGAACTGGCGGGGTAGTCAGAGCGCGTGGTGTAAGGTATGGTTGTGAACAGAAAACTGGCGATTTAGTTAATACAATGAAGACTGGAATATTGGAAGATTGGAATAATGGAAAGGCGAAACATAAATAGAGGTTTTAAAAAATTACGGGTCTGGAAGAATGCAGTAAATCTGTATGTACTAACTTGCAGATTACTGGGGAAATTTCCTTTTGAACTGAAGAAGACTGCCGGAAATTGTCTGGATTGTTCTCACAGCATCAGCAGGAATATTGCAGAAGGATATTGTAGAAAAAGCATACGAGAATATCTGTACTTTTTGAACATAGCCTTAGCTTCAAGTGGAGAATACCACTCCTGTATCTATAGCTTTTATAAAGCAGGTCAGCTCACTAAAGAAAAATATGAACAATTGGATAAACTACATTATCAAATGGAAAATGAATTAATCCAGCTCATAAAATCCATACAAAAGAAGACAAATGATGATACCTGGGAGGATACATTTACCTAATTCCAAGCAACCCTTATTCCATCGTTCCAATATTCCAATATTCCAAATGTCCCAATTCTAAACCATAGCAATTATGAAGTCCGATCGCTGGAAAAAAATCAAAACGATCTTCAATAAAGCCCTCGAACTTGAAGATACCGAACGGAAAGCTTATATCAATGAAGCATGTGGAGAGGATGATGAGCTCAGAGAAGAGGTA
>CAZPWQ010000155.1:0-6812 GCA_964590495.1 uncultured Balneolaceae bacterium
CTTTAAATATTTTATTTGCTTTATTACGCAGATTTGCCGTTACTAGAACGTATGAAAACAACTGATCTTCATATCCTTCCGCTTATTCCGCAGCCGCCGGTTCTATATACACCGGCCGGAAGGGATATGCTGTGATCTGAAAAAACATCTTCGTTTATAAGGCAGAATCCTTCCGGGTTCTGCCTTTTTTTATTTCATAAATTTTCTATTTGAATCTAAACCAACACTCGATATTACAATGAATAAAAAAGACCTGCACATTGCCATTTTAGGAGCCGGAAATATTGGTACAGCCATAGCGAACGGCCTCAGTGAGTCCGGGCTCTTCACAGCTCAAAACATGACGCTTACCCGCAGAAGAACGGAATTGCTTAAAAAGTTTAAAGACCGGGGATATACCGTTCACTCCGACAATCCCAAGGCGGTAAAAAACTCTGATATTATATTGCTGGCTGTAGAACCGCATCAGCTTGATGGGCTGCTGGAAGAAATAAAACCGAGTCTGGACTCCGACAGGCATACAGTTGTTTCTGTGGTTTCAGGAGCAACGATTAAACAGATTACTCACATAATCTCAGATGACATAGCTGTTGTACGTGCGATGCCCAATACTGCCATCTCCATCCGGGAATCCATGACCTGCATCAGTTCAAAAAACAGCGATCAAAAAGCGATAACGCTGACACAGTCGATTTTTGAAACAGTGGGTGAAACTTTGATTATTCCTGAAGAAGAGATGACCTCGGCTACGGCTTTGGGCGCCTGCGGAATCGCTTTTTTCCTGCGTGCCATCCGGGCGGCTTCACAGGGCGGTACGGAAATAGGATTCCATGCTCATGATGCCCTTAAAATCGCCGCTCAAACAGCCAAAGGTGCCGCGAGTCTTTTGACCGGCACGGATAATCATCCGGAACATGAAATAGACCGGGTTACCACTCCCCGGGGCTGTACCATAGCCGGATTAAACCAGATGGAACATGCCGGATTCAGTTCGGCCCTGATCAAAGGTATCGTCGTATCCGCCGAAAAAGCAGGGAGATTGTATTCGGACGAGGAATAAGGGAGAAGCTGACTGCCCTTTCGAACCCGTCGGACCGCAAAATCAGCGGTCGGACGGAATAAACTTTCAATGTTAATTTTTCACCTCATTTGTTCAGATATATTAGGATCAGTATATTTATAGTGCTTATAAAAACATAAAAAGAACTTTATGAATATTTCTATATCTAAAGATATTGAACCTCTCTCTGAATTTCGGAAAAGATCGGCAGATTTTATTAAGCGCCTCAAAAAAGAAAAACAACCTATCATACTAACCCAGCATGGGAAAAGTGCAGCAGTTTTAATGGATGTAACCGAATACGAACGGTTCTCTAAAAAAATAAAGTTGCTTGAAGATCTGCTTGAAGCCAAACAACAAGTTGAGCAGGGTAAAACCTACACAATGGATGAAGCCCGGGAACGGATTGAAAAACATCTTTCTAAATGGAAGTAATTTTTACGGATCGTTTTTTAAATCGTGTTGAAGAATATTCCGACTATATTGCTCTCAATGATATTCCAGCAGCTGTAAAATGGGCTAATGAAGTTTTTAAACGTTGCCGGCAGTTGAAATCACATCCACGAAGTGGTCGCATTGTACCGGAATTCGCTCGTCCTGAAATACGTGAATTAGTTCATGGAGATTACCGGCTGATTTATGAAATAAGATCCAACCAAATTGATGTGCTTACCATCTGGCACACAAGACAGGAATTGCCTGATGAACTTGAATAGTAGTTATTCAATTTATTTATGTGTATAAAGGATATACGGGCATGAATCAGACCATTGATTTAGGTATAATTCTATGAACATCCGGACAACATATCTGCAATATTCATTATTCACTATTTTATTACTTCCTGCTTTTTTAATAGTCTCCTGTGAATCGCCCGGAACTTCGGATACGGAGACAACGAACCAGGATTCACTTTTAACATTTATAATTGAACGGCCCTCTTCCCACGGCGAATGGAAAGATGAGGTGACTGTTCATTCTTCAGGCGAAATTGAATTCCGGCGGCTGGAAGGGGAAGAAAAACCATCTTCCTCGCGAATACTGGATGAAAACGAGTTTTTGGAACTGGAGAGACAATTGGATCATCTTTATGCTCTTGGGAAAGAGTGTCCCGAGTATAATGAAGATAGTGTTGAATTATACACCATTACTTATAATGGTCCTTTGGGTG
This sequence comes from uncultured Balneolaceae bacterium, assembly GCA_964590495.1. Taxonomy (GTDB): domain Bacteria; phylum Bacteroidota; class Rhodothermia; order Balneolales; family Balneolaceae; genus CAZPWQ01. The sequence continues at coordinate 2,232 of CAZPWQ010000155.1, forward strand.
AAAAGACTGTACGTTGTGATGGTTCCGCTTTTGGTTCAAACAATAGTGAATTGAGATCCATCGTATTTCTGCTCAGGGAATTCAGAACATCCCTGATCGGTGAGGAAAAGTTTGCCGACCAGCTCGGCTTTGAACTGACACCGGAACAGACCGTTGTGAATTTGGATGAATCCATTATTCTGCGGTACAGGGTAACAAATATAACAGGAAACACAGTTGATTTTGGATTTTCATCCGGATGCCAGGTTGGATTTAAGATTTATCAGGAAGGCGAGATAGTATTTTCTTCAAACGCTTTTGGATGTACAGCTGCCCTTACCAGTTGGGAAATACCCGCGTTTTCAACCGAAATTAAAGAATTTGAATGGGATCACAGTGCTTTCGACGGTTCCATCCATCATGACAGGAAAGTGAAGAGCGGGATGTACACAATCATTCAATTTTTGAGAAATGGAAACTCCCCGTACCAGTCAACCGAAGTTACCATTACCGAAAAGGGAGACCAGGCTTTGCAGCCGCGTGTGGTTTATAACCGTCATGACGATCCCTCGGCATTCATCTATGAACTGAATAACCGAATTTCCGACTCCTTTTCCTTTGATTTTTCAATGGACAGAAAAGTCGGCTTCCGGATCCGCGAATATGATGTGCAGTCGCAAACCCCGGGTGAGATCATTTTTACCGATACCACAGGCAATCAGAATATCACCCATTTAACTATTGAACCGTTTGAGGAGTATGTCTGGACTGAGACGTGGGACCGCAGAGATCATGACGGGAACTTAGTACCGCAGGGATTCTACTGGGCAGAAATGTGGCTGCGGGAACAGGAGAAAGATTATCGGGCCGGACGAAGGGTCTTTATTGATAATTAATATTCATCAAACCATTGCTCTTTCGGGTACGATGTAAGGACATCCCATGGGATGTTCCACCAAGAGATATCTATGGGAAATATCGAAATCCCAACTCTCATTGACGGATACCGACTGGATTTATACACTAGATGATAGGGGCTGGTTGCCCTTTCGTACCCGTCGGACCGCGAGGCCAGCGGTCGGACGGGGAGTAAGTGATAATTTTCTAGTTACTACGTTACCTGTTCACCGGCAGTTTTTCGCTTTTTTTTGGCGTCGAAGGTGTTTCATTTTGGTATTCCTCGAGTGTAAACTCATCTACCTGAACAGAATCCAACCTGGCATCTTCAGCTTTTCTAATCAATTCTGCCTCTATATCGTCAATAATACCTTTTTCATGTGCCTGGTCGATAACAAACCGCGTCTGAGTTTTGGGAAGCTCTTTTTTCTTGGTAGCCGCATAAATTTTCTTATACACCGGCTCAGCTTCTTCAAGTAATTTAAGGGCCTGTTCATAGCGCCCGATAGTATCCTCTGTATTGCCTGGAATAAAGATTCCGTCGGTTAGTCTGTCGCGCTGATCACCCATGACCTGCATCGCCTGTGCCACTTTGTGTCCCAGTTTATCAGAGGGCATGGTCCCTATTCTGTTTATCCGCGACCATAAAGCGACAGGTCCGCGGAACAACCATGTGAGACCGGGGACTTTGATTTCACGGTACAGAGCATCAAATGCCTCCTGTATTTGTGCAAAAGCATAATCCATCGACCATTCAAGGAAAATAAGGTCCTCTTCGCGCCGGCCTTCGGCATCAAATCGTCGCAAGGTTGCTGTTGCGAGATACATCCAGCTGAGTATATCGGCAAAACGACCGCTGATCTTTTCTTTGATCTTGAGTCCGCCGCCATATGAGCCGAGAGCAATATCAGCCAGAAAGGCAAATGAGGCCGATGCCCACGATAGTTTACGATAGTATCTGGCTGCAGGACCTCTTACCGGCGATGGAGCAATAAGTCCGCGTGTTAAACTCATGAAAAACGAACGTGCTTTATTCCTTCCAATATGCCCTACATGCTTCCAGAAAGCATCATCGAAGGCTTTGACGTCTTTCCTGGAGAGGGCATCAATTTCATTATAGGCATATGGATGACAGCGTATGGCACCCTGCCCGAATATCATCAGACTCCGCGTCAGAATGTTGGCTCCTTCAACTGTGATGGCAATTGGTGTGGCTATATAACCGCTTGCAAAAATATTACGCGGCCCCCTGGAAATTGCAGCCCCGCCTTGTATATCCATGGCATCATTGATAATTTTACGTCCGAGTTCGGTAAAATTATACTTGGCAATAGCAGTAACCACTGCCGGCTTTTCACCTATGTCAAGTCCGCCGCAGGTATAACGCCGTGCTGCTTCCATCAGATAAGTAAAGCCCCCGATCCGTGCCATCGGCTCTTCAATCCCTTCAAACTTGCCGATATTAATGCCGAACTGCCGGCGTATTGCCGTGTAGGCGCCCAGTGCACGTGTAGCAAGTTTAGCTCCACCCGTACTTTGAGCAGGCAGAGAAATTCCCCGTCCTACTCCCAGAGATTCCATCAGCATACGCCATCCATTGCCGGCCTGATCGGGACCACCGATAATATTGTCAATCGATATGACAGCATCTTCGCCGTTTACCGGGCAGTTGTAAAATGGTACGCCCAGAGGATCATGCCGGCGTCCGAGTATAATACCATCAGTATTACTTGGGACAAGAGCGCAGGTAATACCCTGATTCTCTCCTTTGCCAAGGTGGTTATCGGGGTCTCTCAACTTAAAAGCCAAACCGATGACAGTAGAAATGGCAGCAAGGGTAATATATCGCTTCTCAAAATTCAGCCGGATGAACAATTCACCATCCACATCTTTAAAAACCTCCCCTTCGGCGGTCATAGCACCCGCATCCGAACCTGCTGTAGGTTCCGTAAGAGCGAAGCAAGGTACTTCCTCCCCTTGTGCAAGTCGGGGCAGGTAATGATCTTTTTGTTCCTCGGTTCCGTAATGCATCAAAAGTTCGGCAGGACCCAGAGAATTAGGTACCATTACCGTTGTAGCCAACGGTCCGCACCGGGAGGCAAGCTTTGCGATTATAGCACTGTGCGCACTGGCCGAGAAATCAAGTCCCCCGTATTTTTCCGGGATAATCAATCCGAAAAATTTATGCCCGCACATATATTCCCACACTTCAGCGGTAAATCCTTTTCGTACAAATACATCCCAATCGCTGACCATGCCGCAAAGTTCTTCAACAGGTCCATTAAGAAATGCCGCTTCTTTTTCAGTCAGCTCCGGGTAAGATTCATTGGCCAACCGCCTGAGATCCGGTTTTCCTGAAAACAGTTCCGCATCCACCCAGATATTACCCGCTTCAATGGCCGTACGCTCTGTTTCTGAAATTACCGGAAGAAAATTGAGGGCATCCAGCATTTTCATAAGCGGCCCTGTCACAACTGTTCGGCGTATAGCTTTTACATTAAAAACTACCGCCAAAACCACAAATACCGAAATCAGCCATACCGGTGCAGCAAGAGCCCATAAAGTAACCAAACCGGTAACAGACCAAATCCACAGCGGTGTTCCCCAAAAAGCAAGTAACATTGCCGCTATTATTAATCCGGCAATGACGGTCCATAGTGGAAACTGGTACAAAAATCCATAAGCCTGATTGAGAAATTCCATAACGTACACCTCACTAGCTAGTAATTGATATTTATATCAACAATTTTCCTGTAAAGCTGTCCGGAGTTGATATCCGTGAATAATATGTGCGATAGCCTGTTCAATAAACTCCTTTTGATCGATCCGCGAATCCAGCCGTTTTGAGAGTACAACAGACATAACACCATGCAGCTGTGCCCAAAATGTGTAGGCGGCAAGTCTTGGCTGTTCTTCATCTATGAGCTCCTGACTCGCCCCTTCCTCGAGAACCAAATGAACCAGTTCGTACCCCCGCCGCGCTTTTCTGAATTTTTCAACGGGGTAGCGTGTCATTTCATCTGAACTGAACAAAAAGATAACCTGATATTCTCTTGGATTATCCAAAGCGAAGCGTACATACGCCCGAGCAAGGTCTTCCAACTTTTGTATCGGATCCTTTTTCGTGTTCACTTTTTCCTCAAGCTGATCGTTCAGCCGGTCAATCGCCTGTTCCATCAATGTGTGAATCAAATCATCCTTACTCTCAAAATGCAGGTAAATGCTGGTTGCACTGACTCCTATTTTGCCTGCGATTTTACGCAGTGAAATACTTCGATAACCGTCCCTGAGGAGTAATTCCCGGGTGGTTTCAAGGATTCTGTCTTTAAGAGTTATATCTTTTATTTTGCTCATAGCACCATTGGTTAACAGCGTTAACTTAATCTAACAATTCCTGCTTTAAAAGCAATCCACTCGAGTAACAGCTTTTGACCGGGTTGATATAAGGGTATCTGAATTTCGCATTCCCAGCAGCCGATCCACCCTCTACTACACCAAGATTTCGTAGAGCGGGCCAACCCCTCCCTATTCCACTGAAACCCACAGTGAAACAAGGAATGCTTTGAAATTCAAAGTTGGCTGGTTGCCGGAAAAAGGTTCAAGCGTGGACGCTTGAACCAGCCGTTAATCACTTCTTCCTTGTCCCGCGGGTTTACGGGATAGGGCGCCGGAGGATGGGTCTTGGATAAGGCACCTCTTGAACTT
>CAZPWQ010000156.1:0-6799 GCA_964590495.1 uncultured Balneolaceae bacterium
TATTTTATATATTTGTACACTCAAAAAACGGTCAACCTATATCAGGACAGGACAGAATTCAGGAGCCAGAATACAGAATGAGGCGGAATGTTCGGAGGGTGGTAAGTAACAGAAAATACGCATATACAGCAATAGGTTCTTAAAAACAATCTAAAACCGATACCCATTGCTAATTGTTCATTGTTAATTGTCTAATCCCCTTAAAAAAGAATAATTTGTTTTTACGCTCACATTTTAATTAAATTCAGGGTTAAAATGCACTTTAAGTCGCAAAGCACGGGATTTATGTGTACCTTTATGTAAATTAATATGGTAGATAGGAAAAGGTGGGATATAATTTTTATTACAAACTCTGTAATAAATACTTATATTGGAATCAATCTACAGATTTTAACTTCAGGGGTTCAGGCTACTTATATTACTTAATTTTAAATTGTTATGGCTATAAAGCTAAGGAGTAAGTTTTTTCGCGCCCTCTTTTTTGTGGTGGGGGATATCGTTGCTGTATTATTGGGAGTTGTCGGTTCAAAGTTAATTTATGAGTTGGCTCCATTAAACGGGGCAAGTCTTTTTAATACGCATCATCCTTTTCTTTTACTCACCTGTGTTATAACGGGCCTCGCTCTTTTTAAGATGTATAATGTCAGCTGGAGATATACCGGTCTCAGCGACCTTGTCAGAATATTTCTCGGTATGGCTACCGGTTATGGATTATTTCTGACTATAAGTATGATGGCCGGATGGCTGAACAGCGATTTAGCTCTGTTTGCATCAACGGTTATCATTAACGCCTTTTTATTGGTATGTGCTTTCAGGATAAGCAGGCGTGTTTATTGGGAGGTTTTCAAGAATCCCCAGTCCAATCAGAATGTAGTGATATTCGGTGCTGGTAATGCCTGCGATCAGATCCTCCGCGATGTGATGCGGAATAACAACTGGAAACTGAATGTGTCAGCGATATTTGATGACGATGAATCATTGTCCGGCGTAACAATGCACGGCGTTAAAGTAAAGGGCGACAGTGACGATCTGTATTCCTACCTGAGAAATTACTATGTATCCCAGCTTATTGTAGCTGCTCCGTCCATTCCCAAAAAACGGCTTAAGGAGATTATCAACAAGGTAAAGGATGTAGCACCTGAGCTTAAAATTAAAGTCGTTCCTTCTTTTCACCGGTTATCCGACGACCCGATCGGGGTGAAGAATATCAGGGATATACGTATTGAAGATATTCTGGGACGCGAACCTGCGAGCGTGGATATCAATACCATACGCAAGAGCATTGAAGGTAAAAAAGTGTTTATCACCGGTGCGGGAGGTTCCATCGGAAGTGAGATAGCACGCCAGTGTGCAAAACTTCAGGCGGAGGAACTGATCGCTTTCGATATTGATGAAACGGAACTGTATCGCCTTGAAAATGAGCTGGACGGTACAATTGCACCTGACATCAATCTGATTACGCTGGTAGGTGATGTATCGGATGAGAATAAGATGGAATCGATATTCAGTGAATTCCGGCCGGATATCGTTTTTCATGCCGCCGCATACAAGCATGTGCCGATGATGGAAAGATTTCCCGAAGAGGCAGTCAAGGTAAATGTTAAGGGTACACAGATTATTTCAGCTCTGTCCTGTAAGTATAATGTATCCAAATTCGTGCTGATATCCACCGACAAGGCTGTCAACCCTACGAACGTGATGGGAGCGACCAAGCGGGTAGCCGAACAGATCTGCATGGCCTATAACGAATATTGTATTACGAAGTTTATATCTGTACGATTCGGAAATGTACTCGGTTCCCGCGGATCAGTTGTGCCGCTGTTTATGGATCAGATTAATAACGGCGGACCTGTTACCATTACGGATCCCGAGATCAAGCGATATTTTATGACTATCCCGGAAGCCGTGCTCCTGGTCATGCAGGCAGGAAGCATGGGTTACGGCGGTGAAGTATTCGTACTGGATATGGGCGAACCGGTAAAAATTCTGGATATGGCAAGAGAACTGATCCGCCTGAACGGACTTGAGCCCGGTGTGGATATACCGCTTGAGTTTAAAGGACTTCGTCCCGGTGAGAAAATGTTCGAAGAGCTTCTCAATAACGAAGAAGGAGCAGAAAAAACCAGCCACGAACAGATTTATAAAGCCAACTGCAGCGTCCGTTTCGATTCTGCAGAAATCGATCATTACATCGATACTCTGTCTCAAAGAATTCTGGACAAAGACTACAGCTCTTTAAGAGAACACCTCAAAGAAGCCGTCCCCACCTACAAATTCAACGGCGAACTCGAGAAAGTCTCTTAGTTCAGTGATCAATGATCAGTGAACAGGGATTAGTTGGTTTAACTCCGAATTGTATCTGTAGTTTTGCACCTGTAAGGTTTATATCCTCTTCTGTTTACAACAAATAAAATTGCCCTGTCTTTCAGGGCAGGGATTATAGATATTCTTTTCTCGAAATTAGAGGGCTTTAGCCCTTTCTAGTTAGACAGGGCTAAAGCCCTGTGGTATTTGAACTACCTGATACAATCCCCGGCCTGAAGTCCGGGGCAATCGGTTATTGAAAGCCTTTAACAGATCACCAGCGAGGGAATTCATTCCCTCGCATAAAGGGAGCAGTGATCCTTGGCAGGTCTGTCTGCCATGAAATGAAGATCCTTCGGCGACGGTTTCGGAAACCCTCCGAAACCTGCTCAGGATGACACACGGAGTGCTGGGTGCCAACTGCCGCTGCCAACTACCAAGTGCAGTATAGTCTACAAATTGTAGTCATAGAAACCAACAGCTGACGGCTGAATGCTGAATGCTGATAGCTGACAGCTGCCCCTCCTAGCTAATCTCCCCAATAACCCTTAATTTCTACTGTTAAAAATCACCACCAATGTCATCCCGACCGGAAGTCCCGCGCATTTTCGGGGCTGTAGCGGAGGGATCTCATCCATTATGAAGTGGCGGCCAATTAAGAAAGGTTAGGTTAGTTAACCTTTGCTCGAATTAAAATTGTTATGGATAAAGCTGCTACCACAAAACGGATGAGATTCCTCCATTCCACATCGGACAAACCACCAATGCTCCAGTCGGAATGACACTCGGTGTGCTGAGTTAAGAAGGGTTAGCATATTCACTGCCTACTGCCGCTGCTTCCTGCCAACTGGAACTATTGCCAACTAATACAATAACTGTTAACTTCAGCGTTCAATAAATAACTCTGAACACAAACGAACACCTATGATCTGGGAAGACGGAGCATATCTCTGGCTGCTGTTGCTGGTACCCTTGCTGGCGGCGGGTATTTGGTGGTACAACAGCCAGGTAGAGAGCAAACGCAAGCATATATTCGGAGAAAAACTGTTCCAAAAACTGCGGCGTGGATTCTGGCCGCTGGGGAGCAGGATACGTGATATCGCTCTTTACACCGGGCTCGCGTTCTTGGTCATAGCCTTGGCAGGTCCCAAGGTTGGAACTGAAGTCCGGGAAGTGCAGCGGCAGGGTGTCGATCTGCTAATCGCTCTCGATCTCTCATCAAGTATGAACGCCGAGGATGTAAAGCCCAATCGCCTTGACAAGGCCAAATTCGAGGTCTCCCGGCTCGTCGACCGGCTGGACGGGGACAGGGTGGGGATGGTGGTTTTTACCGGTGAGGCTTACCTTCAGGCGCCGATGACGGTGGATTACTCCGCTATGCGAATGTTCCTGAACATATCCGATACAGAACAGATGCCTACAAGTACCACTGATTTCAGCGCGGCGATGGGAACGGCGCTTGAAGCGTTTGGGGCTATTGACGAGGAAAAGCAGGAGACCAATGCCGCCAAAGTTTTATTGATCATATCCGACGGAGAAGACCACGAGAACGAATATGAAGATGAGCTCCAGCAGCTGAAAGAACGCAATATATCGGTTTATACCCTCGGTATTGGCACAGAGGAGGGGGCCCGGATTCCCATTTATGATGATTCCGGCACACGCATCGGCTTCAAACGTGACAGTGACGGCGGTATAGTAACAACGCGCCTGCAGTCGGAGACGCTCCGGTCGATTGCAAGAGAAGGAAGCGGGGAGTATTACGAAATACGAACCGGCGGTTCGGGTATCGATGCTTTCCTCGGCCGTCTCGACGAATTGCAGCAGGGTGAGTTTTCCAGCCAGGAATACGCCGATTACAAAAACCAGTACCAGTGGATGGCGGGAATAGGGCTGGCTTTTCTTTTCGTATCGCTCGTCTTCCCGAAATACCGTTCACTACTAAGGCACTAAGATCACGTAGTGTTATTGAATATCTTGTGGATATTACACAGTCCAGACAGGTGAAATTTGTTAGGTAGTAAATAATTTAATATCGATTTCATACCTGTTGCCGGACAAACCTTCCCTCGCCCTGTGGGAGAGGGACCGAGGGAGAGGGCGGATTTGCACGGGATAAAAGAAAGTAGGAAAGGAGGAAGGGAGACCCGAAATCACTAGCGAGGGAATTCATTCCCTCGCATAAAGGGCAGCGAGCATTAAATAAAGCCAGATCCGCAAAGTTTTCAAAACTTTGCGGATCTTTGCATGTACCTCCTCATTATTCGAGACCTGACAGGTTTCCAATACCTGTCAGGTCTGCGGATACAGAATTCTGGCTGCCATGAAAAGGAGATCCTTCGGCTACGGCTTCGGAAACCCGCCGAAGCCTGCTCAGGATGACACGCTTTGTAGTTGAATTATCAAAGTTACTTTACTCACTGCCTGTTGCCATTTCGAATCCACCCCGTCCGATAAGTCGGGCACCCCTCACGGGAGGGGACTTTTGTGGAGCCAAAATACAATCGTCAAACGCCCGGAATTACGACGTAGGTTGAACCTTCCCTCTCCTGCAAGCGGGAGAGGGACGTTTTGAACTTGTTCAAAACCGGGTGAGGGCGAAAACGGCACGAGATAAAAAAATTCCCAATTCCTAATTCCCACCAACCACCAACATCCGGCATCACGGTATCCAGCATCCAGAACGCCCCTGCCATTCACCCGGCTTCAAAACCATAACCCGGGTGAAGAATGTTGCAATTGCCACCGCCATTGATCACTGACACACTGTTCACTGATCACTGAAAAGGAACGACCGCGCCCTCTAATAAATTATTATTACCAAATTATTCAAACAATCAGGATCACAACTAAAATGGAATTGCATGATCAAACTTTTTATAACCGATATCGACGGATGTCTGACTACACCATTTGAAACGCCCGACTGGGACAAACTCTCCGAAATACGGCGGCTGAACGAGCAGAGTGCGCATGACGTGGCCGTACCGCCGCTGACGATCTGCTCGGGACGTCCCATGCCCTATGTAGAGGCGGTGGCGCAGTGGCTCGGTATCGAAATACCTGTTGTCTTCGAAAGCGCAGGCATGTACGAGTTCGCAACCAACCGGGTCACTTTTCTGCCCGTATTTGATGACAAGGCGGAAGAGCAGATAGAAGATCTGAAAGACTGGCTGCAGGATGAAATCATCGACAGGTACTCCGGAATGATCCTTGAATTTACAAAACGCATGGATGCGGGTCTTATACACCTGGAGAAGGGGGTCATTGAGGAAGTTTATCCGAGGATCAGGGATTTTGTGGAAGAGGAATATCCCCGCTTCGAGGTACACATGACATCGGTGTCGATAAACATCCTGGTGAGAGGCAACAACAAGGGAAACGGCATCCAGAGATTGTGCAGGGAGATAGGAGTTGATCCATCCGATGCGGCCTATATCGGGGACAGCAGCGGTGATATTGACGGACTGAAAGTGGTGGGACATCCCTTTGCTCCGGTCAACGCTGCGGATGATGCAAAGGAAGTCGCCGAAACGCTTGATGAGGAAGCCACAGATGCCGTACTGGCCGTATACCGCAGGGTTATTGAAATGAACCGGAAGGCAATTAGCAATGAGCAATGAGCAGTTATCAGTGAACAGTGTGTCAGTTATCAGTGAATATTTATTGCCACAGATTTGCACTGATAAGCTCTATTTTATTTGTTCCCGCAACCCGCAACCCGCAACCCGCAACCCGCAACCCGCAACCCGCAACCCGCAACCCGTAATTCCTAATTCATAGCCTTGGTGAAACGCTTCAACAAATCATATCTCCCATTTTTGTTGGTAACTGCATTATTAATATCCGCCTGCGGCGATACCGAAAACGAAGAGCAGATCGACGGGGAATACCTGAAATCCGGGGAGTATCAATCCTTTGCGGAGGATAGCCGGCTGGAATCTGAAAGCAGTAAAGATACGGGAGTACAATCCCGCCTTATGCGGCTTCCGGAATGTACGGATGTCCGCAACCTGACTCTGCCTGTCACTATCGATGAGAATGAGCTTGAAGATCTGCTTGCCAGGAGCCCGGATTGCCCCGCACTTGAAACGAGCACAGTTACTGAAACAGAGATAAAACTGATAGGCAGGTTGTCCGGCAATAATCCGGAATCATGGCTGATATTGCTGGAACCGGTTTCGGTGTACAAGAACCGGGAGCTGGCCGTTGCAACAGCCTATGAGGGCGAACTTTTCGCCTACGAAACGGTTGCCCTGTTCCAGGAGAATTTGTCCCGCGATATAACTACAGAACTGATGCTTGAACAGAACGGGGAAATACAAATAACAGCTGTTTCCCACAGAAAAATATCATATCCCATCGAACAGGAAAACGTTCTGAAAGTCCGTTTCACCATCCGAAGCGACGGAGCTATTGAAAAAAAGGAGTAAGGGGAGGAAAGGAGTAAAGGAGGAAAGGAGACGGGAGGAATGGAACGCAGATGAGACGGATT
>CAZPWQ010000157.1:0-6695 GCA_964590495.1 uncultured Balneolaceae bacterium
AACAGATTATAAAGGGGTTGCTTTAACTTTTACCGGACAACAGTGATTTTAAATGTTTAATTTTGAACTAAGCATTTGACATTTAACATTCATAATTACTATATCTGGCTGGCGATCAACATTTCAATCTCGCGATAGGGCATATCGAAAAGTCTGGAAAGAGATTTTTTGGTGAGATGTTTTTTATAGACATAGGTTCCATTCCTCAGCGCTGTATTCGACCACAGACAATCTTTTATTCCTCCTGCATCGCCGATTGCAAGCAAATAAGGTGCTATAACATTATTAAGTGCATAAGTAGCCGTTCGTGCTACATTAGAAGGAATATTCGGCACACAATAGTGAATGATATCATGGTCCACAAAAATAGGCTCTGAATGGGTAGTGGGCCGGCTTGTTGCAATACATCCTCCCTGATCGATGACAGTATCTACAATCACACTTCCCGCCTTCATGCTGGCCACCATCGGCTCGGTTACCATGCACGGGGCCCGTTCACCTTCAAATACAGCAGCACCGATAACTACATCGGCATACTGCAGGGCAGATGACAGGTATTGGTAGTTGGCGGTTGCCGTAATAATACGCCGGTCGAGAGCATTTTCGAGGTGACGCAGCCGTCCCAGGTCATTATCCATAACAAAAACCTGGGCACCGTAACCCAATGCAGTTCTGGCTGCATATTCTGCCGTAATTCCGGCCCCGATAATAACGACAGTAGCGGGAGGAATACCTGATATGCCCCCAAGCATGATACCCTGTCCGCCATCGCTTTTTTCAAGGTAATGTGCCCCGATTTGAACCGACATGGATCCAATAATTTCATGCATCATTCGTACAATCGGAAATTCCTTGTCTTTCGCCTGAATAAATTCAAATCCAATTGCTGTAATATTGTTATCTATCAGCGATTTAATTAATTCTTCGGTTGCATTGCCCAGATGCAGAGCCGACAAAAGAATCTGGTCTTTCTGAAGCAGATCATATTCTACCTCGGAAGGTGGTGCTACTTTAACAATCATTTCCGACTGTTTATAAAGTTCATCAATACTATAGGCTATTTGAGCCCCTGCGTCTGCATACTCCTGATCGGTAAAATTAGCTTCTGCACCGGCATCTGTTTCAAGATATATTTTATGGCCATTTGCCTTAAGAACAGAAACACCTCCGGGCGTGAGTGAAATGCGACGTTCATCGTTAGAAATTTCTTTTGGTAACCCGATTTTCAGTGAGATGTTCGATTCCGATTTCATCAGTCTCTGTTCAAGGGTCTGAATTCCTATCTGTTCGGTGTCCAGCGGGTTGATATCCATATGTTATTATTTTTTCACGTCTTATCTGCGATAAGTTAATTTAAGCAACAACGCTAAGCAAAAAATCTAAATAAAATCAAACTGATCCTTAAGTTTGGCTGGATTCTTGTATTTTACAATACGTTTCGAACTATTTTAAACCCCCGGCAACGGCGAAAAGGTTCATTTTTTTAAAATAATGAGTATAAAACCCAAAAAAAGCTTAGGACAGCATTTCCTGACGGACCAAAATATTATTTCCAAAATAGCGGATGCTGTTCCGGCTCAACAGGGAGATAAAATCATTGAAATCGGTGCGGGAACAGGAGCACTTACCGGAGCTTTGCTTGAAAGTTTTGACAACGTGCATGCCGTTGAACTTGACCAGCGCGCCGTCGAAGTCCTGGCAAATAAATTTCCCGGTTTGGCAGTATACCGCCGGAATGTACTGGAGGTAGAGTGGGAGGAGCTATCAGCGGGAAAAGAGAAAACCCATGTAGTAGGAAATTTACCTTATTATATTACCAGTCAGATACTTTTTGCGTTGCTTGAAAACCGAAGATTTATTTCCGACGCTTTACTGATGATGCAAAAAGAAGTGGCAGAGCGGCTGGTCGCTTCCATCCGGACCAAAGACTATGGCATTCTCAGCGTTCAAACTCAGTTGATGAGTACTCCGGAAATTCTCTTTCCGGTCTCACGCCACTGTTTTGATCCACAGCCGAATGTCGAAAGTGCTATGGTAAAACTCACCTTTGATAAAGGAGCTTTAAACTGCAGTGATCAAAATTTAAAAACCGTGGTGAGAACAGCCTTTAACCAGCGAAGAAAAAAATTAAGCAATGCTCTAAAAACGGTAATCAGTAAAGATAATCTTCCGTATGATTTTAATTTTGACAAGCGGGCTGAAGCCTGGCCTCCCCAAGAATATGAAAAGTTGACAGCACATCTGGAGGAGAGTGGCATTTTGACCTGAAATTTCGGCTATATATTTTGGCAGGTAAATAAAAAATTAGAGATAACCTTCTTTATTTTGCTTTAAAAGGCCTTCATGATTTTGTACTCAAATTATCGCAGTAAAAAAATAGTTTGGTACGGTACTTGCTCATATATTCACCTGATGCAGAGATGACAAAACTAAAATGAACTCTGCAAATAAATTTAGGATGTCTCGGCAGCATTTTTTGCATGCTGAAACGAAAATTCACTTTAAATTTAACTGTTAACCTTAAATGTAGGAGTCATACTTATGGCTAAGTCTAAAATCAAACCATTAAGCGATCGCGTTTTGGTTCAGCCAGAACCTGCTGAAGAAAAAACTGATTCAGGTATTATAATTCCTGATACAGCAAAAGAGAAACCTCAGGAAGGTACTGTTGTAGCAGCGGGTCCTGGTAAAGTAGAAAACGGAACCAAAATTGACATGTCGGTCAAACAAGGCGATAAGGTGTTGTATGGAAAATATTCCGGCACTGAAATCACGCTCGATGGTGAAGAGTATCTAATCATGCGTGAATCCGACATTCTTGGAATTGTTTCCTAATCACAATCACATTTATGAAATCATTCAATCTAAAACTAATAAAAATTAAAGGAGAACTATGTCAGCAAAACTAGTTCACTACGATATGGAAGCACGCGATGCACTAAAGCGTGGCGTTGACAAGCTTGCTAACGCTGTCAAGGTTACATTGGGTCCAAAAGGACGTAATGTAGTAATTGAAAAGTCGTTTGGTGCACCGACTGTAACCAAAGACGGTGTAACGGTAGCCAAGGAAATTGAGCTGTCCAACAAACGGGAAAATATGGGAGCTCAGATGGTAAAAGAAGTTGCCTCACGTACCAGCGATAATGCCGGTGACGGAACAACTACTGCTACTGTGCTTGCTCAGTCTATCATCCAAACCGGTATGAAAAACGTTACTGCCGGTGCCAACCCGATGGAACTAAAGCGTGGTATCGAAACTGCTGTTAAAACCATTGTTGCCGAGCTGCAGAAAATGAGCAAGGAAATCAGCGGCCGAAACGAAATCGCACAGATCGGTACTATTTCTGCCAACAATGACGAAGCGATCGGTAATCTTATCGCCGATGCGATGGAAAAAGTTGGTAAAGACGGTGTTATCACTGTTGAGGAAGCCAAAGGTACAGAAACCTACCTTGAAACGGTTGAAGGTATGCAGTTCGACCGCGGTTATCTCTCCCCTTATTTTGTAACCGATTCTGAGAACATGGTTGCAGAAATGGAAGAGCCGTATATCCTGATCTTCGACAAGAAGATTTCCAACATGAAGGATCTGCTACCAATTCTTGAAAAAGTCATTCAAACCGGTAAGCCTCTGCTTATTATCGCTGAAGATGTTGAAGGCGAAGCACTTGCTACACTGGTTGTTAACAAGCTGCGAGGCTCGCTGAAGATTGCAGCCGTCAAAGCTCCGGGATTCGGCGATCGTCGCAAGCAGATGCTTGAAGACATTGCTATCCTGAGCGGCGGTACTGTTATTTCAGAAGAGCGGGGTTACAAGCTTGAAAATGCTACGCTCGATTATCTGGGAACAGCCGACCGTGTAAACATCACCAAAGACGATACAACACTTGTTGGCGGTCAGGGCAAAGATAATGACATCAAAGCCCGTATCAACCAGATTAAAGGACAAATTGAGTCCACTACTTCTGATTACGATCGTGAGAAGCTGCAGGAGCGTCTTGCCAAATTGAGCGGCGGTGTTGCTGTTCTTTATATCGGTGCTGCTTCAGAAGTTGAAATGAAAGAGAAGAAAGCACGTGTTGAAGATGCGCTTCACGCTACCCGCGCCGCTGTTGAAGAAGGCGTGATAGCAGGTGGAGGCGTCTCATTCCTGCGTGCCCAGGAAGCTCTCGAAGGTCTCAAAGGCGAATCGCCGGATCAGGAAGTTGGTTTTGAAATTGTACGCAGAGCTCTTGAAGAGCCGTTGCGCTGCATAGCCAACAATGCCGGTGCCGAAGGATCTATCGTTGTACAGAAAGTGAAAGAAGGTAAAGATGCTTTCGGTTACAACGCCCGTACTGAAAAGTACGAAGACCTGGTTAAAGCAGGTGTTATCGATCCTACAAAAGTAGCACGAACCGCACTGGAAAATGCTGCTTCTGTAGCCGGACTTATGCTGACTACCGAAGCTATCGTATCTGACAAGCCTTCAAAAGGCGATGATGACGATGACGATGGCCCTGGCGGCGGCATGGGCGGAATGGGCGGCGGAATGCCCGGAGGCATGGGCGGAATGGGCGGCATGATGTAAAATCAGCTGTTTATAAACCGTCTGGTTTCATAACGCCGGATAAAATTAAAGCCTCGTTTCTGTCAACCGACGGAAGCGGGGCTTTTTTTATTGCCGCGGATTTGTACGGATTGAAAGGAGTGATTTTTTACCACAGATTTGAACAGAATGGCACAGGACTTTTCGAGCTTGTACAACTATTTAAAAATGAATTTTTGTCACAAATAAAACATTATAAATCTATGCTAATCAGTGGCTTATATACTAGCTATTAAAATGAAGGCATCGAATCTTTGTAATGTTTGGCAGCATTTACACCTAAAATCTCATAGCGTTTGAATTGTACCTGCATTCGCTGCCAAAAATCTTCCCAGCTTCGTTTCGCTGGGGGAGACCAGGTAACCTCGGCCAGCGCTGTAGAACGCGGCCAGGCCATATACTCTACCTTTTCAGGAGAGTGCATGTATTCGGTCCACACATTACCCTGGGCACCCAGAATAAAATCTCGTTCCTCTCCTGCTAATTCATCCGGGATCGGTTCATAGGAATACGTCTTCTCAAGTGTTGTAAATCCTCCGATTGCCAGCGGCTCGTTTTCTTCATTGGCCTGATAATGG
This sequence comes from uncultured Balneolaceae bacterium, assembly GCA_964590495.1. Classification (GTDB taxonomy): domain Bacteria; phylum Bacteroidota; class Rhodothermia; order Balneolales; family Balneolaceae; genus CAZPWQ01. Next base: position 5,167 of record CAZPWQ010000157.1, read on the forward strand.
TCGAGATAGCAGTGTGAGCCGGGTGTCATAATGGCGGTATGGTGTTGTTTTGCTGCTTCGATTCCACCTTCTACACCACGCCAGCTCATGACAGTTGCATTGGGCGCAAGACCGCCCTCCAATATTTCATCCCAGCCGATGATCTGTCGGCCGTTTTCATTTAAAAATTCCTCAATTCTGCTGATAAAATAACTTTGCAGCTCGTGCTCATCAGCAAGTCCTTCGCGTTCGATGACCTGTTGAGCCAGTTCACTTTCTTCCCACTGAACTTTTGGCGCTTCGTCTCCGCCGATATGAATGTATTCACTGGGAAAGAGATCCATAACTTCTGTCAGCACATTTTCGAGGAAAGTAAAAGTCTCTTCGCTGGGACAATAGATATCATCAAAAATCCCCCAGGTTGTCTGGACCTTATACTCTTTTCCCTCCACACAACCAAATTCCGGGTAAGCTTCCAGCGCTGCGGATGAGTGCCCGGGCATTTCAATTTCAGGGATAACCGTGATATATCGCTCTTGTGCATATTCTACCACTTCCCGTATTTCATCCTGGGTATAAAATCCTCCATAACGCTCGCCGTCGTAAATTCCAGATCCATAATGGCCTACGAGTGTTGAGTCACGCCAGGCACCGACTTCAGTGAGTCTGGGATATTGTTTGATTTCTATACGCCATCCCTGATCTTCGGTTAAGTGCCAGTGAAAGCGATTCATTTTCTGCATCGCCATCATATCTATATACTGTTTGATAAATTCAACCGGAAAGAAATGGCGGGCAACGTCCAGATGCATACCACGATATTCAAAACGGGGGTAATCGGTAATATCAACAGAGGGAATCATCCACTCCACGTTTTGAGGAACTAATGTATAGTCTTTTTGATATATTTCAGCCGGCAGTAATTGAAAGAGCGTCTGCATTCCATGGTATACGCCATTGGATGTCGCTGCCTGAATCGAAACCCCGTCCCCGTTCACGTTCAGCTTATATCCTTCATCATTACCCAAACCGGCAGTATCGGCACTCAGCGACAACAGTATGACATTTTCACTTGTATCTTCCGGGGTATTGGTGCGAATATTAAAATCGTATCCAGTGGCAGAATCGATAGCTTTCTTAAGCTGCTCACCTATATTTTGAAGACTACTATCATCAATGATAATGGTGGTCTCCCGGTTCAGAGTAAAACTGCCTTCCAGTGTTTGCATGTCTACCGGTTCTGGTATGACAGCTGAAGCTTTCATATTTGATGGTACTGTATCTGAACAGCTGATGAGGATGACAGCGAGAAGACCAATTGTTGACAGGATTTGTTTCATACCGGATATAAAGTAAATTAATTTTTAACTACATTAGCAAAAAATTGGTACATCTTAAAACCGGTTTGGAATATTTGTTGAAATAAGGGATAGCCCGGATTTCTCACAAATTTTTATTTAATGTTGAGTTAAGTTATTAATAATAAAAGGTTTAAGTATAATTTTAAATTGATCGTCATATCAACACCCTGTAGATTCCTGCGAAATTTA
>CAZPWQ010000158.1:0-1098 GCA_964590495.1 uncultured Balneolaceae bacterium
CCCATCACAATATCATGCTTTCTATGGGCAGTATCACAATCCCGGTCGCGCCTTCTTTTTTTAGTCGTTCCATGACAATCCAGAATTCATCGATTGGAATGACCGTGTGTATGGCCACCATATTTTCATCCGCCAGGGGCATCACTGTCGGACTATTCAGCGAGGGAATAATATCTTTAATCTTTACCACGGCCGATTTCGGTGCATTCATCATAATGTAACGGCTTCGTTCGGCCTGCTGGTGACCATCCATCCGCTGCAGGAATTTTTCTATCAGCTGCTGTTTTCCGGGCGACAGCTCCTTGTTGGTCTGAATGAGCTGTGTTTCCGATTCAAGTATGGTTTCCAGCTCAACGAGTCCGTTGGCTTTGAGTGTATTTCCCGTTGATACAAGATCGCATATAGCATCAGCCACTTCCAGCCGGGGAGCGATTTCGACCGCCCCTGAAATTGTCACAATTTCGGCTTCAATATTTCTTTCTACCAGGAATTGAGAAGTCAGGTTTGGATAACTGGTGGCAATCGTCTTTCCTTCAAAATCCTCAATCTTCTTGATATTTCCGTTTTTATGGGCTGCAAGCGACAGGCGGCAGACTCCATAATCCAGGTCGCGAAGTACAGTGACATCCGCTCCCGTTTCGGCGGTTACATTGGCTCCGACAAATCCAAGATCACAGACACCATCCTGGACATATTCCGGGATATCATCATCGCGAATGAGCAACAGTTCTACATCAAAATTGCGACACTTTACCATCAGATTGCGTTTATAATCATCAAAACGAAGTCCAATGCCTTTCAGCAGGCTTATGGTTTTATCGGTCAATCGACCTGACTTTTGAATGGCAACACGTAAAGAGGTTTTAGAATCTATAGTTCGTTCCATAGGTGAACGTATGGTTATTAGTTTTAAAAGGGTGATAAAAGGAGATGGTAGCTCTGCTACGAGATATGAATATAATGGTGACGATGATGAGAGTCACCATGGTGGAGATGAAGGGCGTTATGTGTGTTTGCATTACGCATCAGTGCAAATATAAGATTTTTTTATAATTCTTCCACATGTTTTAACAATGAGCAATGAACAATGAGCAATGA
>CAZPWQ010000158.1:1198-6626 GCA_964590495.1 uncultured Balneolaceae bacterium
AACAATGAGCAATGAACAATGAGCAATGATCAGTGTGACCTCTGGTAATAGGTTTAGACAACTTATAAAGATTTATGCAGAAACCACCCACTATGGGAAAGGCAATAGATATGTGGAAGCTTTTGTCCAACTGATCACTGACACACTGATCACTGTTCATTGCTTTCATTGCTCATTGAACAAGATTCACAATGCCTATGTTGGATTGTTCATCCTCGGAGACAGAGATATCTGCTATTGTCGTATCCGGATATTGTTCATTACTCGGTTCGAATGTCACATCATAAGTATCCGGTCTAACGCCGAGAATAGTGAAGTTCCCGCTTTCATCCGTGAGTGTGGAGAGAGTATCAGCATTACTGACAGCCATCACTTTTGTAATAAAGTCAGTCGGTTGTACTGTACCCGCAATTGATCCGGCACCTGCCAATTCAACAGTACGAAGTACAGGCTTTAAAAGGTAGCTGCCGTTACCGGTTTCTGTGATCGAACGGGAGGCATCAAAGTCTATGAGAAGTGAATGAATACTGCCGCCCTGGATGTATTCGTCTATATTCAATTTAAATCCCGACTGTTGGCCGCTTGGCGTTTGAAGTGGATGTGACTGCCCATCTATTACAACTTCATTATTGTCTCCAAGGATAAATCTTATCTGCTTATAAGTGCCCGATGACAACTGCGTTTCACCAAGCGACATTTCATTGCCGTTGCGAAGTTCCAGCAGATCTATCTGGCCCCCATCATATGAAATTGTTGCCCAACCTTCTTCTTCAGCCTCTTCATTACTTTCAGTACTGTCAGTTTCCTCATCGGCATTTTTGTGAAGCCGGATGCTTTGGATATCAATTAAGACGGCTTCGAAGTCAGCCGGTGCATCTGTCAGCCATAATTGTAAGGTTCCTGTAGCATCAGTTTCGCTTACATCACAAGATGATATCCCGAAAAAAAAGGACAGGACCAACAGTAGCGATAAAAATTTGAAAATTTTCTGAAGCATTTTTATAAATTGTCTGATCTGCAAATTATGCTGAAACGGCAGCTACAAACAAGATTAAAAATAAAGTAAATAATATTATTTGTACAACCGGGTTACTAACCAAGTCCTTACACATCTTTCCTTTTCCTGATCTTGTTAATGTTTCTATTAAAACTTACTTGATCGGGGTAATTATGTTCCCCGTAATTCAGATAATGTGTGTTCTCAGATCCTTTTGTCAGTAAAACCCACCGAAGTGAAATGCAGATTGCCATAAATTTGCAAAACAAAAAATTTCAATTGCACGTTGAACAAATTGCTGTAAAGGATTATCCTTACCAGCGAATAATAGCTGTAACATTATAAGTCAGAAAAAGAAACTTTATGATTACAACCGCACAGTTTACCTATATACCATTAAAGGCAGCAGATCCGCGTGAAAGCATTGATTTCCTTCTTGAAATGATCGCACAACACGATGTGGAAGTTGACGTTAATTATCTGTCAACCAGTGTGCGGGGGGAGACTGATCTGGTCTTTGAAATTATTCGTGAAGTATATGATACAATGACTGTTGAAGAAGAGGAATTCCGGTTCCACGTTGAGTTGCTTAGTCCGGTAATTGAACAGGATGATCCTGTAAATATTACGGCAGGAGAATAATAGTTGGTAAGCTACGGGTAAACCCGTTACTCATTTTTATAAATATTTTTTCAACAGCAGTATGCAATCCCACCGTTAAATTTGTATCTTAACCGTTCTTTTTAGCAAGTTTTAAGCGTTTAGAACAACGCACCTCTATGACTCAAATTCGCAATTTTTCTATCATTGCCCATATTGACCACGGCAAATCTACGCTCGCAGATCGTCTGCTTGAACGGACCGGAGCCATAACCGAACGTGAGATGCAGGAACAGGTTCTGGATGATATGGATCTGGAACGGGAACGTGGTATAACGATTAAGAGTCATGCCATTAAAATGGACTATAAACGTCCGTCGGGTGAAAACGTAATTTTCAATCTTATTGATACGCCGGGACATGTTGATTTTGCCTACGAAGTTTCGCGGGCGCTGAAGGCGTGCGAGGGTGCTCTGTTAGTGGTGGATGCCGCCCAGGGAGTGGAGGCACAGACAATTTCCACACTATATCAGGCTATCGACCAGGATTTGGATATTATACCCGTCCTCAACAAGATTGACCTTCCCGGTGCCGATATCGAAGGAGTCGGGCAACAGATTGTGGATCTGATCGGTTGCGACCATGATGATATTCTGCACGTTTCCGGCAAAACGGGCGAAGGGGTGGATGCCTTACTCGAAGCTATTGTCGAACGCGTACCGGCTCCCGGCCGCGATGTTGAGAAACCTTTGCGGGCACTTATTTTTGATTCCGTATTCAATACGTACCGGGGCTCGATAGTGTATGTTCGTGTGATGGAGGGAACCCTGCGCAAGGGTGACGGTATACGTTTTATGGCTACACGAAAGGAGTACGATGCAGAAGAGATCGGTTATCTGAAACTTAAAAAGGAGAAGACCGATAAACTCGAAGCAGGTGAAGTGGGATATGTTATCGGAAGCGTCAAATCGCTTGAAGATGCACGCGTCGGTGATACGGTTACCACGGTAAAAAATCCGGCAGAGAAAGCTATCCCGGGCTACAAGGAGCCGAAGCCGATGGTATTCAGCGGTTTGTTTCCCACCCAGTCCGATGATTTTGAAGATTTGCGTTCGGCGCTGGAAAAGCTTCAGCTTAATGATGCATCACTGACCTATCAGCCGGAAACATCGCAGGCGCTGGGTTTCGGATTTCGGGCCGGTTTTCTGGGAATGCTGCATATGGAAATTATTCAGGAGCGGCTCGACCGGGAATTTAATATTGATATTATCACTACAGTCCCCAACGTGGAGTACGAAGTCCATATAACCAAAAAAGGGGAAAAGAAAAAAATACTTGTCGACAATCCCAGCGACATGCCTGATCCGGCCAGTGTGGAAGCGGTATATGAACCCTATATTAATGCCAGCATTCTTACGCCTTCGGAGTATATCGGTCCGGTAATGAAACTGTGCCAGGAAAAACGGGGCCAGTATGTAAATCAGCTGCATATGCAGAGTCAGCGGGTGGAAATAAAATATGAACTACCGATGGCGGAGGTTGTTTTTGACTTTTACGATCGCCTGAAAAGCGGTACACGCGGTTATGCCTCGCTGGATTACGAGTTCCTGGAGTATCGCGAAGGCAATCTTGTACGTCTGGATATCCTGTTGAACGAGGAACCGGTGGATGCACTTTCCAGTATTGTACATCGCGACAAAGCATATGAACTGGGACGCAAGTTATGTAAGCAACTCAAAAAGCTGATATCACAGCACCAGTTTGAAATACCGATTCAGGCGGCCATAGGTTCGCAGGTTATTGCCCGTGAAACAATCAGGGCGATGCGCAAAGATGTGACAGCAAAGTGCTATGGTGGTGATGTTTCGCGTAAACGAAAACTGATTGAAAAACAAAAAGAAGGTAAAAAACGTATGAAGCAGGTCGGTACAGTGGAAATTCCCCAGGAGGCTTTTCTTGCTGTACTTTCTATGGATGATGACGATTAAAACAGTTACCTTTTTCCTCATCCGATAATAACCACGGTTTACATCACGTTTCAGTATAAATTAAAAATATGACGATGAACTTTAGATTAGCTGCACCTCTGCTGGTTTTACTTATTATTTTTTCAACTTTAAGTGCTTATGCGCAGTTTGAGGAACCCCGTTTTGAAAAAGTGACACAGGAGAGATCTGAATGGTTCCAAAACAAGTTCAATGATATTAAATGGACCGGACAGGGTTTATACGGAAAGACTGCAATAGATCACATGAAAACGAATGAGCTTCGGGCGCGGCTGCAGGCTGTATTTGGCGATCCTACACAGAAGCTGGAGGATTTAATCGATAAAAAGAATTTTCGTCCGGGCAAGGCCATTGAATTCGAATACTGGTTTACTGTAAATGACAGTATCCCGATGATGATCCTGGATGTGGACGGCCCTTTCGGCACGGGTTTGGTTTACGGGGGAGCCAGCCGGTATATTGATTTAATGCCGCAGATAAAACGTACACTTTCCAGGAAATTAATGGGCGTAGAATCGTTGTCACCCTTTCAGGATTATTTTTATTCTCCTGAACGCGAGCAGTGGTTTAACGTAACATTTGAAAACGGAGAACTTAATATTGATGAAATCGAGTCTCCCGAAGGGATGTCCATAGATTTTTGATGAATAGACAAATAAAGGATTAGTAAGGAATAATTTTGGCAAATATATCTAAAGAAGAGCGGGAACAGCGTCAGGCTGAACGCCGCAAAAAAAGGGGTTCACAAAACGAAAGGGCAAAAAGCTGGCTGAGAGAATGGATGGATGCTCTCCTTTTTGCGGCAATTGCGGCGATTATTATCCGCACATTCTTTTTTGAAGCTTATCGTATCCCCACTCCCTCTATGGAAAAGACGTTGATGACCGGTGATTTTCTGATTGTCTCAAAAATCAGTTATGGCCCGCGTACGCCAATGGTTTTCAGCGTTCCGTTCACAAATATTTATATGCCGGGTGTAACACTGCCGTGGACGCGCCTGCCGGGCCTTACTGATATAAAGCGTAACGATATAATAGTTTTCAATTACCCGATTGATTTGGATCCTATTTCAGCAAAAACGAATTATATAAAGCGTGCTGTAGGTATGCCGGGGGATACGCTGATGATTGATGATACAGAACTTTTTGTAAACGGCGAACAGGCCGAGCATTTTGAGGGAATCCAAAAAACCTACCTTGTGGAGGTTAGAGAAAGGGTAAGGCTGAGTGCTGCAAAAGTAAAAGCTGCGGGAGGTACTTTGATTACTTCCCAGGGACCCAACAGCTATCGCGTGAACATGAACCGCAGTGTTGCAGATGTTATTGAGGCATGGCCCGAGGTAAATAGTATAGAACCTTTTGTACTTCCGGACGATTTTAACGAATATAACCGGCGCGAATTCAGCTTCTCATCAGGTTTTAATAATCATCACCATCTTCCACCTGTGGTTGTTCCTTTTGAGGGACAAACAGTGACATTAACATCTGACAATTGGCATATATATGAAAATATTATTACTCGTTATGAACGTAATAATGTTAACCGGGAGGGTGATCAATTTATAATCAATGGAGAAGAGACCAGTGAATATACAATCCGGAAGAATTACTTTTTCCTGATGGGCGACAACCGTGACGACAGTGAAGACAGCCGGTTCTGGGGATTTGTACCCCAGGATCATGTGGTTGGAAAGGCAGGTATGATCTACTTCTCCTGGGATAATGAGCGCTGGCTGCCGCGGTTCGACCGCATTCTTAACCTGATTCACTAATAGAAAAACAGGCAGTGGCTTTTAGTCTTTTTCCAACTTTATTGAATCACTTCT
>CAZPWQ010000159.1:0-6556 GCA_964590495.1 uncultured Balneolaceae bacterium
TTTACCTTATTTATTTAGCTACTTCAATATTTTGTGAACCTTTTTGGACAGCCTCGGGCCGGGGGTGGTTGAATTATGGCGCTGAATATATAAATGCTAATAACTATGTCTTATGTTGTCGTTTAGTTTTGGTGAAAATTGCAGCTTAAATAAAAAAGGCACCGTAAAATTACGGTGCCTTTCACAAATGAAATTGGTTATCACTGAAATGAAAGAGAGACAGTTCCACCCGAAGTACGGGCTGAAATTTTGGGACCGCCGCCGTTTAATTTTCCTTCGACTTCATTGCGTTCAATATTGCCGCTGAAGTTCCTCAAATTGGTACTTACATAACTTCCGCGGAGATTGATATCGAACCCGATATTTTCCGGAATGGTTATGTTTACATTACCGCCGCTGGTTCTCAGGTTTACGAACTGCCCGATTGAATTTAAATCGGCTTTTATGCTGCCCCCGCTTGTAGATGCTTCAACTGTACCACTGACTTCATCAAGGGTAATATGCCCACCCGATGTACGAACATTCAGAGATCCTTCGCTTTGGCTGGCAGAAATATGTCCGCCGCTCGTACGCGCGTCAACTTCTCCCTGAAGACCATCCATCTCAATGTGTCCGCCGGATGTTCGGGCTTCGACAGTGCCTCTTAAATTAGCTAATTGCAAGTGTCCGCCGCTGGTTGAAATTTCCTGTTTGCCTTCAAGTCCGGCCGCTTCAATATGTCCGCCGCTTGTTTTTAAGTTCGTGCTCATTTGGCGCGGTGTATATACAACAAATGAGATGGATATATTGTTGTCTCGTCCCCAGTTACTCCAGCCGCTTCCTTCACGTTTGGCACTGGCCCTGACGGTATTTCCGGATTGGTTAATAGAAATATTCCAATCGTCCAGGTCAACATCACCGGCATCAAGATCGCGTCCGTTCTTTTTTACATACATCTCGACACGAACCTCGTTGCCGGATGATCCTTCAACGGTAATATGTCCGCCGGAAGTTCTGACCTCCAAATTTCCCGGGGTGTTAATGCTGAATGTCTCAATACGATAGGGGTCATCGGCAAAATCATTGTTTATAGCAGATGCTGTTGCCGACAGCATCAACAATAAGGTTATTACAGTAGCAAGTATAAGAGTGAGGGCTACTTTTGTTATGTATATTTGTCGGGCTGTCATTGTTTTTTTGGGTTTGTTTTAAATTCTTGTATAACAAACCACTGCTACGAATATGTATTCAATGAGTTTCATTTAGAAAAATGAAAGTAGTACAAAACAATTCTGTTCATTATTTTCATGCACCTTTTATTTTGATTAAAATATTGGCAGCTGATGAAACTACCATTTGTTTTAGCCAGGCGCTTTGTCGCTGGTGAATCTTTCCACGAAGCGATACCTGAAGTTGAACAGTTAAATAGAAAAGACATCAAGGTTACGCTTGACTTGCTTGGCGAAAATGTGAGAGATCGAAAAATGGCCGGTGATATGGTTGGGAATTATATTGATCTGCTGAACAGCATAAGCGAGGCGAATCTCAGCAGCACTATTTCCATTAAGCTCACCATGCTGGGTCTCGATATTGATCAGACGTATTGCAGGGATAATCTTTTCAGCCTGCTGGATGTAGCCAGAGGACATAACCAGTTTGTCCGCATTGATATGGAAGGATCCGATTATACCCAGGCTACTATAGATCTTTACAGGGAAGCTTTCAGGGAGTATGGCAAACATGTCGGCATAGTCATGCAGGCGTACCTGCACAGAAGTAAGAACGACATAGCGGAACTGGCTGAAATGGGGGCTGATGTCCGCCTGTGCAAAGGAGCCTATAAAGAACCCGAACGTATCGCACTGCAAAACATGTCTGCCATTCGGGATGCTTTTAAAGAATATGCTAAAATTTTGCTCGATAAAACCACGTATCCCCGTATCGCCACTCATGACGATGAATTGGTTGAATGGACAAAAACGTATACAGCAGACAATAACATAGGCAGGGCACGATTTGAATTTCAGATGCTCTATGGGCTGCGTGAGGAAACAATGGAACAGCTGGCTGACGAAGGCTACAATACCCGGATTTACGTACCCTTTGGCACCATGTGGCTCCCGTACTTTAAACGGCGTCTGCTCGAGCGCAAGGAAAATATCTGGTTTGTATTGAAGACGATGTTTAAGAAATAGGCTGGATGCCGGATGTTGGATGCAGTGTCGGGCTGACTTCCCTCTCCCTGTGGGAGAGGGACCGAGGGAGAGGGCAGACAGAGCATTGAGCCTTGTCGAACCCGCCCTACCCCAAAATCAGCGCCCGGACGAGGTGATACCATCTCGTGCCATAGCCTGCCTGCACGAAGCCGGGTTAAAAATTGCAATCTATATTAGAGTTGTTTCGGCGTAGGCAGGCTCTGCTGCGGCAAGGTAACCAATTGGTAAGTAGCAGCTGACGTAAGCTGTGCACTGAACCGCCGGCTACATTAGGTAAATACTCAATTTCTATTATTTATTTCTGAACGCTACCTTATCTTTTCACCGATTCAAAACATTTCAGAATAGCCCTTTGATTTTCCACCTTTGACTAAAATTCGACTTAAATATGTTATCCCGGTAACAATAGGATGCATCGCCCTCTTTATCCCCCTCATCGGGAATTTTCATGTCGATTCTGCTGTACTGGCATCATTGGCCGGCTGTTTCTGGGCGGGATGGAGAGCCTACGATAGAAATATCAGTCGTCATACGGATTTCAAAAAGGCGATAAGCATTTATGGTTACATCCTGCTTGCCGGACTGCCGCTTTTGATTTCAGATCTTATTCTTGGCTGTTTTAGTATTCACGGGCTCGGCTTCTGGATTGTATTTCCCCTGCCGGGCATCTTTTTTGGTTATGCCGTCGGACGTTTTCTGCGCATGTGGGATATTGCTTATCGTCGGACATGGACGGTCATCATCCTGATTGCAATAGCTGTCGGCACAACGCTTTTCGAGCTGTTTACCTATCCGCAGGTTTATTTCTTTAATCATGTCTGGGGCGGATGGCCGGGCCCTATTTACGATGAAGCTGTTCGTCTGAATGTATCTGCCATTTATTTTCGGTCTCTGACTGTTCTGTGGATCATTCTGCTCTGGAATATTCCCCTCGTGAAGAGGGACAGATTGAAAGCCGGTATTGTTATTGCGTCTGTGCTAGCCCTTGGCATCGGTTATACCCAGTTAAATGAAATGGGTGTAGTGAGTCCGCGGAGTTATCTGCAGGATGTTCTGGGAGGAAGCAAAGAAACCGCACATTTTAAAATATACTATGATCAATCAGCGTACACAGATTATGAAATTGATCTCCTGGCGTCGGAACATGAATTTTATCTCGACCGGATCAGCGGCATACTTAAGGTCGAAAAGCCTGACTCCAACAGTAAAATTGAGAGCTACCTATATGCTCATCCCTGGCAAAAGAAGAGGCTGGTGGGAGCAAAGTTCACCAGCTATGTCCCGGTTTGGTTGAAGCAGGATCAGCTTCATATCGCCAGGCAACAGCTCGACAGCAGCCTGGAACATGAACTGGTTCATATAGTGGCAAAGTCTTTTGGCAACAAGCTTTTTAATGCAAGCTGGAGCATTGGCATGATCGAAGGACTTGCCGTCGCTGTCGCCGGCGGGAATGCGTTACATACCACCATTGACCAGGTTGTAGTCTCCGAAAAACCTTATCCGTCAACCGAAGAACTTCAGCATACTTTTTCGCCGCTTGGTTTTTACGGTGGAAGGTCGGGAGTCAATTATACGACCAGTGGATCATTCGTTCGATTTTTGCTAAATGAATATCCTCCGGAAAACCTTACACGAGCATACAGTTCTGCAAACATATCAGAAGCTTATAATACAAGTTTGGAGTCATTAACAAAAAAATGGCATAGTGTACTGGATACGGTCGCAACCGATACCCTCGACCGTCAGATAGCAAGCAGAATATTCGGGACACCCTCGCTTTTTGAGCAGGATTGTCCCCGTGTACAGACTGATTTTGCACAAGCGTGGGATCGTTACAGGCTGTACCGGGCAGAAGAAGACACAACAAAAATGTTAAAGACTCTAAACGAGGCTTTGCGGTATTCTGACGAATCCACAGCTGTTAAGTCGGAATGGACTTTCCAACATCTCGTCTCAGGTAATATAAATGCCGTTCAGAATGCCGTATCCCTGCAGGATAGCTCCATCGAACTTCAGCTTCTGTATGCGGATGCTTTTGCTTTAACCGGTATTCTCGAGACAGCCCGCCGGCATTATAACAGAGCTCTGACTTTGTTCGCCGTCAATCCCGACAGCCTGTTCGAACCTGCCATTGCTGTCCGGTCTGATAGTGAACAGTGGAACAGTTATACAGCTATGAGGTACAAGGGGCAGTGGCTCTCTGAAAGCGAATTTCAAAACGTTTATTACCACACCAAAATACGTGCACTTGAGAGGGCAATCGAGGAATATGATCACAGGTATTTGGAAATTTACAATAAGCAGCTGATCCGCCAGCCGGTGAACGTGAGATATTTTAATACCTACCTGGACCTAATACATTACCTGGGAATCCGGTCTGAATTCAGTGCCGCTAAGTCGTGGATAACACAACTGAAAAGTATTCGTTTGCGACCGCGTTACCTCGAACGACTGGAAAAAGAAGAAGAATGGATTAATTTTTTAGAAAAGCTAACAGCTGACCGGGAAAATAAGTAACTTTTTATAACAGATTAAATGTTAATAAACCAAGGAGTTATGAGATATATCCTTTCATTCATAATCTTATTGCTCGTTACTGTTACAGCAACAGCCCAGAACGCTGGAAAATCAGAATCCCTCCAGCCGGAAACTTTTGAGATTGAACAGGGCGATTCGACCGTGGTAATGCAGAAATATTTTCTGGTATTTCTGAAGGAAGGACCGAATCGTGATCAGGATAAAGAGCGGGCGATGAAAATCCAGGAGGAGCATTTGTCACACCTTCGGAAACTGGGGGAGGCGGGGAAAATAAGCCTTGCCGGTCCTATGGGTGATGAAGGTGAAATTCGCGGTATTGTTGTCTATAATACGGCAACCATGGAAGAAGCAGAACGCCTGGCCGGGCAGGACCCTGCCGTAAAGGCCGGAAGGCTTATTGTGGAAGTACTTCCATGGTGGTCGCAAAAAGGAGCTAAACTACAATAATTTGAAGAGGCTATTATGGTAAAACAAAAAATTCAGGATGAAATAAACGATCAAATTCAAGCGGAATTTCAATCGGCGTGGCTGTACCTGCAGTTTGCAGCCTGGTTTGAAGGTAAAAATCTGGATGGCTTTGCCAACTGGATGAAAGTACAATGGCAGGAAGAACAGGAGCATGCTATGAAATTCTACGATCATTTGATCCGGCGCGGCGGTGATGTAGAACTCAAGAACTTAAATGCACCTGAAGTCAAGGTTAAAAGTTCTACGGATGCTTTTGAACAGGTGCTGGAACATGAACGCTATATCACCAAGCGGATTCACAAGTTGTATGATCTGGCCGAAACGGAAGATGATTATCCACTCCAGGTACTGCTTCACTGGTTTATTGAGGAACAGGTGGAGGAAGAGGAGATGGCTACCTCAATTCTCGAACGCCTGAAACTCATCGGAGAGCAGGGTACGAGCCTGTATGTACTGGATCGTGAACTTGGTCAGCGGGATGCTGACTGAAGATCACAGCAATTATACGCTGAGCTTTACCCGGGCCAATCTGGGAGCTTTGTTGCTTGCAGTACCGGTATGCGCGTTTTATATCCTGCTGTACAGCCTGTTTTATGGTTGGAATCAGCTGGGTGTCGACTTGCAAAGCCTGTTCAGCCATCCGCTGATATTTTTACTGGTCTTTGCAGTGGGCATTGTAATACATGAAGGCATTCATGCCATAAGCTGGGCAAGCTTCGACAACATACCGTGGAAACATATCCATTTCGGTTTTCAATGGAGTACGATTACCCCCTATGTGCATTGTGATGTACCAGTGAAGTTAAATAACTATCGATGGGGCACGGCTCTGCCGGGCATTATACTGGGTATTTTCCCCTACCTGCTCGCTCTTGTTTTCCGGGATGGATGGTTACTCGGATTCGGCTTGTTGTTCACACTTGCAGCTGGCGGTGACTTTCTTATTCTATGGCTGCTTCGCAATGTTAAGAATGATGCCCTGGTCCAGGATCATCCGGATTTGATAGGATGTGTCGTCATCAATCCGGAAGAATAGCGTTTATATTTAAATACTTCGAAATAGTTTATTTACCCAAACCGATCAGCCAGACGGTTGATCAGATAGCTGCTTTCCTCCAGTGCCTGGGAAGCAAACCTGCCGAAGAAGTCGGTAACATCCTCAAATTCCCTGATAAAACCTTCCTTGTCATCGTCCCGGACCATTTTGGCTAGCTTATCGTTATGTTCGATAAATTTGAGCAATAGCTCCCGCCGTTCTTCATTGGCAAAAACAATATCGGCATAGAGCTCGGCACTTTGAGCAAAAATACGTCCGGTCATCATGAGTTCGGCGCGGTAAATGGGACTGGAATAAT
>CAZPWQ010000160.1:0-6445 GCA_964590495.1 uncultured Balneolaceae bacterium
CTTATACCCTTATACCGGCAATAAGCCACATTTTCAGCAAATATTGTGATTCAACTCATCACTTACTCTGGCAGCAGAAACCTTATGTACTTGATCTCTTTTCCTTTTTCCAGGTGTTTCTTTTCAAAATCCGTTTGAATGGTAAGGATATCGTTATCGGTCTCTTCTTTATAAATATCCTCTTTGATCTGATGAATGCTGCACCCGAATTCTTCCAGTGAATCTATTGTAAATTCAAACAGTGATTGACTGTCGGTTTTAAAATTTATGATTCCATCTTTTTTTAACACTCTTTGGTAGAGTCTTAAAAATTTAGCCGATGTGAGCCTCTTACTCCGGTCACTGCCCTTAGGATAGGGATCGGGAAAAGTTATCCATATTTCATCAACCTCTTCCGGGGCAAAATATTCATCCAGATGGTCGATATAGATTCTGAGGAACCGAACATTCCCCAGATTTTGCTTACGTGCTTTTTTTGCGCCTTTCCACAGACGTGCTCCCTTTATATCCACTCCGATATAGTTTCCGGCCCGGTTTCTGCGGGCCAATTCCAGGGTATACCTTCCCTTGCCGCATGCCAGTTCCAGGATAATCGGGTGTTGATTATTAAAAATTTCCGAATGCCATCTTCCCTTTGGCTTTTTGGAATCATTCGACTGAAAATCAGTAACTTCCAGTACATTTTGAAATTGGGTGATTTCCCTGAACCGCTGAAGTTTGTTTATACCCATATACTACCATCTTAAAATTATGAGCACGAATTATTAAAATCCGAAGCACGAATGACCAATCCTTTAAATCCGAAATCCAAATGACCAAAATCCGAAACATCCGTGGTTGTTGTTTATTACTCAGCCGAATATAGAATATCTTGCCTTTTTGATAGTGGACTGGGTATGTAAACAACAGCAGCCGTTTCGGATTTTGAACATTCGAATTTCGGATTTCCCCTTCAGGGCGAAAGCCGGAAAATTTCCCATGCTGACGATTTATTTTCACGCTCATAGCAAATACGGTCGTGAAGGCGCCTTTCTCTTCCCTGCCAAAATTCTATACGAGTCGGCTGCAGAATATATCCGCCCCAAAAATCCGGAAGAGGAACATCCTTATCTTCAAATTTTTTGCCGGCTTCAATAAAACGATCCTCTACTTCCTTACGTGATGAAATCCTGCTGCTCTGTTCCGAGGCCCACGTTCCCAGCTGACTCAGCCGCGGACGTTCCCGGAAGTAAGCTTTCGATTCTTCACGACTCATCTGCCGCACTTTGCCTTCAATTCGCACCTGACGCTCAAGAAGAGCCCAGTAGAAACAAAGAGAGGCAACGGGATTTTCCTGTAACTCCCGCCCCTTGCGACTTTTATAATTTGTATAAAAACGAAATCCATCCCGGTCAATGCCTTTTAAAAGAACAATTCGTGATGAAGGAATACCTTCCCGGGTTGCGGTGGAAAGAGTCATTGCATTGGCATCGATCAAATCTGCCGATAATGCCTGTTCAAACCAAACCAGGAATTGATTGACAGGATCTTCTTTTACAGCGTCTTCGGATAACTCCTCCCTGCTGTAATCTCTTCGGATTTTTTCGATCTTTGAAAGATCTGCAGACTTTTCATTCATAATAAACTTCTATCCGAAGTAATCCGGTTCATTTCCGGCTTTCCATTTAATATTGCATCCCATACTGGGTTTCTGTGCATCTTTAACTTTTCCATCCAGCAGAAACTCTACGGCTTCACGTAAATCCTTACCATTGACCGGCTCCTCATTACCAGGACGACTGCTGTCAAACTGTCCACGGTAAACCAGTGTGTTATTTTCATCAAAAAGGAAAAAGTCGGGAGTGCATGCCGCTTTATAATCTTTGGCCACTTCCTGTGTGCCATCATAAAGGTAGGGAAATGAAAACTGGTG
This sequence comes from uncultured Balneolaceae bacterium, assembly GCA_964590495.1. Taxonomy (GTDB): domain Bacteria; phylum Bacteroidota; class Rhodothermia; order Balneolales; family Balneolaceae; genus CAZPWQ01. The sequence goes on from CAZPWQ010000160.1 coordinate 1,913, forward strand.
CTCCCGCGCCTCGGCAGCCATTTTCACCGGACTGTCGTCGGGATAGTTTTCGACATCATTAGAGCTGATAGCGACTACGCCTATGCCTTTCTGCTGAAAATCGCGGGCTGCAAAAACAAATTCCTTCAAAATATGTTTTACAAACGGACAATGATTGCAAATAAATACCACCAGCAATCCCTTGGCATTGGAAAAATCGGAGAGAGAAACAAGCTGATTATTGACTGTATCGAACAGATGGAAATCAGGAGCTTTGGTTCCAAGTTCCAGCATGGTAGAGGGAGTATTAGACATAAGTAAAAATATTTTGATTAATTTTTATTCCTTCAGATTACTGGAATATATTAAATGAGGCGGGAGAAATGAATAAAAAACCGGTACCTGCAAAACAAAATTGAGGTTATCTATGCTATTAGAATATTTTTGCGTGCAGATACCGGTTGTAAAGCTACTTATCTATCAATACAATGATTTAGACGACAACTGATGATCAAAAGTTTCATTTTAAAACAGATTAAGTTGTCCCACCTGTGGACGACGAAAATGTCCGGTGGAAAGAGGTGGTGACGAACGATTAAACCCCAGCTTCTTAACCTGAAGATCAAAGAAATCAGATATTTGCTTTGCGAACTCTCCCTCACCGCGAAAACGGGTTCCGAATTCACTGTTGTTTAACTCACCGTCTCTCATGTCACGCAGCCTGTTCAAGACTTTATCTTTCCTGTCCGGAAAATACTGTTCGAGCCATTCCTGGAAGAGATCTTTAACCCCATAGGGAAGACGAACGATGGTATAACCCGCTTTTGTTGCTCCGGCTTCACGGGCAGCTTTCAGAATATCCGCACATTCGTGATCGGTTAACCCCGGTATTATCGGTGCCACATTAACACCTGCAGAAATTCCATTTTCTGCCAGTTCCCTGATAGCTTGCAGGCGGCGCTGAGGCTGCGATGTTCGCGGCTCCATCACCCGGGCAAGGTCACGGTCGAGCGTTGTAACAGATAAGGTAACATGTACGGCATTATATTTCGCCAGTTCCCGGAGCAGATCAATATCGCGGGTTACAAGATAGTTTTTGGTTATGATACTCACCGGATTTCGGGCCTCGGCAAAGACTCTGAGACATCCCCTGGTAATTTCCAGCTTCCGCTCAACAGGTTGGTATGGATCTGTCACACCGCTCATTATTACCGTCTCCGGTTTCCAGCTCCCGGACACAAATTTGGATCGCAACTTATCCGGTGCGTCATATTTAACCATGATACGCGACTCAAAATCAAGTCCGGATGAAAAGCCGAGATATTCGTGCGTCGGACGCGCATAGCAATAAATACATCCATGCTCACATCCACGGTATGGATTGAGGCCATAACTAAAGGGGAGATCCGGACTGTCATTTTTTGACAGAATTTCTTTAGTGTCGTCTTTAAACAGTTTCGTCTCCTGTGACGGCTTTTGCCCTGTTTCCTCGTCAAGGTCGTAATCGGTATATCTGCCTTCAAACCTGTTGGCAGGATTATCGGATGCTCCGCGACCCCGGATTGCATTTTTCTTGCTCATCACATAATACCTTCAGAAATTCATATTCTGCTTTACTCTTGTAAGCATAACGACAAACAATGACGGCATAGTGTCATCATTCCAGGCAATGGGTATTTTTTCTATCAAAAGAGGAAAATATAGCACCTGCTACTGCAATATCGGCATATAATATATTTTAAAAACACGATGAAATAAAAAAGCCCCATAAAAAATGGGGCTTTAGTAGTTAGATGAAAACCCTACGATTATAAGCCGATATCAGAACAGCCTATAGTACTTTTATCTGAAGTCCAGCAGAGTTTCTCGTTGCTGTCTTTATCCCACCAGTAACCGTGATCTTCTGAAGTATCCCAGTAGACTTCAAATTCTGTTGTACTATTCATTGTCAGCGTATGTGCCGTGCCATCCTGGACATATACAATTGACGATATCGAATCTTCATCATGGAAATTGAATGTCGCTGTTAAATCACCATCATCACCGGTATCCCATTCATAACTCAGCACCGCATCAGTAGTACCTTCATCAAAGTCGTTGATCTGCCAATCGCCACTGCTGCCGTCCAGGCTGGTGGTTCCCTCCATAAATTTATAATCCTGATAATCCACGTCTCCACCGGTATATGTAATAAAATATGCCCAATTAACCTCTCCGGCACTCTCATTGACATTAGCAGTCAGTGTAAAATCCAGACTTTCACCATCACTGGTTATGCTATAGGTCCAAACCCATTGGCCATCCTCAAACTCAGGTTCTTCATTTTCCGCCATACCAAAAAAAGTGAAAAACTGTCCGAATGCAAATAGACCCTGCGCTGTGAGAGCAGTATTCTGTGCATTGCTAAAAGCGTGCTCATCCAGAAGTTTACTTTTCTCTTTTGACTGACTGAAATAGCTGAAATCCGGCTGAGCGGCAGTTATTTCCGGAATTTCAGGAGGTTCGCCCACATCTTCTGTCCCCGTGCTGTTATCACCACAACCTACTGCTACCATCATTAAAAACAGACAGCCGGCAGTAAGTTTAAAAATTGTAGATCGTATCATAATTGTCCCACTTAATTATAAGTTTAGTTAAATACCATTCACTCTTTACATACGAAAAGGAGATTATTTTTAGGTCATATCCCTCGTCTGTAAGTTTATGGTAGTATAGTAAGTATGTTCCAGACCCGATTCCTTACAAAATAATTTTAAGATTATGGATTCGTATACCATACTTTTGGAATTTCCACTATCATTGGATGACAAAAGAAAAGAATATAACAAAATCTTTGCATAACACTTGCCCTGAACATCCCTACGGGTGTAACAGCCTTTAAGGGCTATTAATGTGCCATAATTCGATGTTTATTGCTTTCGGGGTTATTACACAAAGCTACACGAAGAAACGCAAAGGAACACAGAGAAAACCTGTGAGACGTAAAACGCGAAGAGGCCAGAGGTTGACAAAGCAAGAAGCGAGAAGCAAGAAGGATACGCACAGACAACGGGCTCCAAACTTATTTAAAGTTGTGCTGAGGTTGAAGAAAAGTTACCAAAGCCTTTGTGTAACTTTGCGCTACTTTGTGTCACTCTGTGTAACGCTTTTAATGGCTATGACTTCGTTATCCACCCATCGGGACGGCGAATTCAGCCTGCCTACGCCGAAACTTTCATAAATAAGCTAATAAAATTTGCAATGGCTTCGTGCAGGCAGGCCGTCGGAGGAGAGGGTTTCCGGTCTCCTGTCTCCTTTTCTCCTTTTTTTATAGCTGCGAGGGAGCTCTGTTCCCGAACTGAATCTGTTTAAAACTATTTTATATAGACCGTTTTTATATTAACGAACTCTTTGATTCCATAATGAGACAGCTCACGTCCATATCCCGAGTTCTTAACTCCCCCGAATGGCAGACGCGGATCCGACTTAACAAAATCATTTACAAAGCAGCACCCGGCTTCAAGTTTCTCAGCTGCAATTTTTTCGGCCCGCTCAACATCTTCGGAAAATACAGCAGCGCCCAGTCCGAAATTGGTATCATTGGCTACCTGAACAGCTTCCTCTTCATCCCGCACTTTGATTACAGAAGCAACCGGACCAAACAACTCTTCTTTATAAGCCGGCATCTCTTTTGAAACGTTTGTCAGTACAGTCGGGGGATAAAACCAACCTTTTCTGTCCGGTATCTCCCCGCCGATAATACATTCGGCTCCCATTTCTATACTTTCCTTTACCTGCCTGTGAATATCATCGCGCAGATCTTCCCGTGCCATCGGTCCGATGTCCGTATCCTCATCGAAAGGACTGCCGATTTTCTTTTCGCTCATTCCTTCCACAAATTTATCCAGAAATTCCTCATATACATTTTCAACAATAATAAAACGTTTGGCCGCAATACATGACTGTCCGCTGTTAATCAGCCGGGAAGTCACACAGGTTTCAGCTGTCTGGTCAATATCCGCATCCTCCAGTACGACGTATGGATCGTTGCCTCCCAGCTCCAGAACAGTTTTTTTGATGGAGCCGCCGGCCTGCGATGCCACCGCCTTACCCGCGGGGGTACTGCCGGTAAGTGTAACAGCCGCTATTCCGGGATGGTCGATGACGGGCTGGATATGATCGGAATCCACAATAGCGGTTCTGAAAAGGTCTTCCGGGATACCTCCCCGGTGCATGACCTCTTCGATGGCTTTGGCGCAACCCGGTACATTGGATGCATGTTTAAGTATGGCCGCATTTCCCGCCATAAGTGCCGGAGCTGCGAAGCGATACAGTTGCCAAAACGGAAAATTCCACGGCATAATGGAAAGTACAGTCCCCAGAGGGTTAAATGTGACGTAACTTCTGGAGGCATCTGTTGTGATATCCTGATCTTCCAAAAACTGCCGGGCATGATCCGCATAATAGTTGCAGACCCAACTGCATTTTTCAATTTCGGCCACACCCTGGGGAAGCGGCTTCCCCATTTCATGAGCCATCAGCACGCTGTATTCTTCTTTGGATTTTTCAAGCTGG
>CAZPWQ010000161.1:0-6388 GCA_964590495.1 uncultured Balneolaceae bacterium
GGTTCGTAGTTGTCGTTCTTTTTGTATCTCACGGGAGGGATCAGTTCTCGCGCGCCCGCGTCTAGGGGAGGGTTAGTATTAGAAGATGAAGAAGAAGAAGCAGACGCAGAGTCATTTTCTGCCAATGGCAAATCTATGGCACTGCCATTTTCATTATCTGGCACTGCCATATTTTTACCACTGTCGTTTTTATTCTCCTCCCACCTTTTTTCTGCCCCTCTACGCCCTGCGGCGGCTTTTTTCTCTTTGTAGGCAGCCTGCTTTTTTCTTTCCTCTTCTAATCGTGGGTGGATAATTTTATTATTTTCCACTTCCTTGAAACATTTTTTAATTCTTTTTTCCCACGATTTTTTAAATTTTTTTGGTGTTGATCGTGCGATCTTACATAAATCTTTTTCAGAATTTGGCAAAGATCCTTCAAGCCAGCAGTGGCAAAGCAGGAGGATATACATGCCAATTTCGTCGTGATTCATGAGAGTTACATTCGAATCTGATAAAAAATCTTTAGGGTAAAACTGAAATGCTGGTGCCTTTTTACTCATTGTAATTCGCCTATTTATTTCTGTTTATGAACTGTTCGTAAAAATTCATCTGTTTCCCAGCGTGCTTTGCCACGATCTCCCGGTGGGACATCGGTTTATTTTTCTGGATCTCTTCTGTCGGCCGGCGCCACCGCCACAGATGTTCGGTACCACCCAGTAGCGAGTTGTTGGTCTCGGGCGTCATGATCAGGATTCCGGACTGAGTCAGGTTCTTAATGGCCCGGCGGGTAGAGGTGATAGGCCAGTCGCCGCGTTTGTCGGGGAACCCCGGGAACAGCATCTGGTGAACGACGGTCGGGCCGATGGCCGAAGAAGAATTTTTAAAGAACAACCTGGCTATATCTTTTTCCTGCTTGTTGGCACTCTCCTTTAGGTGGGCTACCTGCTCCTCGGTGTAGTGAGAGGTCCGGTAGGTGGTCGCTTTGTGTTTGTCGATTCGCTGATCTATATTTGACATAACGGTTAGTCGTTAGGTTAACTGGTTGTCCCCTACCCTCTGTGCTTGGCGGCGATGAGGAGTAGGGGAATTATATTCTTAGTTTATTACTTTTCGTGAATGCTATCCAGTGAGTGTTTGCATTTTTGCCGGACTTGTGACCAAATAATGGCTTATAGTCCGTCAATTCAAGGATCTTTGATACCGGTATTTGTGTTTCATTCCATTTAAAAATCAGGGTTCCGCCGGGTACAAGTACTCTGAAACACTCAGAAAACCCTTGTTTGATATCGTCCTCCCAGCTTGGTAATAACCGGCCGTACTTTTGAGCCAGCCATGAATTTTCACCCAAATCATTCATGTGTGGTGGATCAAACACAACCATCTTAAAAGTATTATTTTCAAATGGCATGTTCCGGAAGTCTATTTTCAGGTCCGGATCAATTTCAACGTGCCGCCCATCACAGCACTCAATGCTTTCCCGTCGTATATCGGCAAACAATACATCAGGATGCTCTTTGTTGAACCAAAACATTCGAGCACCACAACATGCATCCAGTATCGTTTTACCGTGTGGTATTTGATTTTCAGAGTTAAACATAAATCTCCATTCTCGTTACTATTCTTTGATCGCTATAAGTACATCCAATTCCTTTGTCCGGGCGGTAATTACCTTCCCCTTGTACTTGGTCAATATATCATACAAATCATTGTCCATCCTTATCTTACCACCGTCAAAATTATCATTGATCTCTACCTCGATAATGCTGCTTGAAACTGATTCATCCTGTCGGGCCTTTCCCTTTAATTCATCCCAATCGTCGGATGTTTTTCCCGTGTCGAAATACTTCCCGTCGATCTTTCCGTAAAGTTTTCCTTCGTATTCCATGTCATTCTTACCAATCACGATCCTTTACCGGGATCCGTTGTAATTTCTGTTTCTGTTTTATGAATGCTACCTGGGCAGGTGTTTGACCTCTGCCATTTAAGCAATCTGGATCAGCCTCGATCTGTTTTTTGCTAACATTCAAACAGTCGAGTCGTAGTTCATCCAACTCCGGCATTGTTTTGCACTTTCTAACCTGTTCTTCAAATGTCATATTTATTTCCTCGGTTTGTTCTCGGTCTTACAATTATCACATTTGTGTTCTTGATCATCCCAATCGCCACAATCACCCCAGTGGAATCCTTGTCCACACGTCTCACAGAATCCGGCTTCCGAATGATCCAGATATTCACCACAAACAATACAGTTTCCAATAGGCATCAAGTTTTCAAAACTCATAATCAATAGTTTGGATCCCAGCTTTGTATCGCATTTTCAAAAATCAATAATTGTTGAAGGGATTCTATATGTAAAAAAAGCTTGTTACCATCCGGCATATTCAAAGCAATTTCAGGCTGGTTCCTTTCAATAGTAACAATGAGTGTCAGCCGTCCACCATCTTCATTAGGATCCGATAGGTGTTTTTCAAATGGGATCATAGGAAAATCATCGTTTTTCGTGAATCCGAAGTCTATAAGTTCCTGTTCTGTTATCATTCTAGTTCTATTTTTTTAAGTTTTTCTTGATTTCGATAGGCTTGATCTAATCTGTGTCTTAAATCGATTGTAAAACAAATTCGACAATCACAATCATCAGGGTGCCCGTCCCCAGCCCCTTTTTCTTCTTCGGAATATTTACCCTCATACACTCCAATTTTATCAGCAATTTCTTCTACAATGTCATCAACAGTTTCAAAAGTAATCGGCATAATCAACTCCGGTTTTAATTAAAATTAATCGTTAGCAACCCTCAGTAAAATATCTGCATGGCACGGTCTACTCTCAGGACACCAGCAGGCCAGGTCTTTTCCATGTAGGTCCTCGCGCATCTCGTCCAGGGTGAACGGTCGTGGCCGGACGATCCCCGCCCAGTCGTACAGCCCGCTCAGCCAGTGGTGGTAGAGGAAGACCACCGCCCGCTCGCCCTGCTCCCGGTCAAATGTTCGATCCACGAAGATCACCCACGGATCCAGGATCTTTCGGCGGTGGCTGGCATCGCAGTAGATCATATCACCAACCAGCTTAAAGGGATTGCCGTACGGGCCGGGCCGTCCGACATACCGGGCGCCGTCGGGCATTCGCCAGCCACGCACTCGTTTTCTAACTATTCGTTTGGGCATGAGCGGCCTCCACGTCCTTTGCGGCAAAATTTCGCCAGTATTTGTAATAACAGCTTGTCATGATCTTTTCTTTGAGTTTTTTAGACGGTTCATTTTTATGCAGGAACGGCGCTTTCTTAATCATCCGGCTTCCGCAAGAACCGCTTGTGCTGTTTGCATTAACCAGGATCACACCCGCCCATTTTGGGATATCAACCTGCTCCAGAACCTCACCAGGAGCCGCGTAGTAAAACATGTTGGCACCCATTCCGCGCTGTAGATATTCATGGCGGGTCGTATATTTTTGATGATCCCAAATCTTATTTTGGCGGCCGTTTTTGTTATGTGGATTAATCACCTGCTTCTTCCGCAGCCCCGCCCTGTAATCAGATACCGACAGCTTGATCTCGTACTCCACCACCGTTCCGCTTTTTCGCAATATCAGCAGGTCGCTTTCAAAGGCGTAGTGATGGATATTTGCACACGCCCATTGTCCAACTCCGTATTTATCCCACAGCCTGCTTGCTATAATCCTCTCTGTAAGTTCAGCCATGTTGCTCCTCCAATAATTCGGGGTTCTGATATACGTTTCCGATAACTTCGGCGTACTTAAAGTCACCGGGTTCCAGGTCATTCCACCTTTTTTTGTCTTCCCACTTGTAGCAGAACCGGCCACCAGTAAATCCAACCAGGTTGTTGCAGACAGAATACCCCGACGGTTCCATGTGATCCTCAAACCGAAACTGAATAATCTCCCCGGTATAGACGCCCCGCCCCTTTTTATCTTTCCACGGCAGGCCAAACATCAAATCATACCCGTCAAGGATATAATATCCTACCTCAGCGGCTGCCAGGTAGTCGTAAAAGTCCTCGGGAACCTCTTTGGGTATCTTTGTATCATCAACCCAAATGTGATTCGGAAATACGCCAGGGTCGGGGATGATAACGCCTTTGAAATGGGTTTTGAATTTATAGTTCATTGTCTTTCAGGGTTTGTTCAATTTCAGCGATTGCCTTTTTGGCCTTTTCCCGGTCCCCGCAGTCCTCGTGAATCACCTCAAAAGCGGTAATCTTTTTGGACATTTCCGTAAAGGACATCGGAAGTATAAGGTCATGTGTATCTCCACAGTCCGAGCAGGTCAGTCGGGGCGGGGTGTGGGTTCCGTCTATGTATCGGGCGGACTTCTTCATGTTTATTTCCAGTACTTCGAAGCTCATATTATTACCTCCACCTTTTTAATGATCTCATCCGGAACATCAAACAGGCCCAGTTGGCCGGAGTAGGGAATAAACTCAATTGGCTGGGCCATGCGTAGTTTGAAGCCGAGCGGTCCGAAAAACCAAGGAGAATTATCCTGCTTAACGACATCATTTAACCTGCACAGGCCGACGAATCCGCCACGATTAAACAAATTCTCAGCGCCTTGAGGATGTCCATATTCATGTCCGGGAATTTTAATCCATGGGAAATTTTCACGAACCCACAGATATCCCTCTAAATCAAACGTCTTACTTGCATGAATGAGGAGCTGGCCGCGATATTTGGGCGGATATTTCCAATCCCGATTTTCGATGTCTTTGATCAGTCCTTTTTTTTCGGCTTCGAGCCGTTGTGATAGTTTTGTTAGGTCCGGCCGGAACATCAGCCACGGCCACGGTTGTCTGACGGATAGTGCTTTCATGATCGTACCCCCGGCATTTGGTTCCATTCACGTCCATCGAGGAGCCGACCGGCCTGTTTCTTCCCCACCTTATGAGAGTACTCGCCATTATCCCATTCGACGGCAAAACGATTCTTATATCCGTAGTTGGGGCGATATTCACCCCATTGCTTGAAGAAATATGCAACACCGGCCTCCACGCACTGATCTCTGAGCGATCGCGCCCAATCGGGGTGCATCGGACGGGCGTTGGGGCCGGATTCGCCGCCGACGATAACCCAGTCTATACCACGATCAAAGGGGCGGGCATCATTAATCCAGTCCTCATAATCCTCATCAAAAATGTTACCGTCTAAGGCATTGAAATAGTTTACAGAAGGATCATCACTCAAATATTTACAGTGAATCCAAGATAAATCAACAGCTCCCACCAGTGGCTCACAACTCAGAAACCGAACGGCGGCCGGGCACTTCAGCAGGTGGGGGATGCGCAGGTCGGCGGTTTCCTGGTTTTCTACTGAGGTGCCTAACCAGACATTAAGAAGAGGCTTGTATTCAGGATACGCATATTCATTTTTTACCCTTTCCTGCTCAATCCACTCAAAGAACTGGGACATGCGTTCTGGGCGCTTTGTTAGTATCTGAAAAGTGTGCTCCTTCGATATGCTCATTACATCAAAAACCCTCACCACGAACTCAAACGGCACATCCGGATGGAACAGATCACTCATGGAATTGACAAATACCATGCGCGGTTTTTGCCATCGGAGGGGATCTTCTAGCCGCTCTTCAATCAGGGCTATTTTATTGTTCCACTTCGGTAAGAATTTTCCATCTTTATCCTGCGGTACTACTTTCATGTATCCTTTCTCCACCGGGGAGGGGTTTTTCTTTTCCCTGGCAGCATTCGCAATTCGTGAACTCATCGTCATTGCATAGCAATTCCGGCAGCCTTCTGAGACTTTGGAGCATCCCAATACAGGATTCCAAGTAACCTCGGTCCATTCTATTTTTGTTTTACTCATGATTGCCTCGCGGTTTTGGCTTGCTGGAATGCGATTTGGACGGCCTGGAAATCTTCTGTGGTACCGCCGGCGTCAGGATGATATTGTTTGCTTTTGATCCGGTACGCTTTTTTTATGACATCCATAGGCGCAGATCGTGGTAATTCAAGAATATCCCACCATTTTGAGCCGGACCCGGTTTCAGGCAATGCCTTAAACCCGGTGAAGGCCGCGTTCATGATGTCGGATCCGTGGCGTTCTATTGCCCGTAGCGCTTCAATTACTTTACCAACAGCATAAATATTGTCAGCCACGCGGTCGTACGTATCGCACGGCATACAGGCAGGTTCGCCATCTTTTTTGAAATAAACGGCTACTCCTGAATCTTCCGGCTCTTTGGCGTTCGAATATGGCAGGCCATCGTTTCGGGTTCTTATATTTGTAGAAATGACGACGGAATTATCGGTATCTACGCCGAAAAGTCGCAGTTCTCCGGTCAGGAAATTTATGGCCTCGGAAACAGTTTTATTCCTGGTCTCCCATCTGCTTTTTTTTGTATGAAATGATGACCGCTTCGGGTGCTTATTCCGCGGCCAGCTTT
>CAZPWQ010000162.1:0-6379 GCA_964590495.1 uncultured Balneolaceae bacterium
TACATCGGCGACGTACTTCCACCCTGTGGCTTCAGCAGGATCTCTTCGGCAACGGTCCGTCCGGAAAAACGGGTGAGTGCAATGATCAGATTGGCTATATCATCGGGATCAATTAACCGGTTTCGATCTATAGTTGAACCTTCCCATGAGGTCGATTGTGTCTGGCCCAGATTTACAGCTGTTACCCCGACATTGGTTTTCATCAGCTCCTTGCGAAGTGACCGGGTGTAACCGAGCAATGCATGTTTGGAGGCGGAATAGGCGCCGCTGTCTCCCAGTCCCTCTACCGAACCCACCGAGCAGATATTGACGATAAGTGATTTTGATTGCCTCTTCAGGGTCAGGCAAAAAACGATTGGTTAAGTTGACTGCTGTAAATAAATTTGATCTAATTTGTTGATATATATCCTGTAATGAGCTGTCGACCAATGTCTTAAATAGATAGGATCCGGCATTATTTATTAGAAACTGTGGCTGCGGGATTTCTTCAGGGATTGCAATTTTGTTGACCGATTCTTCATCCGCAGCATCACAAACGATATAGGTTATTTTATTGTCACCTAACTTTTGACACTGCTGTTTTGTCTCTTTGAGTCCCGATTCGGTTCTGGCTATCAGGATAAGCGCATGGTTTGTCTGACCGGCAAATGCTTTTGCAATGGAACGACCTATTCCCCTGCTGGCGCCTGTAATGATAACTGAGCTTTTCTCTTCATTCCCCTCCAAAATTACCGTACTCCCATAAATTTGTGGGTCTGCAGGCTGATACCCCACTGCGGATTTTCCTTTACATATTTGATAATCCTCTCAACAGAAGATGGCGTCTCCCATTCGGGCTGCAGCAACAGGTTGGTGTTTTCGGGACATTTAGCAGCATTCTCTTCAGCCCATTCAAGGTCTTTATTGTTAAGCACAACGATCTTCAGCTCATCGACATACGGATATACCTCATCGAGCGGACGCTTGAACCGTTTCGGAGAAAAGGTTATCCAGTCGAGATAGCCCGACAGCGGCGAAGATCCACTGGTTTCGATATGCACATCGATTCCCTCCTGTTTAAGGCAGTAGGTAAGCGGACCCAGATCGTGTAACAGGGGTTCACCGCCGGTAATGACAGCAAAGGGCGCACCGCTCTCTTTTGCTCTCCGTATAATTTCACCGGTTTTTACTTTCGGATGTTTGGATTCATCCCAACTCTCCTGCACATCGCACCACCAGCAGTTGACATCGCAACCCGCTGTCCGGATAAAATACGCCGGACGACCACTGTGCGTACCCTCTCCCTGGATGGTGTAGAAATCCTCCATCAGGGGATACTCCTCCCCGGCCATCTCATTTCTGTCGATTAATGTTTCCAAAAAATCCTGGTCGGTTGATTTAAACATCTGCTGCCTTAAATAACTCCACTTTAATTAAAAAGAAAAAGATTTGCCACCTCTGACAAACCTTCAAAATAACCATTAAATGAGACAATTAGTATTCTGTCAAGATTACTTCCTCATCAGGTATTACCCAAACCCTCCATTACCCCATCATTCCACTAATCCATCATCCAACCTATTCCAATTCAGGTTCCCATAAATGCTTCTCGATATCCACCTGGTATTCATCAACAAACGTTAATTCTTCCTGCTTTAAACGCTCACGCATCGTATCATCAGGAAAATGGATTCTGCCGGTCAATTCTCCATTGCGGTTTACAACCCTATGGGCAGGGATGCCCATTTCAGCAGAATTATTCAGAGCATATCCAACCATTCGCGCACCTGAAGCAACACCGAGCTTTTGTGCAATAGCTCCATAGGTCGTCACCTTCCCTTTCGGAATGGAGGCAACCACACGATATACCCGCTGATAAAAATCCTCCTTCACCATAATTAAGCGTTTAACAGGGATCTTAAAGAAGCGACCGCAGGTGCATCCAAAGATCCTTTCTTTTCAGCAATTTTTAACGTCTGTCTGCCTAACATTTTATAAAGGTTAAATAGTTCATGATCTGCCTTTAACAGCTCAAGATGCTTTTCTACCGTTTGCACATCACCCCTGGCAATAGGTCCGGACAGTGCTTCCGGGGAGTTTAAATCTGCAATATTCTGCAGCGTTGTCTGCATCAGCGGCAAAAGTGCCTGCCGGAGATCCTTCTCCTTCAGGTTCCCCAATTCACCGATACGGGTTGAAGCATCAGTCAATGTCACCAAGTAATTTGAGGCTACTACTGCTGCTGTATGGATATATGATTTTTCTTTAACTGAAACCTCTAACCATTTGGAGTCTATGTTATTACATAACTCATTCAAATTTTTTTTAGCCTTACTGTCGCCTTCGATACTGAAGTAAATATTTCTGAAATTCGCGGGGCCGGACGAACGGGTGAAACTTTGAAGAGGATGAAAAGCAGCTGTAGATGCACCGATATCGGAAAGACAGCTTAATAATTCCGACGGCTCATTACCCGAACAATGCACCACAGTTTTGTTGCTGAAATCACCAGAAAGTTTATGCAGCTTCATGGCGACCTCTTTGATAGCAGAATCGGTTACTGTCAAAAAAATAATATCTCCGAGATCATCCGTCCCGGAAGGGAAGCTCCCGGATAATGGAATAGTTAATTCATCAGCCAGGACTTGGGCTTTTAGGGAAGTGCGGTTGAAAATACTTTTAACATTAAATCCACATTCATGTAAGGTTCGTACAAGAGCAGTACCTAATGCTCCCAGGCCGATTACAGTTACGTCTGAAGTCTTCAAAACAGGACGCGCTGACGGTCACCGTAGGCTGTCAGCAGGCTGCCGCTGTAATCATTATATTCACCATTGAGAAAATTCAGTTTCATTTCCCAAAAATTAGCGACCATCGTACCTGCTATAAATGCTGTGGTGCCCTCGATTCGTGATTCCCCACTGTTCAAATAGTGCATCAGTCCCGACTGATTTTTATTCTCAACCATAGATTTGACACGTTGAAATTCTTTTTTCCTGCTGTTATCAAGTTCACAGCAAAAAATGAGAAGAGCACTTCTGGAAGCCAGAACTTCTTCCAAAACATACGCCAGTTCTTTTACAATGGCAGGACCCTGATCGGCAATTTGTATACTCACAGCAGAAAATTTATCTCCGCAACACTGCAAAATCATCAATTGCTGGAACAAGCTCATATCTTGACTGTAAGCTCCGTCATGGATAAAAAAATCATCATCTTCATCACAAAATTCGTTACGCATATAATCATTCACCTCTACCCTTCCCAAAGATGTCTCAAAGTATCTGTTAGACGGCATTGGCAGTTTTTTATCAAGTACTTCTTCATAGGATTCTACAATCACTGCTGTATCATAATTCTCCATATCCAGCCGACTGTAAATATCACACACCCGTTCAAAATTATCATCATTGATTTTGGTGGGGGTGAAAAGTAAGCGAATTTGATCATTCACCCCCTTATGATGTTGTCGGGCTTTATAAAGTCCTTCCTCGATTTCTTCCCGTGAATATGATGTGATATTCATAGCTGCTTGTCAGATGAGTTATTGAGAATAATAAGCAATTGAAATCCATTGCTTATCGCTCTTGAAATTACAAATTTTAGCTATCTTCTCATTATTTATTTCGGCGTAGAAACCTCCGTCATTGTGAATATTAACTGCTATATCGTTCATATTTATTCGAAGTCCGCTCCCCTCCAGCTTGATTAACGCTTCTTTCATCGTCCATAAACGCAGCGCTGAAACATCTGACAGTATCTGATGTTCGCCAGCATGTAAAATACGTTTTTTAAGATTATCGGGGACAGTGCGGTCAGATGGTTCCAGATCAACTCCTATCTCAAAATCCGAGGCTAATCCGCAAAGTACATAATAATCAGTATGGGCAATACTGACATCAAACCGGGTATGTTTGTAATAACCGTGAGGTTTACCTAGGTCATCTTTAAGAATTTGAAATTGAGCTGCATTCAATCCGATTTCATGCGCCATCTCTTTTAATAATAAACGAGAACTCAGGTATTCCCGTTTCCGCTTTTTATTTGAAAATCCCTCCAGTTCCACAACTTCTTCAGCCTGTAATTGGTTAATTAATTCAGCCTTCAGCGGACGAATAACAGTCATTCCATAATGACCCCGTGGTGGAAAGTTTTCGCTTATATGCTTTGAAAATATTATCATTTATTCTATTGTCTGACAGAACTTAAGTTAAGGCGTTTATCGATTAAAAGAAGAAGTCGAGCCATAGTTTTTAGAGAACAAAAATTCCATAAGTGATAATTTAGGCATTTTTTCAGACTCCTCCGGGCCCCTTCTGGCTGTTATACCCCCGACCCACCCTAAATCCCTCCCTATTCCACTGAAACCCACAGTGGAACAAGGAGGGACTTTTGAAAGCTGCTAATCTAAAAAAAGAGTCACTCCTTCCTTGTTGCGTGGGTTTTGGTCCCGATTTCTCGGGAGGAAGGAGCCGGAGGATGGGTCTGAAAAGCATCGAGCTCTGTAGTACCAGCTCGACCGATCCGAGACCCAAAGGGATCCAGAAGTACAATAGTCACGATGGAAGAAGTATATGGTGATAGTTGAAGGTGGGCTATCCACTTTAATAAAAGTAAGGCGTTTTTCATTAATGATGTAATAACACACTCTTAAGAAAAAACTCACAATTTTGCGGGTAATTCCCTATTTTTGCGACTTGTTCAGAATCTAATAAAAACGAAATCATTTTCACTTTTTTCATTCCATGAGTAATTCTGATAGTTCAGTAAGCGAACAACATGAAATCCGCCTTAAAAAACTTAATGAACTTAAGGAAATGGATATTGATCCATATCCCTATGAGTTTGAGGTAACTCATACCAGCACGCAAATTCTGGAAAATCCTGAATTAATTAAGAAGGATGACCAGGATCCTGAGGATGTAAAACGTGTTTCTGTAGCCGGACGTATCATGACACGTCGTATAATGGGCAAGTCTACGTTTTTTAACCTTCAGGATTCGGACGGAACTATCCAGGTTTATATTCGCAGGAATGATGTAGGCCAGGAGAAATACAATACAGTATTTAAAAAACTTACGGATATCGGCGATATCGTCGGGATAAAAGGACATGTTTTCGTCACCGGTACCGGTGAAACTACAGTCTATGCAAAAGAATATGAGCTGTTAAGTAAAACACTGCGGCCTATCCCCATACCGAAAGAAGTGGAAACAGAAGGGGGTGAAACAAAAACGTATGATGCTTTTACCGATAAAGAACAGCGTTATCGTCAGCGATACCTGGATTTGATTGTAAATCCCGAGATACGGGATGTATTCCGTCAGCGTACGGAAATGGTGCAATCGATGCGAAATTTTATGAATGAGAAAGGGTACCTGGAAGTTGAAACCCCTATCCTTCAACCAATTTACGGTGGAGCTTCAGCTCGTCCTTTTGTAACCCATCACAATACGCTGGATATGAAACTGTATCTGCGAATTGCCAATGAGCTCTACCTCAAGCGACTGATCGTCGGTGGTTATGACGGGGTATATGAATTTTCCAAAGATTTCCGCAATGAAGGGCTTTCCCGTTTCCACAACCCGGAATTTACCCAGGTAGAGCTTTATGTAGCTTACAAGGATTATAACTGGATGATGGATTTTGTAGAGGCTATGGTAGAAAACATAGCTAAAGAGCTTCATGGTTCCACCAAAGTGACCGTTGGTGATCAGGAGATCGACTTCAAGCGTCCCTGGCCTCGTATTCCGATGTTTGAGGCGATTGAAGATGAAACCGGAAAAGATCTGTACGGCAAAGACCTGGATGAGCTTAAAACCATTGCCAAAGAATTACATATCGAACTTGAAGAGAGTTTTGGCAAGGGCAAGATCATCGACGAAATATTCGGTGAATATGTGGAGCCGAACCTTATTCAGCCAACCTTCATCACCGATTACCCCATCGAAATGAGTCCGCTGGCTAAAAAACATCGAACCAAACAGGGACTTGTTGAACGATTCGAGTGCATCTGCAATGGCAAGGAAATCGCCAACGCTTTCTCCGAGCTGAATGATCCGCAGGACCAGCGCAATCGTTTTAAAGAACAGGTGCGGCTGCGTGATGCCGGTGATGAAGAAGCGATGGCCATCGATGAAGATTTCCTGCGGGCCCTGGAGTACGGTATGCCTCCCACAGCGGGTCTGGGTATCGGAATTGACCGCCTGGCTATGATCATGACCGATTCTGATTCGATCCGTGATGTCCTGTTCTTCCCGCAAATGAAACCGGAATGAGGCTGGATGCTGGATACCTGGATGCCTGATACTGGGATAGTGGATAATTTTCTAATTCCTCATTCCTAATCACTGTTGTCCGGGGAAAATATAAGAAAATAAAAAGGCGGAGTCGCAATTGA
>CAZPWQ010000163.1:0-2408 GCA_964590495.1 uncultured Balneolaceae bacterium
CCGAATGATTCAGCATTAATAGCAATAACCAAAGTAAGGGCCGTAAAAACAAATGTAGATAAACGGGCCAGCATCAGGGACTGGTTTTGTTTTAAATTTCTAAATCTTTCAGAAAGATTTGGTAAAATATCCCTGGTTATTACAGAAGAAATGGTATTGGCATCGGATGATGTCATTGACATCGTGTTGGCAAACATAGAGGCCAGTACCAGCCCCACCAGGCCCGGTGGAAGAAGTTCTTGTGTAAGTATGGCATAGGATTGTGTAGGATCCTCTAAATCGGGCAATAAGACCGGAGCCGCCCACATGGGAAAAAATAAGATGAGCGGCCAAAGCAGATATAAAGCTCCCGACAGAAGAGCTGCCTTACGGGCATCCGAACCGGAGGGGGATGAAATATACCGGGTGGCTAGATTCCACGTCCCGCCGTTATAACTTAGAAAATTGATAAATAAAAAGGCCAGCGCAAACCCCGGCGTATATGGATCATTGAACAGTTGTCCGTTTGATTCGGGAAGCTGGTCCCATAGCGTAACGATGGAATCAAATCCGCCCAGGATATCAATGGTGATAAAAAACATGGTGAAACCGGCGACAATCTGGACAATAAACTGGGCAAAATCCGTCCATACATCCGCCCATAAACCACCGACTGTAATATAAATCAGGGAGATCCCACCGGCCAGCAGAATACCAAAAACGAGTGATGTCCCGGTAAACACATTCAAAAGAACCGCAATCGCGGCCCATTTGGCCCCAACATCAAATAATTTTAACAGTGCACCGCTCCAGGCCATGAGTTGTTGCGTCGGAAGATTATACCTGGTTTTTAAATATTCGGTAGGAGACTCAATATTTAATTTAGCCCGCAGTCTGGACCAGCGGGGTGCTATAACATATGCTCCTATAATTGTGGTAACGGCGATAGTAAAAGCCCACCATACATAGATGGTAAATCCATGGGTATAGGCCAGTCCGGCATAGGCTACGAAAACGGCGCCGCTGTAACCGGATATGTGATGGGAGATGCCGGATAACCACCACGGCAGTTTACCACCCGCCACAAAAAAATCACCCGAATCGCCGACCTTCCGGAACGACCATAATCCGATAACGACCATCACCAAAAAAAACAGGATCAGTACAATCCAGTCAAGTTGTTGCATTTCTTATTTCATCTTTATTAACTAATTCTTTTTTGAAAGCAATCTGTGTCGTTTCCACCACCTCTGCTACTTTCAATAGAACACAGATACTACGGATGGAGCAGATAAGCACAGATAAACCATATCTATCTGCGAAAATCTGCCTATTCCGTGTTATCCGTGTTCCAATTAATTAGATCAATGACAAAGTACTATTACTATGACCGTGCCTTTGAAAGTACCTGTTCAATATGTACCGAAGTACCACCCTGACGTTTACTTTCATCGGCCGCTTCCATAAAGGCATAGATCTCCAGAGTTTCCTCAATATCCACCGGTGACTTTCCTGTACGAAAAAATTCAAGGATCTCCAGCAGCAGGGGCTCATATCCTTCATAGGTGCCGAGGGAGGTAATATCTTCGGAGCCATAGGCCGTACCGCCATAGCTGTGCTGTCCTTCACGCATACCGCGAAATGTGCCCAGGCGACCATCTTTCCAATGCCCCGTAACGATATCCGTACCCTCCGTATGCACCCGGGTCACTGTTTCGCAGCCGGTGCCCATTACGGTGAATAAAATTTCCACCCCGTGTATCCCGTACCAGAACAGATCCGGATGTGTTTCTTCCAGTATAGCCGGGCTGTAGGTATCCGCACCTAAAACGTCACCTATTTTGTTGTCATGACGTACAGCTTGGGCAACGCTTAAATAACGCAGTGAAGAGGAAGAAAAGACAGGTGTATCGTACTGTTCTGAAGCCTCCATAATGGCTATGGCATCTTTCAGTGAACCGGCAATCGGTTTATCAATGAACAATCTTTTCCCCGCCTTCAAAACCGGAAGTGCCTGTTTCAAATGAGGCCGGCCGTCGTTGGTTTCCAATAAAACCACCTCTACTCTCTCCAGCAATTCATCAATGGAATCAACAATTTCTACACCCATTTTTTTCACTTCCTCGGTATACCCCGGAATCCGGCTGAAGCTTGATTCAATATCACGGCTCCCATAGGGATAGGCGGCAACTATTCTGAAATCTGACATTCCCGTCTCCCCTTTCGAACCATTAATAATTTCTGTAAAGGCTGTACTGTGAGAGGTATCAAGGCCTATCATGCCTATCGGTGTTTGTTCCTTTTTACCTAACCCACCGGTCATCGCAGAACGGCCCGTCAAAGTCATTCCAAGTCCGGTGACAGCAACAGATTTTATAAATTTTCTTCTGTTAATATTTTTCATGGGTGATCTGTTAATTTGCCTCTAC
>CAZPWQ010000163.1:2508-6374 GCA_964590495.1 uncultured Balneolaceae bacterium
GGCTCCCAACCGGGCTCATAATCTCTGCGCCAGTATTTCATCGCTTCCCGGTCGTCTATAATGCTTCCAACCTCCGGATCACAATTAATAGCTTTTCCCGTTCGATGGGCTATATTTCCCAGATGACAATTATGTACGCTTATGTTGGCATCACTAATATAGGTCCGAGGGCGTGTACCATTCTGGATACTTTCTATAAAATGTGCATGATGATCTTTACCAAGATCAAATCCCGGGCCGGAAGTATCTGTAGCGTCAGCGCTACCGCTTTCCACTCTTTTTACCTCCTTGTTATCATTGTCGTACACTACATACCCATTCCCGTCAATGATCATACTACCCTCTTCACCATGAAAGGAAATTCCTGTAGAAGATCCTTCTATGCCCCTGGGATTGCAACTGCGGGCCTCCCATGATACTGTTTTATTACCCGGAAAGTCATAGGTAACCACCTGGGTATCGGGAGTTTCCTGGTCATCTGTAAAGTGATAGCGTCCCCCGCTGGATGTCACACGGGTGGGATAGTCTACTTCTAATCCCCACCTGGCAAGATCCAGGAAATGGACACCGTTGTTTAGCAGCTCTCCGGCTCCCCAATGCCAGTGCCAGTGCCAGTTGTAGTGAATGAGATTATCCTTATAATCCTTCCTGGGGGCAGGTCCCTGCCAAAGATCATAATCAAGATTAGATGGCACCGGTGCGGGCTTGCCAGTGCCAATGGAACCACGTTTATTTGCATACCAACAACGGGCAAAATAGGCGCGGCCAATAATGCCTTCCTGTAAAAGCCGTATGCCTTCCCGGACATTGGGCCAGGACCGGCGCTGGTTGCCCATCTGGACAATCCGGTTGTATTTGCCGGCAGCTTTTACCAGCAATTCCCCCTCATGGGGATTATGGCTGCAGGGTTTTTCAAGGTACACATGCTTGCCCGCTTTTAAAGCTAAAATAGCGGCTGGTGCATGCCAGTGAATCGGGGTGGCAATAGCAATAGCGTCGAGAGAATCATCTTCCAAAGCCTTCCTGAAATCGTTTAAACTTTTGGGCTTCTTTGTCTGTCCGCCTTCTTTAACAGATTCCAGTCCCTTTTTAATGGCCTTATCATCCACATCACAAATATAAGTGACTTCCGCATCCGGGTGCCGGGCAAAACCATTGGCATGAGCCTGGCCCCGGGAGTTGGTCCCCATAACAGCAATGGTCACCTTATCGTTAGGATTACGGCTACCGAATACGGAAGGAGCACTGCCCATAACACCCAGTCCCAATCCCGCGGTACCTGCTATTTTTATAAAATCACGGCGTTTTATGGATTTTGACATAATGCATTTGGTTTAATTATGATTTCATTTTTCTGCTGGACTAATCGGAGATGCGACATTAAAGATAAACTATTACTCAGCTTCCTGATCCAACAGCGAGCGTAACTCCTCGATCATTAGCTCCTTCATTCTCGGTGATAAGTTATTGTAAACATATGGTATGTTAAGCCTTAGATTACCTCCGGCATCCAGAAGGTTGAAAACCTTTTCCGCTTCACTAACTGCAAACGTTACATCATCAGGGTTTGCATGCCGGTCTATTTCAGGAGTGATTACGGAAACCTTCCGTGGAGCAATTGCTGCTATCACCTCATGATAATCATACGGCACACGTGCTTCCTGGCCAATAAACTCAGCCAGCCAGGGCTGTAACGGGTAATGTTCGGACCACCGTGCCAAACCACCGGTTTGTTTCTCCTCATCATCCAGTCTCATTGGAGTAAATCCTGCGACCGAAACAGCTCCCGAAATTCGTTCGTCCAGGGCAGCCGCATGTAAGGCAACCTTGCCTCCCATGGCGTAACCCACCACATAGATCTGTTCTCTGTCAATGAAGTCAGTATCGCCGAATCGGCCGTAATCCGTCAAAGGATCCAGCAGCAATACATTAACGGCCTGTTTGACATCATGGACCATTTTGCCCAATAATGTCCAGCCTGGATAACGATCATGGAAACGCACAGCCTCGTTGAGTCTTGAACCATGTCCTGCCATATCAAATGCCAGAACAGCAAAACCTGCTTTGGTCAGAGACAGGTAAGCCGATGTACCCTGCCGGTAAGCTTCCTTATATCCCCGTGCCGGAGACGTTGGATGTAACCAGATAACAACCGGCAGTTTATCATCCCCGGAAACTTCTTTGGGAAAGTACAGATTTCCATTTATATAATTGCCGAAATTGAGGGAATATTTTGAAATGTCATCAGGCAGATCGGCTCTCCCGAGCATTTCCGCCACGTACTGCGGTTCGGCTCCGTAACTCCCGGGATGACTGGCGGCTTCCGGAGGGGGTTTGCCCAGCCCGTTGGTGATACGCGTTTTAATATCATTCAATTTGCTTTCCCAATCCGTAACAGAGGAAATAACGGACCCGTCATCTTGAAGCATCAGATCATTAAGATCGCGCTCTGGAAACTGATCCGGATCCGGAATATCCGAAGCATTTCTTCGCCAGTCGTCTGCAGTGGGGTAAATCGGTTCATTAGCCGGAGAATAGGTCCCCCGGTCAAACTGATAATCCAGCCAGTCTACATATTGTTCAATGTCTTCGGCACGGGTTTCATGGGTACCATAGCGATAAAGCAGATCAATATTCTCTGCTGCATTCAACAACTCATAAACTTCCCGCGATGAACGGTAAGATTGTTCAAGATTCCAGACACTGCTTTCAAATTGATCATACAGAGCATGGGTATACAGAAACGGCCTCGGAGCAATGGTCGTAATCAGGTTAGGAGCGTCAACCGGCAGTTTATCTTCACGTCCCACAAAAAAGCGCAATCTCGGATGTACCCAGGATGGAAAATTGCGGCTTATGACTTCCGCACTTTCCCCGAACTCTATCTCTGAAAACGACCGGAACGAAAGAGCACCGGCCGCACCGCTGCTGCTGGCAACGACCGCATCAATACGATCATCGATGGCCCCACCTATTATGGATACTTTCCCGTTCCGGGAATGGCCGGTAAGTGCGATCTTATCATGATCGATGGTATCGAGGGTTTCAAGATAATCAATGACTCTTCCGGCTGCCCATGCCCGGCGGGTGAGGCGTGTCCAGTCATAATCCGGATATATGGATTTCCACATTTCCGTATCGTCTTTTGAATCGGCTCCCGCATAAACAACCCCGGCATAACCGCGACTTACGGCTGTCAGTGCCCATCTCCTGTGATAATCCTGGGTGATGAATACGGGAAAAGGTCCATCGCCTTTTGGCAGGATCAGTTCAAAAGAAAGTGTTGCCTTATGTCCCGGCCCGAATTCAATGATAATATCGTGCACAATCGCCCCGGCTTCCTCTGTTGTATTTTTTTCACGGACCCGCAGATTTCCGGGAGCTTCAGGGTACTCCCCGATGATATAGTGCTTAAAAAGCTGTATGATTTCATCACGGCGGGCAGGCCATTCATCGGCAGAGGTAATTTTATTCCCATTCTGCATTTTCAGCGGATCAGGAATATAAGGGATGCTTTCAAGAGCATCGAAATCGGGCGGCAATTCCCCGGATTCTTCCAGCCACTCCTCCCAGGCTTCGGATTCGGGGAGCAGTATCTTCAGATCCTTAAGCAGCATTTCTCTTTTCTCCTTTTCGAATGAATCTGACTGGGCAATTACCTGGTTGTTCAGGCTAATGCAGAACCATAAGATGAGACAGAGGATTAACATGTGTACGGGAAATTTTTTATTCACAGCACTGAGGTTCAAAATCTTTTTTTCTTTCCCCATCCGGTTCCTTTACTGATATCTATTATTATCAAGTTTAGAAATTTCTCTGGTCATACCCGTTTTGTCTGAATTGCACTATATCCAAGCCTTTCGGAC
>CAZPWQ010000164.1:0-6360 GCA_964590495.1 uncultured Balneolaceae bacterium
CCGCTGAAAAACAATATATGCCAGGGCAAGAAAGGGAAAGACAATAACGGTCAAGTTATTCCAGGGACGGACATCTGTCCCCGTCTAGCGTTATCATCAATCCTCATCCGGACCACCCATCAGCGGCTCATTCATGGCGCGGACACTGGCATTAGGCAAACCTTCAGGATAATTTTGTTTGCAGATATTCAATGTTTCAATCACCATTTCGATGTGGAGCTGCTTTGAATTTTCATAGAAAACCTGGGCTTCGTCGCTGAGCTTCGGTTTGCCGTGCAGGGGTTTGTCGCTCACACAGAGCATGGTGGCATTGGGAATGCGATAGCGATAACCATTGGTAGCCACAGTGGCGGATTCCATATCAATGGCAATGCTCCTGCTCATATGTATCTGTTCGACGGTACGCCGCTTGATGAATTCCCAGTTACGGTTGCTCGTGGTAAAAATTGTGCCCATCCGGTGGTTTCGGTCATACTTGTCGAGTATCTCCTTCAAATATACATTCAGCAGGTAGTTGGGTGTGATCGGTATGTTTAACGGAAGGATTTCATCAAGCACACCGTCGTTTCTCATAAAGCCGGTTGCCAGCACGAAATCTCCAATTTCCTGGTGGTTTCGAAGTCCCCCGCAGTGGCCGACCATAACCATGGCATCGGGACGCAGTACGGCGACGTGATCAGTAATCGTTTTGGCGTTTGAGGGTCCGACACCAATGTTTACTAACGTAATCCCTTTATTGTTATCCAGCTTGTGGTGATATGCCGGCATTTGCACGCCCACACGGGCAGGCTTTACGCAGTCGGGGAATTTATTGCGGAAAACCTCCACGTGCATGTCGTAATTAGTAAACAAAATATATCGCTGGAAATCTTCCGGTTGTGTTCCGGTATAATGCTCGAGCCGGTTCAGGGATATATCAATGCGTTCCGGACTGAACAGGAACAGTTTTTTCTGCGTTATATCCCACTCGTCTTCATCCGTATTATTCAAAAGCTGTGGATCGTTCATGGAGAGTCGCTCACGGGAGGGAAGAATTTTGATTACCGCACCCTTTTCCCCCAGCTTTTTAAGCTCACGGAGCAGATACCAGCGGTAGGCTTTGGGTCTGGCCATCTCACCCGTAATGAGCGGATTGTGTTTGGACCATGATCTCCTGACCAGTACTTTAGGATATTCTCCGTTGTCGTATATTGATTCCATGACATCACAGGCATTATTCATCTGTTTGTGAAGTTCTTCACCGGAGCTGACATCGTCCGTTTTAAATTCAAATCGATCTGCCATAAACGTTTAACTTTATGCGTGATAAATCATTCAACTTTACCATTGAGCCATGGTCGGTAGTCCATGAAAATAAGGAATATCAGACACCAATATTTAATCTTTTGCAACGAACAATGCGGCTTGATGCCGAAGACGAACATAACGAAGGCGACTTTTATGTCCTCGATGCGCCGGAATGGGTGAATGTGATTCCGATTACGACTGACGGCGAGGTGGTTCTGGTGGAACAGTTCCGATACGGTATACGTCAGCCCACTCTCGAGATCCCCGGCGGCATGGTGGATTCGGGCGAAGAGCCCCACAAAGCTATCGAGCGTGAACTGATCGAGGAAACCGGGTACAGGTCGGAATCATGGGTGAGCCTCGGGAAAGTGAGTGCAAACCCGGCTATCATGTCGAATTATACGCACCTGTACCTGGCGGAGGATTGCAGGTTTATCGGTATTCAGGAATCAGAGGATGATGTACACGAACGGATAAGGGTTCATACGTTGCCGCTTGAAGAATTTCTTGAGTTGTCATGGAACGGGACAATCCATCATACTATTGTTTTGGCGGCTGTCGGACGATTCCTTTTATACAGGAACCGGGGTGAATGAATCGCATTTTTTCACAAATATTTAACTGCACCCTCATTGCAACAATTATTACTGTTGCAGAAGGCCTCGTTGCAATGATTAAGCCGTTACCATAGAAACAACCCCCGCGGCTAAAGCCGCACCCCCTTTTTTAAGGGGGAATTTTTCAAGCCAATTTTCTATCTATGTTTAATTGAAAGACCTGAGTTTGCTCACGAAAATCCCCCTTCCGCCGGCTGTCGGACGCAGTAGCAAAGGGGGGAACTAAAGGGGGTTGTTGAACCATCATTGTCTAAGAAAATAACCTTTGAATCCAATTATACCTTTAGTTACAACGGCGGTAATTATTGACTTCATGTAATCTTCAATTTCAAACAATACTTTTGCTGAATCATTTATTGCAGTATCACAGAGAGCCTCTTATTATATAAAGACAAATATTTTTCCGATTAGAACGATTGTAACAATAAACTGAGTTAAAGAGACACTCGATTGCCGGAATGGGAACAGATAATTTTTAATTAAGTACGGCTTTAAAGAGTTTAAAATAATTTTGATCTATGATTGAAGAAGGATCTAAAATAGATATCGATTTCACACTCGATGTTGTTAGGAACGGAAAAGAAGAAACCGTAAAATTTTCCGAACTGCTCGATCGGCCGACGATCGTTTCGGTTTATATGAGAAATAATACATCCGGATGTGATAAACAGAATAAAAGTCTTGCCGAAGGTGCCAAATGGTTTGATGAGCAGGGCTATAATCTGGTAGCGATCAGCAAAGATACCTGCGGGTCGCATAAAAATTATGCTGAGAAGCTTGGAATCAATTATACACTTGCCTCAGATCCTGCTTATAAGTTTGCCGAGGCAACCGATTCCATCGTTGAAAAGAATATGTTTGGAAATAAGTACGAGGCGCCCACTCGGTCGGCGTATCTTATCGATACTGATGGTACAGTTAAGGCCATCGTAAAAAAAGTTAATACTAAAGATCATGCTACCGAGTTGAAGGATATGATCAGCAATTTGCAGAAATAATATTTATGAAATCCTTAGTAATTGTAGAGTCACCCACGAAAATCAAAACGTTGAAGAAGTATTTGCCCAAGGATTATACCATCGATTCGTCGATGGGACATATCCGGGATCTGCCCGCCAATGCCAAGGAGGTTCCCAAGAAGTACAAGGGAAAGGATTGGGCGAATTTGGGAGTAAATACCGAAGAGAATTTTGAGCCGCTGTATGTCGTTCCGTCCAGCAAAAAGAAGATTGTGAAGAAGCTGAAAAAGCTGCTTAAGCAATCGGATGAGCTGATATTGGCGACAGATGAAGATCGTGAAGGAGAAGCTATTTCATGGCATCTGACCCAAATATTGAAGCCGGATGTGCCTGTGAAGCGAATGGTCTTCCGTGAAATAACCCAGGAGGCAATTGAAGAAGCACTTAAGCATTTCCGCGATATTGATATGAATCTTGTAAATGCACAGGAAACCCGCCGGATCATAGACCGGCTGGCGGGATATACTATTTCTCCCCTCCTGTGGAAGAAAATTTCTCCGGGGCTATCGGCGGGTAGAGTACAATCGGTTGCCGTGCGGTTTATGGTTGAACGGGAACGGGAACGAATGAAATTTCGCTCGGCGCGCTATTGGGATTTGAAAGCACAGCTGCACAAGATCGAAGATGAGCACATTTTCGAAGCCGACCTCACGCATCTCGACAGCAAACGCCTGGCTTCGGGTAAAGATTTCGATGAAAATACCGGTAAGCTGAAAAAGCCGAAGAAGGTTGTACTGCTGGATGACAAGTCTGCTTCTCAGCTGCGCGATGATCTCGATAAAGCTGAATGGAACGTCTCGCGGGTCGATAAAAACCGGCAGAAACGAAATCCTTCCGCCCCGTTCATCACCTCAACACTGCAGCAAGAGGCCAACAGGAAGTTTGGATATTCGGCCAAGTATACCATGCAGATTGCACAAAAGCTGTATGAAAACGGGTACATCACCTACATGCGTACCGACTCCACTAATTTGTCGGGGCAGGCAATTAACGCTGCCCGGAATGCAGTGAAAGAGGAGTACGGCGATGATTACCTGTTCAAGCGGGCACGAAATTATTCCAGCAAATCCAAAGGAGCGCAGGAAGCTCATGAGGCTATCCGTCCATCAGGCAGCAGCTTTACAAAACCGGATAAAGCAGGACTCGGCGGACCGGAATTCAAGTTGTACGACCTTATCTGGAAGCGCACCATTGCTACCCAGATGTCCGAAGCCGTTCTTGAATTTACCAACGTGACTATCGAAGCCAAAGCAGGAGGCAAAGTTGCCGAATTCAAAACCAGCGGGAAGAAAATTATCTTTCCCGGCTTTTTCAGGGCCTATGTGGAAGGCAGCGACGATCCCGATGCGGCACTTGAAAACCAGGAAAAATTTCTCCCGGAACTCAGCGAAGGTGAAGAAGTGATAGAAGAAGGCATCGAACCCATTTCCCACGAAACTAAACCGCCGGCGCGATTTACCGAGGCTACATTGGTCAAAGAATTGGAAAAACGCGGCATCGGCCGGCCGAGTACCTATGCAACGATTATCAGTACGGTCCAGGATCGCGGTTACGTTGAGGCGGAAGGAAGTACGCTGATTCCCACCTTTACGGCCTTTGCGGTTACCGAACTGCTGGAAGAAAACTTTCCTGAACTTGTAGACAGTGATTTTACTTCGGAAATGGAAGACCGCCTTGATGAAATCGCACGTGGGGAATCTGACACAAAAGAATACCTGAGTTCCTATTACGACGGCGAAGAGGGATTGAAGTATAAAGTCGACCAGCGGGAAGACAAAATCGATCCCAAGGAAGCCAAGCATCTTTATCTTCCGATAGAAGATCTCAACGGCATCCAGGTATTTGTCGGGCGATTCGGCCCATACATTAAAAAGCAAAAGAACGGCGAAGAGCTGACTACTTCTATACCTGCAAGCTGGAAACCCAGCGATATTACATTTGAAAAGCTGGAGGAGCTGATGAAAACCGAGGAAGAAGGGCCGCGCCCGATAGGAAAGCATCCGGAATCGGGTGAACCTATTTATATCCTCAATGGACGATACGGGCCCTATGTTCAGGTAGGAGAGGTAACTGATGATAACAAAAAACCAAAGCGGGCCTCATTGCTCAAAGGTATGAAGCCTGAAGATGTAGATCTTGAACTGGCATTGAAACTGCTCGAACTGCCGCGCCCGCTGGGTGAACATCCCGATACAGGCAAAGAAGTAAAAGCCGGCGTAGGCCGTTACGGACCGTTTGTAGTTCACGACGGTACTTTTGCGTCGCTTAAACGAAGCGATAATGTTCTGGAAATAGATCTGGACCGGGCATTGGAACTTTTCGCACAGAAGAAAAAGCCGAAGAAAAGCTCGGTTATCAAAGAGCTCGGCGATCATCCCGCCAACGGGAAAAAAGTACGGGTAATGGACGGCCGTTACGGACCTTATATCAAGTATGGAAAAACGAACATCAGCCTGCCGGATGATATCAAGCCGGAAGATGTTTCCATGGATATAGCTGTTCAGCTGATCACGGAAAAGGGGAAATAGTGGCGTACTGCGTAATGCGTAATTGGATTATGCCAATGGTTACTCCTTATCTCATCTCCCCGTCCGGCCGCTGGTTCTGCGGTCGGGCGGGTTTGACACGGCTCGTTGCTTTTCACACCCATCCTCCGGCTCCTTACACGCTGGCAGTCGGTCACGCCCTATTCCGATAAACCCATCGGAAGGAAGGACTCTTTTCAAAGATAGCCGGCAGTTTTCAAAGTCCCTCCTTGTCCGTGGTTTTGCGGATAGGGAGGGATTTAGGGTGGGTCAGCTGCGAGGAATGCAAATCTGCCGGTAATCGAAAAATCGGTGTAAATAAATTAATCTATCGGCTGGTTCAAGCGTCCACGCTTGAACTTTATTCCGGCAACCAGCCCAGTTCTGTAGGTGTAGGCCACCTTGAAGGTGGCTTACACCTTTGGTTTTCAGCCCCTCCTCCATCCTCGTTGCGCCGCTCTGCTGCGCAACGCCTCCGGTATAGTCTGTAGCGCTTCATACTTACACGCGGTGCTCTGCTCCGCAAGGCAATATTTTTGTTTTCTGTGTTATGTAGAAAAGCTACAACTTGATGCTGTTACAGGCAGCAGAGTAGCCTGTTACCTGCGCGTCCCGGAGCAGAGCACCGGGACGAGATGGAAAAATCCCACCTTTCAGGCTCCTCATTTCAACCCGAAAAATTTTTAATGAATCCTGCGTCAAAAATTATTACACTTATGTACGAAAATGGGATATCGGTTTCTGGTATCTTCCGGAAGAATTTTAACATGTAAAGTAAATTTAATAAATGATGAATTATAAAAAGTACATAATTGTCAGTGTCATCTTTCTCCTGCCACAGATCCTTCAGGCGCAGAATGGATGGCAGGAATTAACCGCGGGCAACGATCTTGAAGGATGGACACAGCTTGG
>CAZPWQ010000165.1:0-6311 GCA_964590495.1 uncultured Balneolaceae bacterium
GCAGATCCTGACTGCTGCCCGCATTTTTTACGTACTGAACTCCATGTATCGCAAAGCGCTCCCAATCTATTGAGTTTGCTTCGTCACTGGGATGAAAAAACTTTATATAACCCCATAGTTTTGCGAATGTCCAAAGGTTTTCAATTTCAATTTTTGTGCTGTCAATTTCGGCACGAATACCAGATTGGCTGTACGCTTCCTGACAAGTAGCTAACAATAAATGTGCTGCAAGGATAGCACATACTATTAGTAACAAAGAAGACTTGGTAAAATGGAAAGTTCCAAGCGAGTGACTTTCGGCTTTCTGTTTCATTTATGACTCCAACTGATAGAATTTGTGAAAGTGGTATAACGGTCTTGCGCTTAAGGTGCGGATTAACGTTGATTTGATAAATAACGAACGGAGAGTTAAAAAGCCAAAAGTAGGCGCTTTACCCTCTGAAGCTTTGGCGCAGGAGGGAGGTGCATCCGCTACTTCGCTGGTTTCTATCTTGCCCAAATGGGCTTGCTAAAGATATATTTCTTGCGAACATTTTATCACAAATTATAAAAACTATGATTGATCTATTTTATTTGGGCGGTCCGCTTTTTATGGGGATTTTGACTATTATCCTCATTGTCGAAATTGCTGTGGCTGTGTACATCCTTGTGCAGGGAGGAAGGGAAAATGCGAACGGACCTTCTGTAACACTCGTGAAAGAGATCGGTATTTTGGGGCTGGTTGTCGGAATCTTTGGTCAGTTTATAGGCTTGTACCAGACTTTTATTGCCATTGAGCAGACAGGAGCGATTTCTCCAGCTTTGCTTGCCGGCGGACTAAAAGTTTCAACTATTACCACACTCTACGGCTTTGTGATTTTTATCATGGGCTGGCTGTTCTATTTCGGATTAAAAGCAAAGACAGAACGAGAGTAGAACAGCAGCTCTTGGGCGATTCTTCTATCCATCTAATCCTTTAACCAAAAGGTCTCTCCAAGGGCCCACCACCATTTGGGAAACCTCCTATACTTGTTTATGTGCTACAAATTCTGCTATTTTAGGAAGGCAATAATAAAGCGGATATACTGGTTTGCTTCAGGTTTTACAAAATGACCGAAAACCAACATTCAAACTTTCTTCAGCCCCAGGCAATACGCGCCTTGCGGGAAGAAAGCCGGAGGCTGGAAAAAACCGTGCAATGCCGCCATTCCGCCGAACAACTCTGGCCCTATTTTTCGCAGGTAGATATGTATAATAAGGCAGGGGGATCTTCCGCAGTTGAATACGAAGTGATTCCAAACCTGGAGTCGGCTTCCATGATTCGGGGAACCTCCAAAAAGCTCGGACTAACTATGCGGTATAATGAACTGCCTTATGAGTGGGTTCAGCCATATTTTGTGCATGCGGAAATGTTTTTTGAGAAAGGCCCGTTCCGTTACACGCGCATTCGGGGAGAGCACCTGCATAAAGAACAAGGGGTTTGTTACAGCATCGATTATGTGCCACGCAGGCGGTTTGGCCTTGGCGGACTGGTGGCGAGGGCTATCCTGAAAAAATTCGTGGCGGTGTTTGAAGACATCGATGACCGTTTGCCGGAATCATTCAACGATCCGCTGGGGGCTAAAGGATTTGAGAAACGAAATAAAAATACCCTTCGGCAGGCCAATGATTTAGCTGAACGCTGGCGGCACCTTGCTGAAGACGCAGTTGTTCCGGAAGCCCTTGCGGATTTTATTGCCACGGCCCCGGATGCGCTTGTAGGAAGAATGCGCCCGTACGGACTTGCCCATCAGCTTGGTACAACGCGGAATGAGACCCTTCGGTTTTGTTGCCGTGCTGCAAAAGAAGGTTTCCTCCAAAAAAGCTGGGATTTAATCTGCCCGAGTTGTGGCGGGGCTAAGAGCAGAAGTTGGGACCTTTCAGAACTTGGCTCCGAAGCACACTGTGATGTGTGCAATATCCGCTATGATGCGGATATTGAGGAAAATGTTGAGCTTTCATTCCGTCCCGAGCAAAATGTGCGTACACTGGATGACCAAGAATATTGCCTTCAGTCGCCCTCTCATCAACTGCAAATTCTTGCCCAGGTGAATATCGAGCCGGGTTCTGAGTATCGCCTGCCGCTTTCCCTTCAACCCGGCCATTACCGTCTACGGTGTATTGGGCTAAATGGAGAAGCTCTTTTTAATTGTGCTTATGGCAGTTCAAAGCATGAAATTAGCATATCGGTGGGCTCAAAAATAAGCGAATCCGATATAGATTGTGGTTCTTCTCTTAAACTTATATTCAAAAATGACGGTCCGAATTGGAGAACGGTACGGTTTGAGCATCATGGTTACCGAGAAGATGCCGCCTGTGCAGCCGAAGTACTGAAGATGACGGAATTTCGGGAATCGTTCGGGGAAGAGATTTCACTTAGGCAGTTTTAAAAGTCAGGTTCACTTTATTAGCTCATTTGAGTTCCTTATAGCAACCATCGCAGTGTCTTCTCGAAAGCATTTGGGATAGCGTTCGAGTTCTTGGCTTTGATCACGTAAGCTTTTGCAGGACTTTCGGATGCTACGAGGTAGCTCTATTCAGAGTTATTTTATTAATTTGTTTTTAAACGATAAACACATATCCTATATTTTTTAAAAAAATCAGGATATAGAATTTTCGGGAAGATTCTTGATGGATACTATAAAAAGACGGGTAAGGGAATTACTTGAAACGGCGGATGTTCGTGTAAACGGAGACCGTCCCTGGGATATACAAATACATAATGAAAACTTATACCGGTGTTTACTAAAAAAGGGTTCTCTGGGTTTAGGAGAAGCCTATATGGATTGCTGGTGGGATGCCGAGCGCCCGGATGAGTTCTTTTACCATATCTTTAGTGCCGATCTTGAACAAAAGATCAGGGAGTCATGGCCACTGTTTTGGCTCCGCCTGAAATCATGGATTGGAAATCCACAAAAAGAAAGCCGGGCTTATGAAATAGGCAAACAGCATTACGATATCGGAAATGAATTGTATGAAGCCATGCTGGACCCGCTGATGATGTACACATGCGGCTATTGGCACGGAGCAGATACCCTGGCCGAAGCCCAGGAAATAAAGCTGGATCACATTTGCCGTATCCTGAACCTGAAAGCCGGTGACCGCGTGCTGGATATCGGTTGCGGCTGGGGCGGATTTTCCCGGTTTGCCGCCGAACATTATGGGACACATGTGGTGGGTATAACCGTTTCAAATGAACAAGCGAAATTTGCCAGACAACGCTGTAAAGGCCTGCCCGTGGAAATCCGTTTGCAGGATTATCGTTCGGTGGATGAAACTTTTGATCACATCATTTCATTAGGCATGTTTGAGCATGTGGGGCGTAAAAACTACCGTGCCTATATGCAAATGGTGCAACACTGCCTGGCCCCAAAAGGGGTGTTTGTGCTGCATACCATTGGCGGAAACCGTTCGGTAATAAATACCGATCCGTGGATCGAAAAATACATCTTCCCCAATTCCATGATTCCCTCGGTGCGACAGGTGGGCGAAGCTATTGACGATGTGTTTGTACTGGAAAACTGGAGCAACCACAGGCACAATTACGATAAAACGCTAATGGCCTGGTATCAAAATTTTAAAGAGCATTGGCCCAAACTTAAACAAAACTATTCCAAACATTTTTATCGCTTGTGGACTTATTACCTCTTGGCTTCGGCAGGCAGCTTCAGGGCGGGTAAAAACAATCAGTGGCAAATAGTACTCACTCACAAACAACACTCCGGGAAGGTTCAGGTTCCCCCCTTAGAACCCCAAAAAAGTAATACTCATTACTCATAGCTAAACGCTGATTGGTTGCTGTTCGGGGATTGAATCATAATATGCACCCAAATTTTGGTAATTGCCCGAGGCTACCCCGAAGCATAAGAATAGAGACCTGTATTACTGCATTGAATAAAAAAATGGCTCTCCTTCGACCAAAGTTGAAACCTGACATGTTTTCCGACACATGAACATGATACTATACCTCTATATTTGAAAGCACTTTTTGCGCTTCCTTGTAACCCAATTCTACCACTTTGTCAAAAGCCGTCCACTCAAGTAACCCGATATCGGAAAGATCCGGATTGATATAAATATCCACCAAGGATTCCGCCTGATTTTGTCGCGATTCGCTATAAAGCGTGGTGATACCCATCAGCAAGGTACCGATAGTAGGGATATTAGCGTTGGTTCGTTTTTTACCAGGCAGTATTGTTTTCAGTAAGTCCCTTGTCCCGGGGATTTCCTCGTATGAAAACGGGCTTGTACTCTGGGCAGACAGGTCCACACCAATGAGCCGGCGAACTCCCATATTGGTCATAATATCTGTTGGGAAGTTGTTGAATATACCGCCATCTACCAGTAGTTCTCCTTTGTGTGGAATGGGCGGGAAGGCTACCGGAATAGAAAGACTTGCCCTTATTGCACGGTCGAGCCGGCCGCGGGTTAGGACAACTTCCCTGGCCTGAGTAAAACTCGAAGCCACGCAAAATAACGTGCGCCAACTGTCCAGGATATCGGCTTTCACCCCGGTAGCCTCAACAACAGCTTCATCAATAATCTGCTTCAGCCGCTTTCCTTTAAATAAAGACATAATGGGCAGAAAGTTATAATCGCCTGTTGGATTTTTTAAAAAAGTCTTACGTGCATAGCTGATAACTTCCCCTGCCGGACGATCAAAGGAAACATAAGCAGCCGACATAGAACCAATACTTGTGCCACCTACAAAATCTACTTCTATGCCAAATTCTTCTAAAGCCTTATATACTCCAAGATGTGCGGGGCCCTTTGCTCCTCCACCAGAGAAAACAAGCCCTGTGGCGTTCCCCGTTAAAATGCGAGATAAGCGTGCAATATCGCTGCCTTGTTCCGGTCGAATATGATAATGGGCATCCACAGGACGGCGGTCAATCCAGGCACCGGTACCAAAAGGATGTTGCTTCCAGTCCGGGTGCAACAATATCAGCGATTGCCTGGCAGCTGTAATTGCACTTTCGCCCATACAAAGCCGCTTTTCGATGGGATGAATTCTCATAGGCGCATCCATGCGTGCCATAAATAACACCTCATCGGCATGCCGGATGCAGCGTCTTGTCCATTCCGTTTCACCATCGTCGGCAAGCAGTACCGTAAAATCATGATTGCGTTCAATCTCATCCAGCCACATGCTGAGCCGGTGGTAACGATCTTCGGTGGGTCGGGCATTTGCGGCTCCTGCTCCGAATCTGGATTCTACCGTAGCCCGCATCTGCAACGCAACAGTGCCATAGCGGTCGATGCCATCTGTGAGTGAGGCGGCAATATTGGCAATGTCAAAACCGTCAGAAATAGGGACTATACAGATGGTGGCCGGTTTTTGATTTTGATCTGCTTGGTTTTCCTGGTTATGCTTCACCATCAGGCGGGCCATTTTTTCCGAGAATTTGGGGTATCGCTGCCATAGTGTTTCGAAATCTGAGGCTTGCAGGCGCGCCAATACACTATCCCGAACGGCAATGACGGTTGAAGGATGCGACTCGCTCATCAATACTTCAGCAGCTCCGAATGTTTGTCCACGGGTAAGCTCGTCAATTTGCCGGCTTTCCTGTTCCCCCGTCTTTAGTTTTCGGAACCGCCCGCTGACTACAAAATAAATAGCATCCGCAGAATCCCCTTTTTGAATAAGCGTTTCGCCTCCTTTCAATTCAGTCCAATGCAGGAGGGGGAGTGCATCTGAAATCAGCGAATTGGATTTTTTCCCGAAAATACTTTGAAGGCATTCAACGAGAACCGTTTGCTGGGTTTGATTCATAGTACACTAAATTGGAAAATTCCATTCAAATGTCGTTTATGAAGGAACAGGACTTCAACTAGTATGTGGTATTCGTATTTATTAAGAGAATGACCAGAAACTAACTTGTTGGTAATATTGTCAAGAAAGTTTTCATCACTAAAACCCTTTTTACCTTCTTCTGTTACCTCAAGAGCAGTTTCAAAAGTTTTCCAGTTAAGGATTCCTCACTTTCAAGCTTACCGGTGATATACTCCAACTCGTTGACGATACTTTGATCCATTTTTTATCCAAAGTAATTTTTAAGGTTTGTTAGACTTACAATAACACAGAGATTCTAAGATGTACATGTGCCTAACGATCTGTGCATAAGCTCCTCACGCAAAAATATTAAGTTGATAAATAATGATTGGAAAGTTAAAAAGCCAGAAA
Source organism: uncultured Balneolaceae bacterium (assembly GCA_964590495.1). GTDB lineage: Bacteria > Bacteroidota > Rhodothermia > Balneolales > Balneolaceae > CAZPWQ01. Next base: position 6,203 of record CAZPWQ010000165.1, read on the forward strand.
GTGGCAAGTGGGGGCGAGGTGCGTTCCCTTAATACGTATTTTTAATTGAAGAATTAAAATCTGGCAGCCCACGGCGAGGCATGTCCGAGGTGACGCGCTGGTTATATGG
>CAZPWQ010000166.1:0-6255 GCA_964590495.1 uncultured Balneolaceae bacterium
GTCATTCAATCTTCAAGATGAGCCAGACCTTTAACTCCTATATCGGAACGGTAGTATAGATTTTCGAAAGAAATCTTCTTTACTTCTTTATACGTATTGGTAATTGCTTCCTGGAGGGTATCCCCTGAACCTACGACATTAAGCACACGACCACCGTCGGAATAAATCTTGCCATCTATTTCTTTTGTTCCGGCATGAAAAACAAGGGCTTCATCCGAGACATTCTCTATTCCGCTGATCTCTTTACCGGTATCATATCCTGTGGGGTATCCGCTGGATGCCAGGACAACACAGTTACGGTACTTACCATCGACCTTAACATTATGCCTGTTCAATTCACCCTCGGCAGCGGCATTCATCAATTTCAGCAGGTCCGATTCCAGTGAAGGTAAAATTGCCTGGCACTCCGGATCTCCGAAACGGCAGTTGAATTCAACAACCTTGGGTCCTTCTTCTGTCATCATTAAACCACAATATAAAATTCCCTTATATGGATTTTCATCCAGAAGCATTGCTGAAATTGTGGGTAAAATAATCTCTTTTTCCATCCGCTGAAGCATTTTAGTGTCGATTACCGGTGTAGGAGAATATGCACCCATTCCCCCGGTATTCAACCCCGTATCGCCTTCGCCGATACGCTTGTGATCCTGAGCATAGTGTATGATTTTGGCTGTTTTCCCGTCAGATATTACAAAGACGGATGCCTCTTCGCCTTCCATAAATTCTTCAACAACCAGTGTATCGGCGGCACCACCGAATATATCCTCTTTTTTCAGCGAATCCAGTCTTTTTACAACCTCCTCTTCTGTCTCACAAATAAAAACACCCTTGCCACCTGCAAGTCCGTCCGCTTTTAAAACAACAGGATACTCATTCCGGTTTTTAATAAAGGTCAGTGCGCTGTCAAAATCCTTCCGGGAAAAAGATTCAAAATCTGCCGTAGGTATATGATTATTTTTCATGAATTCATTGGCAAACTTCTTACTACCTTCAAGGCGGGCTGCCTTTTTGGAAGGACCAAAAACTTTATGTCCTTTTGCTTCCAGATAATTTGTGATACCATCCACGAGCGGGCGCTCCGGACCTACAACAGTCAGGTTGATGTCATTCTTTTCAATAAAAGACAGGATAGCCTCAAAATCTGACAATGACAACTCTACATTTGTACCGATCTGTGCCGTTCCGGGATTACCGGGAGCGACATATAATTTATCCAGCAGATCAGATTTACCGATGCTCCAGGCTATGGCATGTTCGCGCCCGCCGTTTCCCAGAAGTAGTACATTTAAATTCATAGTGTTTTAATTGATTTAATAATAAAGACTCTATCCAGCGAGTTCATCCGCTATTTCAATAATTTCACAAAAGCTGTCGGCTTTTAATGAGGCTCCGCCAATCAGCCCTCCGTCAACATCGGGCTGTTCCAGGAGTTCTTCGGCATTATGAGGCTTCATACTTCCGCCATATAAAATCCGGATCTGCTGGCCTAAGCTATCTGAAAAGATATCCGATAAAACATCACGAATCATATCATGCATCTCCTGGGCCTGCTCCGGAGTTGCGGTCTCTCCGGTTCCGATAGCCCAAATCGGTTCGTAAGCGATTACAATATTTTCAGCATCACTGTCTTCTACACCTGTAAGAGCAGCCTGAACCTGTTTTTTTACCATAAGCTGATGCTCTCCCCCTTTTCGTTGTTCGAGGGATTCACCTACACAGATAATCGGTTTTATATTATCGCTCAATGCTTTTACAACTTTGGCATTTACCGTTTTATCAGTTTCACCAAAATACTGGCGCCGTTCGGAATGCCCGATAATGACATAGTCGCAACCTACCTCATTAAGCATTGAGGTACTCACCTCCCCGGTAAAAGCACCATCATCTTCAAAATACACATTTTGTGCACCAACGCTGATGCCCCTGAAACCTCTGAGTTCATCTCCCGCTGTTGTCAAAGAAACCATCGGCGGACAAACAAGTCCTTCCACCTGTTCGGGCATTGATGAAAGCTCATCCTTAATGCGCCCCAGAAGAGTTTTTGTTGCTTCGGGTCCACAATTCATTTTCCAGTTTCCGGCTATTAAAAATTGTCTCATGACGCAGGTTCGTTTTCTTGATTAATTAGAGTTTGTATTCCTTTGATAACATCCTGGTATTCTCTGCCAACATATTTCCGTACAATCTTTCCTTCCCGATTGACTAAAAAACGTGTCGGTACAACTTTTACATTGAATCGCTCCAGTAACTCCTGCCTGTCGAAGGAGTTAGCCGGCGACACCGGCCACGCTTTTACCCGTTCTTCAAAAAAGGCATCTATAGTTACCTGGTTTTCATCCAGCGGTAAAGTCAGCACTTCCAGTCCGAAATTTTTATAAATACTCTGGATAACTACTGTACGGTCAAACTGTTCCTGGTATAATGAATTTGATAAAGCAGAAATTTCAAGGATATAAGGTGTTCCTAAAAGAGAATCCCGGCTCACAGTACGACCGTTATCAGTGAATTCAAATTCGGGTATCGTATCTCCCGGCGACAAATAATTGATGTCGTAGCTTATCGATTCAGCCCATTCCTCTGCTTCTTTATTCTCACTGAAAGTTGTCTGAAAATCGGCAAGTTTTTTCTGTGCCTGGCCTGCACGGGCACTATCGTAGAGCAGATTTATCTGCTCCATGCTTATCTGAATTTTTTTATCCCTGTTTTCAGTAATATTCAATAATGTATCCAGATAAGCCACGGCATCATCAAGCCCTTGCTGTGCGGCTATATAATTTTTCCCGTAAGATGTCGCCAGTTCCACGAGTTCATCATCGTCCTGTACGCTTCTTATCTTGTTCATCATTTCATCTTCTTTCCAACCGGTTAATAATCGAATAGACTGGGCGGCAGACATCTTTCCGGCAAGTGTATTTTTATTTTCCTGGTAAACATCCCAATACATTCCACTCCATTTATCCAGCTCATCTCTCAAACTATCGCCTTTCAACAAACCGGCACGGGCATATTGGGCCACTCGGTTATAACTTTTATCTATACGTTCATATACCTTCAGAGCATTATGCTCCCGGGATTCAATCGATACTGTTTGGGACAGACCCGGAAGTTCTCCGGTTATGTGAACAGAATCATTTTCGGCTAAAATCAGACCGAACCTCCCCAGCGTTCTTTGGTTTCGTGTAATTAATATCGGGTATCGATCACGTTCCATAAATACGGCTGTTCCGGAAAAATTTCCGGCACTGTCGGTTACGGCATGAAACAAAGTATCGGCATCGGCCCCGGCCGAATCACGGTTAATGATGGTAAGTCCGATTCCGGAATAATCTTTGCTTGAATCAATGGAATCGGCAACGGTAAACGTTCCTGAAATAGTAGCCTCTTTTGTTTGGTCAGGCGGAGAACATCCCAACACCAGGAAACAAATACAAAGGCCGGCCCACAATAAATTAAGTTTCATATAAATTAAACTGAGATGTTAGTCATATAAGTAAATTCAGATTATGCTTCCAAACGCTCGCTGATAAGATCACGTACCAGGTTGGGATTCGCTTTACCCTGTGAGCGCTGCATAACCTGTCCTATAAAAAATCCGATGAGACCTTTTTTACCTCCCCTGTACCGTTCAACTTCATCGGGATGCTCCTCAATAACTTTATCGACGATCGGTTCTATAAAGCCGGTATCCGAGACCTGCACTAAATTCATTTCTTCAGCATATTCTTCAGCTGACTTATCCCCGTTCAGCATAGCGTCAAAAATATCAGTCATTGCTGATGAATTGATCTTGTCATTTTCGCGCAATGTAATAAGACCTGCGAGACGACTTGATGAAATTGGGAATTCCCTGATCGAAATACTCTGGTCGTTCAAAACACGAAGCACTTCCGTCAGGATAATATTGGAGACCGGTTTTGGGTTTTCGACATAACCGAGCACCTCTTCAAAATAATCAGCCAGATACCGGTCGTCGGTTAAAATCCGGGCGTCGTCTTCGCTCATACTGAACTCTTCCACAAAACGCTGCTGGCGTACATCGGGCATTTCAGGCAGCTCGGCCTCAATCTCTTCAAGCATGGCGTTTGTCACGATTACCGGGGGGATATCCGGCTCGGGAAAGTAACGGTAATCATGTGCTTCTTCCTTGGTACGCATCTGGCGCGTTTCCAGCTTATTGGCATCCCAAAGCAATGTCTGCTGTACTACTTTTCCGCCCGATTCAATCAGATCGATCTGGCGATCTATTTCATATTGAATGGCACGCTCTACATTTCGAAACGAGTTCATATTCTTGAGCTCGGTCCGGGTACCGAAAGCTTCCCGCCCTTTGGGCCGTACCGATACGTTGGCATCACAGCGCATGCTTCCCTCCTCCATGTTACCGTCACAAATTTCCAGATACTGGACAATCTGCTTGATCCGGTTGAGGTAAGAGTAGGCTTCCTGCGGCGTGCGAATATCAGGCTCGGAGACAATTTCAATCAGCGGGACACCGGACCTGTTTAGATCTATAAGCGTATTGTAGGGATCCTGGTCGTGTATCGACTTTCCGGCATCCTCTTCCATATGAATACGGGTTATACCGATATTCTTTTCCCGTCCATCCACTTTTATGATAAGATTGCCATCGCTGCAGATTGGTGTTTCATATTGTGATATCTGGTATCCCTTAGGCAGATCGGGATAAAAATAGTTTTTGCGGGCAAAAATAGATTTGCGGGCGATACTGCACCCAGTCGCCAACCCCATTTTTATGATGTATCTGACCAGGTTCTCATTCAGAACTGGCAGTGTACCCGGATGTCCCAAACACAGCGGTGAAACCTGCGTATTCGGCGATCCTCCAAATTCTGTTGATACCGGTGCAAATGCCTTACTTTCTGTTAACAGCTGGCAATGAACTTCCAGCCCTATTACTGCTTCAAACTTATCATTTACCTTACTGCTCATGAACCCAGATTTTTTGCCATTTTATTTCAATGCCGAAAGATATTAAACCTCAGGGACTTTTATTAATCTAAGTAACAGAATTTGTTTATCGCATTTCTGACATAAATAATATAAAAATGCTAATTAGCTGTGTTTTATTATGTTGCATTATTTTAGAGCGGAGACGGTGCAGAGAGCATGGCGCATAGAGAAAAACAGGCATTGTTCCTGCTCCATGCGCTATGCCTTTTCGCCTTGCATCCAACCAAATTTCTAGGTGTAGAAATGTAGATTAATACAATCAAAGCTCCCAACCTTGAACTTCCCATCATATATTATTACCGGGATAAATACTTAACATCAAATGTTTATCATTTATCTTAGTAAAATAAATTAATCCAAAAGGTACAATTACCATAAGATGGAACAAAAGGTGCATATTTATGAAGAAGAAACCAACCTCTTTTGGGGATTGATCATTCTCGTTAGTACTGTCACCGGCACGTATGTGTTGGCAGGCGCCTTTACCTCATCGCAATGGAGCAATTTGGAATTCCGCCAGCTTCTTGCCCTGTTTCTGTTTATTATCAGTTTTATCGGCATCTTTAAACTTGCCGAGCCGCTTTACCATTTTATTTTCAATATTGAAGATCAAAGATTGGTTATTGAAGCTATGAAGGGAGAACAGCAGGTTAAAACCATTATTATTGCTTTAAATGAAATTGATTCACTGAAATTCTCACCGGACCAGCCCCGCTCCCGGGGTGAGGCCTTGTTCGATTTTGCCAAAAACTACCACCTGATGTGGCGAAAAAAAGGACAAGGCAGATATCGGAAGTTGCTCGATGTTGAAAATGCTTCCTTTGTTTTAAAAGTCGATGACATTGCCGATATCATCCGGTTTATACGCCGCCACCGACAGGATGTACATGTGCCGCGCGGGCAGGCGGAGTTTTTTGGGTTGTAGTTGGTTAAGCACAAAATCCGAATGACCAAAATCCGAAACGGGTGCTGTTGGCGAGGCTTTGTAGCATTCAAACGTCACTAGCTTTACTCCAGCTCCTTGCTACAGATCCTGAAACAAGTTCAGGATGACACCGATCGTCGGAGAGTTTAATTCATATAAAGAAGCTAAATGCCTCCGGCCTTTGAATCGTTGGAGGGAACAGGCACAGGGAGGTGCGCGAAGTGGATAATTTCACACCGGTGAGATCTCAGAAGCAATTGAAGAGCGTGAAGGACCTTTGAAATTATCCCGCGTGCCGACCGAAGCCGCCGACAAGGATTCATCAGCCGGCGACTTTTTTGATTACTTTTTTCGTCGTT
>CAZPWQ010000167.1:0-6248 GCA_964590495.1 uncultured Balneolaceae bacterium
TGCGACCCTTCGCTCCCAAAGCGAATGCGCTACCGGACTGCGCTACTCCCCGATCGTTTTTCAGAAAGATGTCAAATATAAGGGTCTTCACTTCTGAAATCAATTTGAATACCAATGATTTTTTATTCTCTTAACTTTCGCCAGAATTCTGTTAAAAAGCCAATTCCGTATGCTGTCAGTTGAATAAATGAAGCAACGGAGCTTAATAACCCGATGTAAAGGCTTTTATTCTTGACAGTTGAATCAATAGTTGTGAGCACGAACGGCAAAAACCAGGGTATTACCAGCCACAAAAAGAGATCCGGCTGCCAAAAAGGAAGACTTATTATAAAAATAGTTGCCAGTATGAAAAGAGAAGGCAGGGTATGTATAAATTTTATTTCTCCCGGATGATATCTGCTGACATTAATCCGGGCCCTCCCAAAAAAGTGAAGCTGTCTAAAAAACTGTGTCAGACTTGTGCGTCGTTTGTGATATACGTAGGCATCTTCAATCAAGCCGGTATGAAAGCCATTTTTGATTATGCGGATACTAAATTCGATATCCTCTCCCATACGTGTAATACGGTAACCGCCTGTCTTTTCGTACACCTCACGGGAAATGCCCATATTAAAGCTTCTCGGATGAAAGGTTCCCGTATGCCTTTTTCTTCCCCGTATACCACCTGTTGTGAAAGGGGAAGTCATCGCATAGCTGATCGCTTTCTGTATGAACGAAAAGTTTTCATGGGCGCGGTCGGGCCCTCCATAGGCATCCAGCCACCTGCTGTTCAGCCGGTTGTTTACCGTCTCAAGGTAATGGGACGGAACAAGACAGTCAGAATCGAATACAATAAAATAATCACCGTTAGCCCGTTCGAAACCATAATTACGGCTGAAACCCTGACCGGAATTCTCTTTATAAAAATACGTTATATCCAGTTGACCGTGATATTCTTCAACAATATGAAGGCAGCGGTCGGATGATCCATCTTCAACAATAATAACTTCAAAGTCGGCATAGGTTTGTCGGGTCAGACTTTCCAGCAGTTCATCAACTTCATCCGGACGGTTGTAAACCGGTATTACAATAGAGTAATGCATAGTTAGTTATACCTGTTTGAAAACGATGAAGCTACAAATAATATGTGAGAATTATCAGAATGTTGCCAGGTGCATCTCTGAAAAATAATCCCGTTATTAAGGACTTTAATTTAGATTTAACATTTTAATTAAATGATTTCAATAATTTTCAGACTGTTTGTCCTTGCTCTAATTCCCATTTCTGTTGGGGCACAAAGTCTTCAGTTGTCTTCAACCTCAGCCACATCCGGAAACAATTCCTCGACATTTGAGCTGGAAAATGGTGCAGTGACAATCTCTTCTGAGAATATAGCAATCCAGCAAAGCGGAGTACGGGGCGGTAATCTGGCGGCTGCCGGATTTTCAACAGATCTTTCGAAAGTAGGATTGCTAAGCAGGAACCAACAGGATGACAGGGCGATTCTGATGAATTCCCGCGGTGATACGCTTAATGCCTTTTCAACTATTTCCCTTTCTGAAGATGATCCCTCTTTTGGTATTTACCCTTTTAACAGCGGGCATCTATTCATCAGGGATAATATTACCAATTTTACTTTTTATGATACGTTCGGAGAAATTGAGACTAACATGTCGAGCAGCAGCCAGACCGAAGAGGGCGAGGTTATCTCCGAGGTAGTTTTGAGCGTGGACGGGTCAACGCTGGTTATTTATAATCCTAAAATCAGCAGGAACGGACAACTGGGCTCTCAGGCACAGGTGAGACTGTCTGATAATAGTTTTGATAATATTTATTTCAGTACGAATCGTTATCTGAAAGAGGTATCGGTTTCGAACGATGGTACAGTAATAATTGCAGTAACGGCAAGAGACGGCACCAGCGATGAGGTACTGGTGATGGATCGTTTTGGCAATGAGCTCAATTCGTTCACTACAGACGAGGATCTTATTGGAGCTGAACTGTCGGAAGATGCAGGTTATATCACTTTATATTCCGGCGGCAGAATTCAGGTGTTCAGAACCTTATCGGGAGAAAGAATTGGAAGCACCAGTATACGCTCACCGCTGTTTAAAGCGACATATTTTCCCGAAGAAAGTATAATTCTGGCTGTAAGTGGCAATTATTCCGAAAACAGGGATGTTCTCAATTCTGTCGAGTTTCATGCTGTTAATATTGAACAGCGGAGCATAGCCCGCAGTGAATTTAACACATCGATCGGTTTTGATGACCGTATTACCTCGGAATTTATTCGTATTTCTCCCAACAGGTACCGGCTCGTGGGATCGAGCAGGCATGTTGATATTACCGCAAATTTTTAGGCTGGATGCCGGATGCCGGATATTACGGGTTTGGAAAGGCCCGGTGCCTTTTCCCGACCCATCCTCCCGGCTCCTTCCTCCCGATTCCTCGGGACGAAACCAACGCAACAAGGAAGGAGTGACTCTTTTAGAAGATTTCAGCACCTTCAAAGCCCCTCCTTGTCCGTGGGTTTGCGGATAGGGAGGGGTTGGGGTGGGTCAGATACTGGTCGGATACCGGATGCCAGATGCCGGATACCGGATGTCCGCGGTCTAGCGTCTGGCTTTTCGCTTCTTACCTTTATTCCGTGCGAATCCGCACAATCCGCCTCATCCGCGTTCCAATCCCTCAGTAAATCAAAACTTATTCTTGTTGTATCTTAACAAAAAGAAGTGGATAGACCAGCCGGAATATTCCCATCCCTGCCAATATCAGCATCAGCCCCGGAAGCCAGTCGCCGAAACGAGCGTAAAAAGTAAGTCCGGTAAGTACCGGTACATCATAGCGGAAAGCAGTACTTCCGCGATAACTTGTTTTCACCTCGATAGAACCATCGGGAGCGATGATACCTGAAATTCCGTTATTGGCGCTGCGTACCACCCAGCGGTTAAATTCAACGGCGCGCAACCGGGCATAGGAAAAATGCTGCTCGTGTCCGCTGGTATCTCCCCACCACCCGTCATTGGTGATGATTGTCAAGAATCCGGCACCATGACGAACAAATCTGCCTACCCACCCAGGAAATACAGAATCATAACAGATTAGCGCCGGTGTCTGTGTATTCGCCACATTGAATTGCGTTCCTTCATAGCCTTTGCCATAGCCTTGTATATCAGGCCAGCTAACCCACTCAAAAAAATCAACGGCATCTAAAGCGTGAACAAATGGCATCCGCTCGACTATAGGCACCAGGTTATGCTTCCGGTAAATATCCAGTGACTGATCCGGCTGAAAGGCCAGCGCAGCATTAAACGGCAGATATTGACGTTGACCCGAGATATATGGCAGTGCAGGTGCATTCTCCTGTGTGTAATATTCAAAATAAGTAGCCCCTGCGATTAACGTGGACTGCCACTCCCGTGCTTTTTGAAGTAGTTGTATTTTGGTATCCCCGGAGACGTCGCTGAAACTGTCACTATTTGAGATATCAGCCTGGATAGCATTTTCCGGCCATACTACCAGCTGTGTATTGGGAGTTCGCAGCGTGTCAATCAGTTCGAAGAGATGCTCATTTGCATCCCGGGGTGAGGAAAATCCGCCGTATCGTGCATACGAATCAAAATCAGGTTGAACGACTATCGTTTTAACCGTGGAATCCACTTCGGGTTCGCTTCGGAACGCCGGCTGAAGAAGCGATAAAACGGGGAAAATCACCAGGACTGCTACAGAAATGACTCCATAGAATTGATCCCGGTGCTTCAATGCATGGTAAGCAAACCCACATACCAGCAAAACCCACAGGGAAATCCCCCAATATCCTGTTATGGAGATATATTGTATTAATGAAGGGACATCCGACCACGCATTCCCGATGGTCAGCCACGGCCATGCGAGATCCCACTGATGGTGGAGGTACTCATAGCTGATCCAGAAGGCAGCAGACAGGATGTAAGTCACCCAGGGTGAAAAATCCTGCCTGATTATTTTATGCTGAAGCATCACCGGCACAGTCATTACCGCGGAATTTGCAATGATAGCTGCGACTCCGCCGGCGGGTGTGGCCAGCATTAGCCAGTATGTGGTGATAAGATTCCAGATGATAAATCCCGGATAGCTGAGATAGGCGGCTTCACCGGCGGTATCAGAGAGATCAATGAGCCGGAACAGAAGAATAAAAGCAATAAACATTGAAAAGGGCAGGGGGAATGGCGGAAAGCTGATTCCCAGCAATACACCTATCGTCAGGCTCAGCGCCCATTTACTGTCCCAGATATATGTGATATACGATTTCATTCACTGTAGCTTTCAGGAGCAGTGACAACGACTATTTCCCCCTTTATGTTGTCGTGCTGCTCACAGGTTTGAATTACATTCCCGAGCGGTCCACGTATGACCTCTTCATACTTTTTAGTCAATTCCCGGCATATGGCAACCATCCGCTGATCACCCATATACTCCCGCAGTTCCTTAAGAAGCTTCAGCAGACGGTGCGGACTTTCATAAAAGACGATGGTACGTTCTTCTTCAGTCAGCTGTTTAAGTCTTTTCTGGCGTCCCTTTTTCTGGGGAAGGAATCCTTCAAACACATATTTGTCGCACGGCAGTCCGCTGGCTACAAGCGCTGTCGTAGCTGCATCGGGCCCAGGAATGACGGTGACAGTATGTCCCGCCCGGTGAGCAGCCCTCACTGCCAAAAAACCCGGATCGGAAATCCCCGGCATGCCCGCGTCGGAGATCATAGCTACATTCTGACGGGCATCCAGAAGATTTAGCAGGTGTTCCACCTTCTGATGTTCGTTATGCTGGTGAAAGGGAAATGTAGGCGTGTCAACCCCGATGTGTTGAAGCAATACTCCGGAGGTCCGGGTATTTTCACATGCAATATATTCGACGGAACCCAGGACATTCCGGGCTCGATCTGAAATATCTTCCAGATTACCGATAGGTGTTGCTACAATATAAAGAGTGCTCAAGAAACTGTTATTTTGGTGGTGCCGCTAAACAGAAAAAAATTTCACCTTCAGTCGATCTTGTAAAATGAAGTTCGCCGGCATAAAATTCAATGAGAAAGTAATAAAAAAGTAAGTAAGACGTAAGACGCCAGACGGTGTCGATCCCTGACACGACAAAATTCCAACATTCCACTATTCCGGCTGTCCTGGTTCTGTTGGGCGGTTGGTTGTGGTTAAAACTCAATCTCTCAACAAATCAACAAATCAATAATTCAATAGACTTGGACGAAACAACCCACCCGCTTATTTTATGCCCGGCAAAAGAATTATAATAAAAGCTTCACCCGACGGCATGAAAAAGTGTGCATTTCTGACAATGGACAGCCTTGATAACTATGTAAGTTACGACCATCTCCTTTATGAACCATTTAAAGAGCTTGGATGGACGGTCGAAACGGTATCATGGCGTAATCAAAATGTCGATTGGGATCGTTTTGATGGCGTTATTATCCGCAGTCCCTGGGATTATCAGAAAAATCCTCACCGGTTCCTGGAAGTATTGGAAGAAATTGATGAATCCTCAGCAAGGCTTGAAAACAGCATCGATCTGGTACGGTGGAATATCAGTAAAACCTATCTCAGAGACCTGGAAGAGCAGGACATTGAAATTGTCCCCGGTCTATGGCCGGATACTTTTCAGACAGAAGAACTTAATGGTTACTTTGAAAGATTCAATACGGATGAAATAGTTATTAAGCCGGTAATAAGTGCCGGAGCTGATGATACTTATCGTCTGAATAAGGGGAATATTGATCAGTATATCGGGGATTTAAACAGGGTCTTTAAATCCCGATCTTTCCTTGTGCAACCTTTTATGACGGGTATTGTTGAAGAAGGTGAATTTTCTGTGTTCTTTTTTGGAGATACCTATAGTCACACAATTCTGAAAACACCGGAAGCGAAAGATTTCAGGGTGCAGGAGGAGCATGGCGGCAGACTAAAAAAAGTGGATCCTGAAGAAGAACTTCTTTCTGTTTCCCGGAAGACGCTGAGGATTATTCAACCCGATCCGCTATATACCCGTCTCGATTATGTACGCGCACCTTCAAACACATTCGCATTAATGGAGCTGGAGCTGATAGAGCCGTCACTTTATTTCAATATGGACCCGGAATCGCCGGAACGTTTTGCAAAGGTTTTTGATGATTGGATGAAGCGATAGGCGTTTTTACAGTGAACAATGTACAGTGAGCAGTGTGACAAATGACCAATCCTAAATAGAGTTGACCGTTTTGAGGTGTTGGTTATCATTTCTGT
>CAZPWQ010000168.1:0-4533 GCA_964590495.1 uncultured Balneolaceae bacterium
TAACTTCTACAATCCCGACTGGAACCGAGGGATCGCGCCGGGAGTCGGACACGTCTCATCCGTTTAGAAGAAGCAGCCATTTAATAAAAGGATCGGGGCCTGGCTCAATCAGCCGAAAGATTCAATGAGAAAGTAATTCTGAAGGTAGTTCCTTCTCCGGGTTCGGTATCAACTTCAATAATCGCATCCAGAAGCTTGCATAAATGGCGGACAATCAACAAGCCGATACCCTCGCCGTGCTTTTCCACCTCCCCGGGAACAGTATGGTCATCCGGTACCGGATATTTTTCCCGCCCGGCCGCTTCCGGAGATTCAGATTCGGTTGTCAGAGACTTTGCATGGGTGGCACTTAAACCGGGACCGGTATCGTCTATTTCGAGCAGCCATTGTTTATCCGATATCTTCTCCCATCTTACATGGATATGTCCTTCAACCGTATATTTCAAGGCATTAAGCAGCAGATTTCGTGTTATCCGCTGGAGTTTCTTTTGGTCATTTTTCACCGGGAGAGAATCAATGCCATTACAGTTTAAATCCAGCCCTTCCTTTTTTGCCATCGGCTGCATGCTTTCGCAAAGCTCACGCAAAACTTTTGCGGCATTAAATTCCGATATTTCAACTTTCTCCTTTTGCGTTTCCAACCGGAACAGGTCGAGCAGATCATTAAGTAACTGTTCCAGATTGTCAGCAGCTATTGCCATTTGATCGATAAGTTCTGCTGCTTTTTCACTCATGCTTTCGTCTTTTAACAGGAAAAAACCAATTTGAAGGTTTTTTACCATTCCCTTCAGATCATGAGAGGTTTCTCTTAAGTTATTATCCCGCGTTATACCCTTCGGTTCTTCAAGCGCCTTCTCCAGATCGCGCAGCTGGGCCTCTGTTTCTCTGCGCTGCAGCTTGTCAAATTCCAGGATACTGTATTCAATGCCTTCCTGAATATGTTCGTTTAACGCTGCATGTACTTTGTCCAGCGTATCCGGACTAAGATCAAGCTCTTTGCGGAGGGAGATAATCTCGCCAATCAATACCTCTTGCATTACACCCCATTCTTTTACCGTAAGCAGAAGATCAAAGCCATGGTTCCAGCGCTGTGAACCATGATCCCTGCCAATATCCGATACCTTTATATCCTTATCCAGCAGACCATTATATAGACGTTCAAGAAAATTGGGTATATTATTCTGAAATTTCTTCCGGGAAACGGAAGCCAGCTCAGTTGATTTTCGATTCATCTGCCTCATATTGTGTCCCCACTTTTCAAGAATAACGTCCTGCCTTTCCGATAACCTGGAAGTCAATAAAACCAACTCTTCATGGATATTCTTTTCCATCGCATTTTATCTTTAGCATGAACAGAGACTATTCATTTATCTTAACTTGAAATCAATACACTTTGTTTCCCGGTTGGAATTTAATTCCGCTTGTTGAATCATCCTTGTTTGCTGCTGTTTAACAGCAAAAACTTCATTCAAGCTTATTAATCTCGTACCGGACGGCAAATTTAGTCGTTTCAACCTCATCGCCGCAATATTCAGCATAATTTTTTACAAAAGAAGCCCCGTAGTAGAGAAGGAAAGAAGAATAAAATATAAAGAGCAGCAGCAATACCAGAGATCCCGAAGCCCCGTAAATAGTATCTATATTTCCTGAAACCAGAACCAGGCCGAGTATGTATTGGCCTATTAAAAATAAAACTGCTGTCAGAAACGAGCCGGCCCATACCGTTTTCCATCTTAGCATAACGTCCGGAAGAAACTTATAAATTGAAGCAAACCATAAAGTAAATATTCCCAGTGACAAGGCGATGTTCAAAACTCTTATCAGCCACTGATCAACCCATGGAACCAGGTACAAAATATTATTTCCCAAAAAGCTAATAATAAGATCAAGCAATAAGGTTACCAGGAACAGAACGCCGGTGACAAGTATGATCAGCAGTGAAATACCCCTGTTTTTTAAAATAAATTTATAGCTGACATCTTCTTTGGATTTTACCTGCCATATCTGGTTGAATGAACTTTGTACTACTATAAAAAGGGTGGTCGCAATAAACATTAAAAAAATAATGATGCCCAGAGTAACCCATGGGCCCTGTTGCATTTGCTGAACGTTCTCCAGGATTGTGGATAAAAATTCGGTTGTTTCTTTTCCCAACATCTGAGACAGAGCGCTGAGCACTTCTCCCGTTAATAATTCTTCACTGAAAACCGTACTGAACAGATTTAACAGAAGAACTATAATTGGAATTATTGAGAATGTCGCAAAAAAAGCTGTTGAGGAACTCAACCTGAGCGGATCATTGGCATTTAAATCGTTATAGCTTTCTTTCAGCAGCGTCCAAAAGCGCAGTAGTTTTACTTTTTTTTGCCTCTCAGCCATAATTGTGTGACAAGTTTATTGTTGTTACCCCTCCTTTAGCATTTACCATTCAAAAATAATTCATCGGAGCCTGTCTATAGTTCAGAATCTAAAAAGTACAAAGCTCTGACAATCCAACCTCCTCATAACGTGTCCTCCTGCCGGGAGAAGGGGGATTAAGGCTGACATTACCCATAAAATTCAGATAAGAGAATTTATGTACCAGATTACAGATGAAGAAAACATGTTATGAAGGTTTTAATTACTTTTGTTCAGGCAAACAAATTCCCCCTTAAAAAAAGCCTGTCCCGACCATCGTCGGGAGGATACGGCTTTAGCCACGGGGAAATTCCAGCAATTTAAAAGCCCCTCCTTGTTTCGCTGTGGTTTTTCAGCGGAATAGGGAGGGGTCGGCTGCGAGGGATATGAAGCGTAACCGGCTAGTTATATGCCGGCTTTTCATGTTTATCATTAATCTGTCAGCCATTTATAGCTCACTGCTTTTTTGACCCATCCTCAACTACGCCACAAAACCGCTGGCTTCGTAGAGCAGGCTCCGGCTCCTTACACGCCGGTAGTCGGTCACGCCCTATCCCGATAAAAATCATCGGGACAAGGAAGGAGTGACTCTTTTCGGAGATTTCATTGTTTCAAAGATTAAACTCAATGCCTGAACAAAGATGGTCCAACAACCCCCTTTAATTCCCCCTTTGTTACCGTGTCCGACTGCCGGCGGAAGGGGGATTTTTGAGCGGTTAAAAAAATAGTTATTCCTGGTCCGGTAAGGTGGCCTGCAACTACTGAAAGACACTCGACTCCTTCCTTGCCGTAAGGTTCAAGCGTGGACGCTTGAACCAGCCGATCCGGACGTTTGAATCAGCCGGACGAAATAATTCATCGAAGCATGTTGATAGTTAAGAATCTAAATACAAACAATCCAACCACCCCTTAATCCCCTCCTTCATAAGGAGGGGATAGCTTACCAGAAATATTTAAAACTGTTCATTCTGAAATCAGATACTGGTTCTTGGGGATTACGTCTAAAAATTTTTCCAACAGCAACGAAATACTCCCCTCCTTATGAAGGAGGGGCCGGGGGTGGTTGGCTTATGGCTCTGTTAACAATCTGTGCCTCATGTTTGTTGCATGAGGTTAGAGCATAATTTTGAATTATAGATTTGCTACCCCCGTACGACTATTTTCTCTCGTCCCCCGGTGCCTGTCCCGACTGGTGTCGGGGCTCTGCCCCGGGATGTTGGCGCGGGCCGCCTGCCTGCACGAAGCCCTTCAAACAGGCCGGCTCTTCAGGTCGAAATTTCGGCGTAGGCAGGCTCTGCTGCCCGATTAATGTGGAGCAGAGCATATATCCTCCTGAAATCCCAAAAACTCATATCAGCAAAACCACCATATGAATCAAAATTACACAGAAGGTGCCGGATCAGCTGTGAAATTTATTCACACAAAAATATCCATCCTGCCTGAACAGATATAATCATCGTTCGTTTCGCATCTGAAAAGCTATGTAATAGAAGTTGGCATATTTGTTGTATCAGTAGTAACTGCACAACGGTCGTAAATAATTTTAACCCAAATGCCTGAAAAAGATGAGAAAAGTTTTATATACAATAATAACAGTGTTAATTGGTGCAATGATGTGGAGTTGCAGTCCGACAGACGCACCTTCTGTCTATGATCTTACAACAAATGTCACACCCGAGGAAGGCGGAACAATCAGTCCGTCCGGTGGCGAGTTTGAAGCGGAAAGTGATGTGGAGATCAGAGCTGAACCTTCAGAAAATTATGTATTTTACCGCTGGGAAGGAGATATACATTCACAGGAAAATCCACAAACGATCTCCATGCAAAGTGACAGAAGCATTACAGCCGTTTTTCAGCTTAAGGAGTATACACTGAATATTGATATTGAAGGTGAAGGCGATGTAACAGAAGAGATAGTTGAAGAGAAGGGTAAAGATTATGAGCACGGAACGACCGTTCAGCTTACCGCCGAGCCGGCCGAGAACTGGGTATTTGACAGCTGGGAGGGAGATCTTTCCGGATCGGAAACTTCACAGACTATCACCGTCGAGGAAGAAAAGAATGTTACGGCTGTTTTTAAACTTAAGGAGTATACACTGAATATTGATATTGAAGGTGAAGGCGATGTAACAGAAG
>CAZPWQ010000168.1:4633-6218 GCA_964590495.1 uncultured Balneolaceae bacterium
CTTAAGGAGTATACACTGAATATTGATATTGAAGGTGAAGGCGATGTAACAGAAGAGATAGTTGAAGAGAAGGGTAAAGATTATGAGCACGGAACGACCGTTCGCCTTACCGCCGAGCCAGCCGAAAACTGGGTATTTGACAGCTGGGAGGGAGATCTTTCCGGATCGGAGAACCCGGCAACTATTACTATTGAAGAAGAAAAAAGCGTTACCGCTGTGTTTCAGCTTCAGGAGCATGCTCTTAACCTTACGATTGACGGAGAGGGCGAAGTGATTGTGGATCCTGACAAGACAGAATTTCAACACGGAGAAGAAGCAACCCTCACCGCAGAACCTGCCGAAGGCTGGAGATTTGTTGAGTGGGAGGGAGATATTTCAGAATCGGAAAATCCAGTTTCAGTTACCTTCGAGAGTGAGATGAATATCACTTCCGTTTTTGAACCGGTCGCAGATCCGCTTTGGGGTATGGGGTACAATCATAATGGGCAGGTAGCCGGCAATAATACACAAGAACCTGACCCGATCTTAATTGCCTTTGATATAAAAAGTATAGCCGGCGGCGACTGGCACAGCTTGTATATCGATAACAATGATGTGCTTTGGGGAATGGGATTTAATAATTCCGGACAACTGGGCGACGGTACCACTTCAGACCGCCATGAACCTGTGGAAATTGCCTCTGATGTCGAATACTTAGCAGCCGGTGAACACCACAGCTTATTTGTTAAATCCGACGGAACTCTCTGGGCAATGGGACAAAATGATAATGGCCAGCTGGGCGACGGTACTACTACGAATCGCCTTGAACCTGTACAGATAGATGATAACGTAGAGTATGTTACAGCCGGGCAACGCCACAGCTTATACATAAAAACCGACGGCACGTTATGGGCAATGGGTGATAATAGCAACGGTCAGCTTGGCGACAGTACAACCACCAGTCATGAAAATCCGGTGCAGGTGGCTTCCGGTGTAGATAAAGTTGCTGCCGGTGGACGTCACACATTATATACTGAACCGGACGGTACACTCTGGGCTATGGGGGGCAATGGCTCCGGACAGCTGGGGGATGACACCCGAACCAGCCGAAGTACACCTGTAGAGGTTGCGTCGGATGTAAGCAGTATAGCGGCCGGAAGAGATCACAGTTTGTTTGTTACAGGCGATGACATGCTGTGGGGAATGGGAAATAATGAGAGAGGACAGTTGGGCGACGGAACGCAGGAGAATAAATTCAGCCCGATTGAGATTGAAGCCGGGGTAATCAGTTCAAGAGCCGGAAACCGTCATACGCTGTTTATCAAGACAGACGGCACATTGTGGGCCATAGGAAAGAACAGCGACGGACAACTTGGCGACGGTACGACAACCGACCGGGCTGAGCCGGTTCAAATTGATTCGGACGTGACAGATATCGCCGCCGGCGTTCATCACAGTTTATACATAAAGGATTAAATAAGACGGCTGCTGCAAAACACCGGAATATCTTCTCTTGGGGTTTCGGTGTTTTGTACGATTTACGGCAAGTGCATGGTGATGCATATCATCCGGATGGCCATTATCAGATCCGCAAAGTCTCGCAGAC
>CAZPWQ010000169.1:0-6215 GCA_964590495.1 uncultured Balneolaceae bacterium
TAGAAATACACGCCGCTGGCCAGGTTTGAGGCATCAAAGGTGACCGTATAGCGGCCGGACTGCCGGTGGTCATCCACCAGCGTTTGCACCCGGCGGCCCAGCATGTCAAACACCTCCAGGCGCACCGAACTCTCTTCCGGCAACTGGTAGGTAATCTGCGTGGTGGGATTGAACGGGTTGGGGTAGTTCTGGCCGAGGGCATAGTTTGTAACTTCCTCCGCAGGTGTTAGCTCAAGGGTTTGTGCAGCCATCTTGGATAGCATTTCTTTATCGGTCGTGCCGTACTCACTTAACAACACTCCCTGTAAATCATCAATATTTGAGCTTATCGTTATTTTTACCCTCGCGGTTCTCTTTGTTGTTTCACCGGTATTCCCAATATACCTGCTAAGTGTATCCTGCGGTAAATGAGCGGCTGAATAGTCCGCTTCATTAAGCAGACCGATCACCTCGTTTGTTCGCTCATCAACCAGTTCAACTTTATATCGTATGTATCCATTTTTGCCCAGCGCGGTTACGGCCTGTGCAGGGTCAATAAATCCCGCTTCCTCACTGAATGTGATACCGGTTTGGTTATCAATGCCAAAAGGTTCACTTAGGATATACTTGTTCAGTTTTTTCAGTTTGAGATACTTTACCCCCCAACGCCCGTTTGATTTGGCACTGTCGGGTTTATCTTGCGATATTTCTACGAATTGTATGTTTTTGTTATCCACCGAAAGACTTTTCATGGTATAATTAAACCGGAGATCGTCCTTGTGTAAGGCGACTCCTCTTCCATAATTAATGGGTGTATCGGAAGATACTTTGGAAAGACTGCTGCCTATATTTCCCGTATTTGAAGGTATACGGGGTACTTGTGCGGTCGAATGAGCTTACAAGCATATTTGCCCCCGAACCGGTCCCGTTGGAGAGTTGAACCTCCTCACCGCTTGTGCTGAGCTTGGTATTGCTTGAACCGTTGCTCAGGTAATTGGCATACCAAGAGTCTACCTGTTCGCTCCAGGCGTACAGGTATTTGGAATTGTCATCACTTATATTCAAGGACACGCTTCTCACGAAATACCCTCTTATGGTATATTGTGAAGGGGAGGAGGTGCTCCAGTACACCGTGTTCATCCAGTAGGGGGAGGATTGACCGTACAGGGCCCGAATCCAGCTTACTCTAATGCCCCCGTTCGGCATCTGCACCATGGAGGGCTTATAGTTTTGCTGCCCGGTGGAAGAGGACAGGTTGGAAGTATATGTATTCGTACAGTACCACGAACTGCCGCTGGGGGAACATTCAATAAATTTATGTTTGACTGAGCCTGAACCTTGCTGATACACAATATGAAAAACGTCTAAATTATTGTACATCTTGTTTATATGTACCGAGGTATTGGTTGAATTGGCATTTGTTCCGCTCAGATAGGTGACCTGTGAACTGCTCATGATGTCTCCGTTTCCACTCAATTCTCCATATAGGTAGTATATCCCCGCCGTTCCGTTTTTCTTTTCAACGGTAAGGGTAAAGTCTCCCACTCCGTTATTATTTGGATCGCCTCCCAAGGTTATATTGGGATTGGCATCAACCGAATAGGATTCGGTAGATCCTACAGTTCCCATATTAAAGTCGGTATGGTGGTGATACCCGCTGCTTCCTCTCTTGAAAATCTTCCCCATAATTTTGTAATAACTCCCATTTTTCTGCTGATATACCACCACCACATAATTTCCATACGTGCTTCCCGCGTACAGCCAGTCGATACTGGGGTTTTTGCCTGCCCCGGTGTCCAGGGGGTTGCCGTAGTTGCCGAGGGTCCATGTGGCCCCGTCGTCGTCACTGTGCTCCACCCACACACGGCCCAGCGATTCATACACCATATGGAGCCAGCCATCCGAGGTCCTCACTACTTTACGCTGGGAGTTGTTGGCGTAGGCAGTGGCGTCGTTGGAAATGCGGGAAATTTTAAGCTTCGCCCGTGCTTCTGCACCGGCATCGGTAAAGACCACAGCGGTTTCTTTGCTATTTGGGTCTTCAAAACCGACGTCATCGCCTTCCCAACCTATGGGTGCTACCTGCCGGCTGCCCAGGGAACCACCAAAGTTGATAGATTGGGGTTCATTTCGCACGGAATAATATGGAGGTTGCCAATTTTCAGTTGGGCCGCTCTCATTCAAAAACAGACCATTGTATAATTTACCGTTGATAGTATTAAATCCCGGGTTAAAAGGAGCTGAATGAGAATAAAAAACGGCATCCATACCGCGGTTACGCGGAGAGTTGTCAAAATCCGGATCATTGTAATCAATCAGCCAGGGATCTTTGAATTGAATTTGTCCGCTGCCGCTGAGTGATGGCGCCTCTGGAAAAGCATTGGTTACCGAAATGCCGGAATGGGTTTTCTGAAATTGGGAAATAAGCTGACTGGCGCCGGCATCCATCTGAAAAACACGATGATTGCGCACATCGTTAAAACCAATCCACTCATTGTACTTTTCGTTGGGGTTATTATACACCCCTTGGTCTGCTCGCAGAATTTCAATACCTCCCTCCACTACATTTAATTGAACTTCTGAACCAGATAAAACATAGTCATTGAAAATAGTTTCATTCCAACGTCCGATGGATGAACCGATTATCGTCTGTCCAGCTTCATCTTTTTGAGTTACAGAAAGTGTAAAATCATTGAGTTCCGCCTGAAAGGTATTCCAAAATGAGGACCTATAGGCACTTGTTCCTTCGGCCACATCATCTGAAGTTCGAAAGTTCGTTGCAACGCCGACTGATTTTCCGGTACTTTCATCAACGATAGGTGAACCTGAATCACCACCTATAAGTTGTGACTTAAATTCTACCAGATCTCCTGTTGTATTTTGTGTGAGATTCTCTCCACTATCGGTTCGTAAGGTCTTACGCAATGGTCCCGGTGGAACACCAGCAAGATCATCTCCATATCCCATAGATCGGTATATATCCCCTGTTAAATCCTGAACCAATTCTATATAAACCAGTTGAGCTTCAATAGGTTGTAAACCAGTTACAGGATTGTCATTCACTCTGAAAATCGCCCAATCCCGATCCGGTGTATTATCATCACTGTTAATCACTTCACTAACTGTGTATATATCTTCAGATGAAGAATAGTTGATCTCTCCATCAGGTTCTGAAAGTGGTACATTAAATTCAACAATATCATTTGACTCAGGATAACAATGACCCGCAGTAATTAACATGCCACCTTTCGTAATCCAGGCTGTGCAACTAGTATTTAGTCTGGCCATAGCAGGTGCGAGTGAGTCTGATAATGGATGATCTGATGCAGGAATCCGGGGATCTTCTTGAAAATAAGCATAACTAAAATCTGTTGATATTAATACTATTAATATAGTCAGTATCAAAGAACTAAGTTTTCTTCGAGAAATTTGTTCTCTTTTTTGTGTGTGATCCATTTGATTTCTCCAATTATGATTGAGGTTTAGTTGCGATCATTGCACGTTTCTTTTTGTATTCACTCTCTTATTCCAATCGTTACAAAAGCTTGTCTGCCTTCCAGCCCAACGGCCACGACAATATTATCATGAATGGTCACATCGAGCAGCAGGTTTCCATCAAATTCCTGTTGAAACGATTTCCAGGTTGCCCCATTGAAATGCAGAAATTCCCCAAAGTCTCCTACCACTACTATATCATTTAATCCATTCGCATCTATAGCTTGCAGGTAGTTATCTGTAATCCCTTCATGGATGGGCTGCCAATGGGCAGAGGAATTTACATCGGGTTTACGGTATATTCCCCTTCCTGTCAAATATGTTACGCCGGAATCATCAAACCATATACCGTGAATGCTGTATGGGATGCCGCCAGATGAAAGGGTTTCCGTTTGTTGATCATCCTTAATTCTAAGGATGCTTTTTTTTGAATTCACCAGCCGCTTTGCCGCAATAGCAACAACCCCTTGCTCTTCATTGCCGTGAATGTCATAAAAATCCAGATCCGTATCCGTTTCGATCTTTTGCCAGTTTTGGCCGTTGTAGTGAGCTATGTTTCCTGAGTTACCTCCTATAAAGAAATTCTCCCTGGATTTTCCCCACATACTATTTATTCGTGCATCAAAAACATTCGTAGAAACATCAATTGGAACATAATCAAATCCATTCCAGTGTATCATATTTGCTATACCATACCATATATTGTCTGTATCAAAAGCAATAACTGATCTTATTTCAGTGAAAAAGGCTTCCTCTTCAAAATAATAGGGTATTTTCTTAAGCTCCCAAGTATTTCCATTCCAATGTGCAGCATTGTAAATATTCGAGCCCGACTGCTCTGTTGAATCATTCATAAAAATTTCTCCCACGGCCCAAATGTTGTTCTCGTCAATGATAGACACGCCGCGGAGCACGCTGGAGGAGTGTTCTCCGAACGTAAACGTCTGCCAGGTAAACTCCTGTGAGGTAGTATCCAGGGTGGCCGCCCGCCTGGTTTCGGTTCTGTTGAGTCCGTTTTTGGTCACCGCCGTCCAGCGGTAGTCCGTGGCCGGCAGCAGGCCGCTGTCGGTCAGCAGCGTATCGGGGCGGCTCATCCGAAACGAATAGATCTCCTCGCCATCGCGTTCAATCGAAATCTCAGCGCCGGGAAAAGCGCGAACCTCCAGAAAAACTTCCACCGCCGAGACCGGGGTAATGCTGAGCAGCTTCCTGTCATCATCATCGGATCCCAGCAGCCCGCAGGCGGCCATGCCGACCAGAAGGGAAAGGAACAAAAAGGCCGGTGTGGTCAGGCGGTATGTGAGGTGATCAAACATTGCAGGCGTTGGTTTTTCAGGAACATTGGGCTACCGCTTCTATTTTCAAGTGTAACGCGCGGCGGATTTGTTACAAACTATTTAAAAAATTGTAAAGAGCCTAAGTGTTTGTGTTTCAATGGTGAACGGCGCTGAACTTACAATCAGTAAATATTTTGTTATCTTGTTCATGGTTTGATCTCCGTTAGGGATTAAACAAGAATAGCCGGTGGAATAAGATTTTCTTATTCTCACAAAAGGGTGCCAACCTGAAGGCTATTCGTATTTTGGGAGCGGTGTTACAGCACCGCTCCTATTTTATTTTGTTGAGCATTACTCCGCCTGTTCGTTTTCGGTTAGGGTTCCATGATAGATTAAGTTCGTTCCGGCTTCGTAGTCATTGACTAAAAAGAAAATATCTTCTTTGAAAACTAATTCCCGAAAAATGGAAGCATTTTCACTGTTAAGTGAAAATAAATTATAAAAATTCTCTCCATTGTAATGGGTAACCCCATTTTCAGTCACAATAAAAAGATCTTTCTGATGCCTACCATTTATACCTATTGGAGTTTCCTCACTGGCTATAGAAATAATAGTTTTAAATTTTCCATTGCTTTGTTTCTGGATGTCATTTCCAACTACATAGTAAATTTCATTTCCTACACAATTCATCCATAAAGTTTCTACTTCTTCTGTGGTCTTGGAAAGAGTTTCTTTAAATTCATGGTTAGAGTATTTGAAAAAAGATAATGTTCTTGGGCTTCCATCAACGCGATTCGATCCTCTTATTATAACCCCTTCTTTACCTTCGCATAGTCGTTGAAATTGTACGTCAAAATCTGAAACCAACAACTCCTTCCACTGACTTCCATCATAATGTAATATAAAGCCCTTATATGTAGACGTCTCATTTTCTATAGCATTTCCTACTGCATAAATATCAGAAGGTGAGGCACCCCAAATATCCTTAACACGGCTAATATTATATCCTTGCTTCTCAAATTGATAGAATAGTTCCCACGATTCTCCATCATAATGGAATATTTCTCCATCATTTCCTCCCATCCATACATCGTTCAGAGCAAACCCAAAAATGCTAAAAAAATCGCCGACAAACCGTGAGGAGTAGGGAGCCCATTCCTTTCCATCAAAATGCCATAGTTTTTCAGCCCCACCACCGGAAGCTATCCACACATCATCCGGCGAAGAGCCCCAATGGTATTCATCCACCCGCCGGGGGCGCTGTACAAGCTGTCCACCGTCCATTCATAATTTCGCGGGCCGGGTTCCAGTTCAGGAGGGTCATCATCAGAACTGAGGATGCCGCAGGCAGCCATGCCTGTCAAAAGGGAAAGGAACAAAAAGGCCGGTGTGGTCAGGCGGTATGTGAAGTGATCAGGCATTGCAGGCGTTGGTTTTTCAGGAACATTGGGCTACCGCTTCTAT
>CAZPWQ010000170.1:0-5992 GCA_964590495.1 uncultured Balneolaceae bacterium
ATCCGTTCATATCCTGCAAATCCGCGGCTCAAATAAAATATCCAAAGCCCCCGGAATAACCGGAGGCTTTGGATATGTTTTATAACAGCTTTGAAGAATCTATCTACTGTACTTCAATAAGCTCGACTTCAAATATAAGCGTTTCGTTGGGACCGATAGGTCCGCCGGGACGTGGATTCGCACCGTAAGCCAGGTCGCCCGGTATGTAGAACTTATATTTTGCCCCCTCCTGCATAAGCTGGATTCCTTCTGTCCATCCCGGAATAACACCATTAAGTGGAATAGGGGTACCTTCCTCAGGAGAACTATCGAAAACAGTACCATCAATTAAGCTGCCTTCATAATTTACAAGAACAGTGTCAGTTTCATTTGGTGTGGCGCCTGATCCTTCTTCGATGACTTCATACTGCAGGCCGCTTTGGGTTTCCTGAACACCTTCTTTTTCCCTGTTTTCAGCAAGGAATTCTTCACCTTCTTTTGCGTTTATCTCAGCATCCTGTTGTTGCTGTTGTTGCGCTTGCTGTTGGGCCTGCATCTGATAATTCTGAACGATTTGCTGCATTTCGGTATTGGTAAGTGCAGCATCCTCGTCCTCCAGTGCCGTTCTCAATCCCGCCGTCAGTTGGTCTGGATTGATATCTGTCATTCCCTGGGGCTTCAGAGACATTGCACCGATCTGATAGCCCAGACTGTAGCTGACACTATCAATATTCGTATCAAGAGATACATCCTGCGATGAACCTGAATCGGAGTTACACCCGGTAAATATTATTGCAGATAATAAGAGTAAACTCGTTATAGCTGTTGAGATTTTCTTGTACATCATTAGGTAAGATATTTTTTTGTGAAAATTGAGACGGTGAAGTTATCTATTTTTAATGCGTATAAAAAATTTTGGTGATCACAATTAAGGGATTTGGTTTTAAAACCGTATCTTAGGTACTAAATGTTGAGCAAACGGCTACATTATATTTGGGATATATTCAAACATTTTTGTTTCAACAATATTATAGCAAAAAATGTTTGACCGTTTGCATATGTAATTTCTAATTAAAAATAACAGGAATATATTTGAGTTTCGAGAAGTTTGATTTGAGTGAAGAGCTCTACCTCGGGTTGAAGGATTTACGTTATGAAAGCCCAACGCCGATTCAGGATGAATGTATACCTCTTATCATGGAGGGTAAAGATGTCATAGGTGCAGCGCAGACGGGAACAGGTAAAACGGGGGCTTTTGTAATTCCGCTTATACAGAAAATACTGAATGACAGGTCGGGAAAGACACAGGCACTTATTTTATCGCCTACCCGGGAGCTTGCCCAGCAGATAGATGAACAGATTTTTGCCATCGGTTACCATTGTGGTGCAACATCCGCTACGGTAACAGGAGGAAGTGATTTCTCCCGGCAGGTGAAAGCCATCCGTGCCGGCGTAGATATTGTTGTTGCCACTCCGGGCCGCCTGATCGACCAGATGAAAGTACTGGAGGTCAACTTTGCGGATCTGAAATACCTGGTACTAGATGAAGCAGACCGAATGCTTGACATGGGTTTTTTGCCGGATGTAATGAAAATAATAAAACAACTTCCTGAAGAGCGACAGACCATGCTTTTTTCTGCTACTATGGTTGAAGAAGTTCAGAGAGTGGTAGACCAGGTAATGAAAGATCCGGTTGAAGTTGAGTTTGAAGTATCCAAACCGGTTGATAGCGTAGATCAGCAAATCTATTTTGTTCATCCCAAGGAAAAATTGAAGCTGTTTGAACAGATTTTTGATGCCGATAAATATGAAACGGCGCTAATATTTACTGCTACCAAACGTGGAACCGACGAGTTGCACAGACTGCTCGAGAAACGGGATGTATCGGCAGTAAGTATGCATGGCGACCGCAGCCAGGAAGAGCGGAATGAAGCGCTTCGTACTTTCAAAAACAGGATAAGTTCGGTGATGGTTGCTACTGATGTCTTGTCACGCGGTATCGATATTGATGATGTTTCCCTGATCGTAAATTATGATGTGCCCAATAATCCTGAAGATTATATCCACCGGATCGGCAGAACGGGTCGTTACAATAAAACAGGGACTGCAATCACTTTTGTCAGTAATAAAGACAAAAAGTATTATTACGCTATTAAAAATGTGGTTGGTGATCAATTAACAGTTAAGGATGCGTCTTCAAGAAACGGTAATGAAACTAAATCCGAACCTGATCAACAGAAGCAACAGAAATCTCAGAAATCTAAAACCTACCAAAAATCTCAGCGGCCGCCCGAATCGGAGCTTAAAGAGCGTCCAACCAGGGGTGGGGGGAAAAAGAAAAAAGACTCATCCCAAAAAAGCAGTCGATCAGAATCGGAAAATGGCGAAGGTTCTTCGTCGAAAGGTAAAGGTGATTCCGGACCTGAGCAAAAGGAGAGTAAAGGAAGCAAACGGGAGGTAAAACAAAGCCATGATCAAACTCAGAGTCCATCCAGCGGAAGGGAGAAAATACCATATCCGGAGGAAATTGCAGAAAATATACCCCAAGAAGTAAAAAAACAGGAAGTGGAGATATTTCAGCCGGAGATTGTTGAAAAAGCTGTAAACCGGAACAGACGTTCTCTCAAACCTGCCAAAGGTGTTTGGGGAATTATCAAAAGCTTCATCCCCAAAATATTCGGATAACATGTTTGAGGCCCTGAAATCTGTTGTAATATGGATGGGTGTGGTTTTTCTTATTTTATTATGGTTGCCACTGCTGGCAATCCGCCGGTTATTCGACAGGGATCCTGCCCGTTACGGTACCGGCCGCCTTTTTCGTATACTCGGCAAAGCGGTTTCGAAGATAAATCCCAACTGGAAAATAACTATCAGCGGCCACACCGATATTGATGACCGGAAACCTTATGTTATGATTTGCAATCATCTTTCGCAGGCCGATATCCCTCTTATTTCGAACCTGCCGTGGGAGATGAAATGGACAGCAAAAAAGGAGCTTTTTAAAGTACCGATTGTTGGATGGATGATGCAGCTTGCCGGTGATATTTCTGTTGATCGACAAGCGACAGATCGCAAATTTTTAACACTTCGCCAGTCAAGCTTTTATCTTAATAACCGGTGTTCGGTTATGTTTTTCCCTGAGGGAACACGTTCCAGGAACGGAAAATTGAACAGGTTTAATCATGGTGCTTTTGAACTGGCTATCAGGGAACAGGTGCCAATCCTGCCTATGGTTATCGACGGCACTCAAAATACGCTTCCCGCAAGAAGCTGGAAGTTCGGTATTGCCAAAAATATTCGGCTAAAGGTTTTAGATCCGGTTCCAACAGCAGGATGGGACAAAAAAGATACCCGGCGGCTTATGGAAAAAGTACGATCAATGATTCTGGAACAATTGTCGGAGTGGAGGGATGAGTCGCCGGAGAAAATTGATAATCTGGCTAGAAGCTAGTCTTAATAGATAAATCAGCTGTCCTGACAGCGGGGTAAGATGTTGAGATATCAGTCCAGGCAAAAATCAGGCGATCTTGAAACAGCTCCATCCGGGGAAAACCACTGCGGCGGGAACCATCAATAGCAGCGACGGTCTTTGATTTTGAAAGTTTCCCATTTTCGTTCATTCGCCTCACTTTTATAAACATCTGGTCTCCTTCCTTTTCAATCCAGGAGATATAGGCCTCTTGTCCGTTAACAACCGCATCCACGCGGCCCGTAGTTAATCCGTCATTTATCAAATAAGGTTGGGAAAAAGTTTTGCCAAAATCATTCGATATAGCAGCCTTGACACGGGAGGTATCACCTGCACCGGTATACCATGCAATGACAGTAAGTGAATCATCTGTCGCAAGTTTTGGGCCGTTAACCGGACAGGCACTTATTTTCCAATTGTCATTATGAACCGCCTGTGGCTCTGTCCAGCTTCCGTTGCTAAAGCGGCTTACCGAAATATCACGGATCTCTTCCTCGGTCCGGTCACGATAAGCAACCAGGGCTCCATCAGGTGTTTGTACCATACTTGTCGGGCAACAGTCGCATACACTTTCGTCGATAAGATATTTTTCCAGAGTTTTTCCATCCTGAGAAATAACAGCACTTCGCAAAGTCATCGCTTTTGTTAGATCATAATATTCATCATCGGCACGATCGGCTGTCTGCCTGCCGTCGAGCCAGGCTGCTAAAAACCGGTTGTCTTCCCAGTTGATCATCGAAACAAAGCCATGTTCGGTAGCAGTATTGTCGCTGTGTGGCGTCAATGGTTCCGACCACCGGTTGTTTTCGCCGGCAAGTGATATATTTACGTTGTACGAGTAGGCGTTGCCGGGAATCTTGTCAAGCCAGTGTGCAGCAATAACTTTACCGTCACGGGCGGTTATGGAGGGAAAATCAGCCCAATTTACAAACCACGAATCACCCTCGCTGATGGTTTCGGGATCGCTCCAGCCATTGCCGTTGTATTGTGAATAATTGAGTGTCACACCACCGGAGTCGTCGGTGTGATGTACCCAGCTCATATATAAGTTATCTCCGTTTGATATCAGGAAAGGCAGTTCACTGTTTGCCTGCACGGGATTGGCTAGCATATCTGCTTTTTGTGCAGAATGGTTACAGGCGATACCGCCGAGAATTAATATAGTACCAATAAACAGGCAATTAAATTTACGGTCCATTTTCTATTGTTGAAGTAAGATCTTGTAATTTCTTTATCCGAAATCCTAAATAGATACCGCCGATCTTCAACAGCGGTGAGGTTATAAGATACCACATAGGTTCGCTGTTTTCCAATGCCCGGTAATCAATAAACCCCACACCTACAATTAGCAGTATCAGGGAAATTATTTCCAGCTGGCCGGATGTTTTGGACATGGTAGTGGTCAGTAGTCCGCCGATCATTCCAAAAATCAACAGGAGTCCTGTAACTCCATATTGCCAGACTTCTGACGGTAAACCTGCGACACCGGTCAGTGATAAATCGGTATTCGTATAAACGGATGCAATTATGCGCAAAAATCCGTTTAATACAACAATTGCAATGTAGCCGGCTGCGACTGCTAATACCGATCGGATCATTTTTGGATACGTCTTTTAGTTTACAGTAAACCATATTAACCAAGTGTAAATTTTAAACCAAAGAAAATTATACCTGAAGGAGAAAGGCCACAAAACTATCGTAGGAAAAGAATGAACCTTACGGTACCCGCCCGACCGCGAAACCTGCGGCCGGACGGGATAGAGCCCCATCGGGCGGCTGATCTTGCCGTCCGGTGGTTAAGAAGGGGCAGAGGTAGAATTCTAAGAGGAAAGGCTTCCAGCCCTGTCGCATCCGCCCAACCGCGAAACCTGCGGCCGGACGGCAAGGAATTATTATTTCCCTGCTTTCGTGGCCTTTATATCATTTATCATAAATTTTTAAAATTAATGGCTGAAAAAGACCGGTCAGACCTATACCTTGCGTCTTCAATTTTTTGAACAACAAACTGATATTATCTACATGAAAGACAATGATTTTCTTAAGCCGGGCGATACGGTAAGTCACAGTAACAAACAACTGATGGAATCCCCGGAGATTGAAGAAATTGCACAAATCGTTATCGAACGGGAAAGCCTGGATTTCGGTCCCGCAGAAATCGGTTATTTTCTCGTTTACCCCAATTTGTCAAAATACAAAGCCGCAAAGTGTGTAAAGGCTTCCAGGGAAGTAAAGTATTATTCAGGCAACGATTATCTGATAGAAATATCAGGTGATATGTGGGATATGCTTGATCAGAAAACGAGGGAAATGGTGCTGTTCCATCAGCTCCTGCATGTTGATCCGGTCTACAAGGCCAAAAACCAGGAATGGAAAATGAAGGTGCGAAAGCCTGACTTTGCTGATTTCTACGAAATTAACGACAAGTATGGCAATGAATGGTATAAAACAGTCCAGGCGACGGTCTCTTCGCTCTATGATCTGGATCCCCGCCGCGAAAGCAAGGTTTCGTTGTAGGGCCGGATGCTGGATGCTGGATGCTGGATG
>CAZPWQ010000171.1:0-5985 GCA_964590495.1 uncultured Balneolaceae bacterium
TGGTACTGCAGCTGCTCTTTGTCTGGAAGATGATGCCGGAAACCAAAAATAAAACTCTGGAAGAGCTGGAGGATTTTCTGTTGCCAAAAGATGAAGAATTTGGTGAGGACCTCGGCGAGGTTAAGACAGAAAAATTCTAATTCCTTCAAGTATAGTGGTTGGAATCTGTAACCTGTAAATGATCCAACAGCACTATGCTGCTTGCAACTGTGAACTTAAAAATCTATTATATCTGCTAAATAAGATTACTGTCTATACAGGTTCATCTGTATTTTTTCATCCAGATCATGAAATATGAGTACAAGTCCCAATTCCATTTCTCCGAGAAGGGCCAAGATAATTAATGTTTTAAAGGAAGCAGGAGAAGCTCTGCAGATACGGGAAATCGTCGAACGCACAGGACTGGATTATAATAATGCCAGGAGCGCGTTATCAGAAATGACGACCATGGATCTCCTGGTCAGGGTGCATCGGGGTGTTTACGACCTGCCTGAAAGAGTTGAAAAGGAGAAGATGGAATCTCCTGATCATCCGCTGCACAAGATCCTGCTCAATCAACAAATTCTGAAGGTCCTGCTGAATATCGTTATCACCAACAAGGCTTTGATGGAGACCTTACTGCTGGGTCAGCAGGAAATCATTCGCACGTTACGCCTGATCAGCCCTGATGATAAAGAGGGAGAAGATGCAATCAACAATCTTGAAAAAGTTTTTGAACAACGGGTTGAGTGGCATTTCGATATCGCTGCCGAACAAGTCACAGAACAATACACGAAGCTGCCCGAGGAGGTATTTGATGTATTGGTTGCACCCCTAACACGTGACAAAGACAAAGAAGGTGGAAGCCTGCTTTCGCAGTTAAAAGTAAAACAAAAACAGCGCCGAAAGCGTCAATCCAAATCTGATAAGGAGACTTCAAAAGAAGAATAAAAAAATCCTCATCCTATTAACGATTGCAGCCTTGAAGCCGATTAGATAGAAATGGCAGTGATGGTGGTTTCATCTATCTGACCTATCCGACAGCCATTCTTATTTTCTCCTCTCTTAGTTGAAGCATCCGGTTTTCTTCAGTTAAACAACATTAAATTTTTTTAATAAGCACTCTATGCTAGCCTAAAAAAGGTTTTTCCGAATCAAATAATGACGTCACCTACTTGTTGCCCGCGATGTAATTATCTATATTTGTCGGAATTGATTCAGTTCCCGGGATGAGATGAACTGATTTGTTATAATTACTACATAAAGTATTGGGATTGAAATGGTATTACATTTTCTGTTGTGCATGGGAATATTTCTTCAAATGCCTTCTCAGGGTGATATGACAGAACCGATGGTTATAAAGCGGATCGACCATACTATTAAAATAGACGGCAAAGTTAACGAACCGGTGTGGGAGTCGGTTGAACCATTGCCTCTTGTTACGTATGAACCTGTTGCCGGACTTCCCCCTTCAGAAAACACCGAAGTACGGATCGCCTATGACAGTGATTATATCTATGTTTCCGTTCGGGCATATGACTCTAACCCCTCTCAAATACGCATCAATTCATTGTACAGGGATCGGCTAAGCGGTGATGATCTCTTCCACATTCTTCTCGATACCTATAACGACAATGAATCTGCACTCGCATTTACCATTACTCCTTCCGGAGCCAAAAGGGATGCTGCGATATCAAATGACGGTGAGGGGCCGAATGCTCTCAATGCAGATTTTAATACGTACTGGGATGTAGCCACGCAGGTGGACAGCAGGGGATGGTTCGCCGAAGTCAGGATTCCTTTTTCCAGCATTGGGTTTCAGGATCAGAATGGGAGGGTGGTCATGGGGTTATTCGTCCAGCGGGGTATTTCCCGGAAAAATGAACGGATTACGTTTCCTGAAGTTCCGGCAGATATTGCACGCGCTTATTTCAAACCTTCACTGGCACACAAAATCGCTTTCAACGATATATACAGTCAGCGCCCTTTTCATTTCACACCTTATGTCACCGGAGGGATGAATCAGAGGCATCTGTTAAATGACCAGCAGACCGGCTTTTCCAGGTCCGACAGCCACGAACTGGATGCGGGATTTGATCTTAAGTACGGACTGACAAATAATCTCACCCTCGATCTCACTGTCAATACCGATTTTGCACAGGCTGAGGCCGATGAGCAGCAGGTAAACCTGACGCGCTTCAACCTCTTCTTTCCCGAAAAGAGACAGTTTTTTCAGGAACGATCAGGTGTTTTTGAATTTAATACAGGAAATAACGGCCGGCTTTTTCACAGCCGAAGAATTGGACTGACAGAATCCGGAGAGCCATTAACTATTCTTGGCGGAGGCAGATTAACCGGTCGCATCGGTTCCTGGGATATCGGTGTGCTGAACATGCAGACAGATAAGTATCAGGATAAACCATCCGAGAATTTTGGTGTAATCAGAATCCGGCGACAGGTTTTCAATCCTTACTCATACGCCGGCGGTATGGCTACCTCCCGGTTAGATGCTGATGGCTCATATAACCTCGCATACGGTATAGATGGTTCGGCACGCCTTGGCGGCGATGACTACTTTACCTGGGCATGGGCACAATCTGTAGCAGAAGAAACGATTGATCTCTCTCCCATGTCGACGACGCGTATGCGATTATTCTGGGAGCGCCGAACGAGAGATGGATTTGCCTGGAAATCTACTGTCAGCCGTTCAGGAGAGGCTTATAATCCGGGTATTGGATTTATACCCCGGCTTAATTATTGGCATGCCGGCCAGGTACTTAACTATGGATGGATACTTGAAGAGAATCCCGTATTACAACTACATGCCGTAGAAATGTCGGGAGATATCTATTGGAGTGCTACCGATCACAATCTGGAATCAATAGCAGCAGGGCCGAAATGGAGTGCGACGACGAAGCTTGGCGACCAGATTGATGCCGAAATCACCTGGTATTATGAAGACATTCGGGAAGCACTGCCACTTCTTGGCCGGACCGCCATTCCTCCCGGACAATATGAATTTGTAAGAGGTGTGGCAGGTTATCGGATGACATCCAGCCGGCTCCTTAGAACCCGCATTGAAGCAGATTTTGGGTCCTTTTACGGTGGATGGAGATTCACATCAACTCTTTCGCCCACCTGGAATATTTCAAAACACCTCGAACTGGAGGGGACTTATCTGTACAACCTGCTCAATGTACCGTACGAGGAAGATCAATTTGCTGTTCACATTGGTCAGCTGAAAGTAAGGACAGCTTTAAACACGCACTTGTCAACAAACGCATTTTTCCAGTTAAACTCTACGGCTCATATTATTTCGACAAATATCCGGTTCAGATATAACTTCAGGGATGGTAACGATTTATGGATAGTCTATAACGAAGGAATGAATACCAACCGCGGCCGTATAGATCATATGCTTCCGCGTACAGATGCACGGACAATACTCGTTAAATACACACATACATTTCATTGGTAAATGAAGAAAAATGGAAAGAACATGTCACTAACATGTTGCTTTACTAACAATTAAATTGTAATTAAATTAACTGCTAAGCAGAGGACATCTTGAAGTTGAAAAGAGATTGCTCTTGCTTTCTAAAACTGAAGGAACAAAACTATGGCATTCGCAACTGATACAGAATCACGAATTGATCCTTTCATACAGGAATACAATACACGAAAGCGCCTCCTGTTCGGTTTTACCGTAATGGCTGTGGGAATCCTTATTGCGGGATTCTGGAACTATCACCTGGTGGATGGCTTTGGCCGTGACTTTATTGCCGGTCAAACGATTGGTGACACCGGAGCTCTGGCTGGAACATACAGTGAAAATGGCAGCAGTTTCGGATTTATTTTTGCGGCAATCGCAGGGCTGGCGGCTACATTCACCGCCTGTAACTGCGTGGCATTTGCCATGATTCCCGGACTGGCCTGTTCCACAGATAAACAGGCGACGCGAAAAACGGCTATCAATGCCATCACCGCTTTTGTAACACCGGTTATTCTGGTGGGAGGGGCTTACGGAATTTTTGTGGGTTTTCTGGGTCCGGACGGGGTAGCCGCCATCAACGAACGCCCGGTCCGTATTGCCCAGGCCCAGACGGTGTTTTCGATCATCGGAGTAATCATGCTTTTTTGGGGATTCCTGGAGCTCGGTTTCTTCAAAAAATTAACACGACGGCTCTCTCCACTGACCCAGAATTTTTTCAGTTCCTCTACTACAAAAGCAGCACTTATGGGCTTCCTGGTGGGACTTTTTGCAGTGGGCCGGCCCTTTCCCGTATTCAGGGAATTTATGACCTATGCAGCAACCGCCCAAAGTCCGACATACGGAGCCGGTGTCATGATCATTCACGGACTGGGACAAATTACAGTACTGCTTCTGCTATTCTTTACTCTTGTCTATTTTGCCGGCAACAAAATGGTGCGCTGGTCATCAGAAAAGCCAAACCAGCCCAGGATGTTGACAGCACTCGCCCTGCTTGGGGGCGGAGCTTATTTTGTCTTTTACTGGGGCATCGCCTTTGTTTACGACATCGGACGCTGGGGCTTCAAAATGGGATGGTACTGATACTCCAATCTTCCAACATTCCAGTACTCCAGTATTCCAATAAAGCTACACTAGTGTAATGAATTAGTAAATAAGCAGTCTAATTATCTGACTAAAGATAGATTAGGGCAACAAAAAATCCCCCTTTGAAGGGGGTTAGGGGGATGACAGGAAAAAGCAGTATCGACAATGCAGCATTCATTAGTTTATCAATTAGAAACCGTGACACTAGTAATATGCTGCCCGGGGTATAAATTCCAATCTGATTTGGATGAAACGCCATATTTTTATTGCATCTTTTCTGACATTTACTCTGATTAACCCTATTATTGCCTGTTTTCATTTGAATAAACCACACGTATGAAATCGCAGATTAAAGAACTGGAACAAAAGAGTCGCAAACTGGAAGTATCAGCGGAACGACGAAAGGAGTTATTGCAAAAAGCACGAGATTACGGTGAACATTTTTTAACTGCACTGCCTGAAAAGCCGGCCTATAATGCTCCCGAAAAGAATGGCGGGAAAATACTTGAATGTCCCATCACCGAAGAACCGGGTGATTTTCACAAGTTGCTCAAACTTCTGGAATCGGAAGTCGACAACCAGGGGCTAAATCCCGCTTCCGGCAAGCATCTGGGATATATTCCCGGCGGCGGAATTTATCCATCTGCTATAGCTGATTATTTAGCAGCCGTTACCAACCGCTATGCGGGCATTTTCTTTTCTTCCCCGGGCGCGATCCGTATCGAAAACAGCTGCATCCGCTGGATGTGTAATCTGGCAGGCTACCCAGAATATTCTTCAGGAAATTTAACTTCCGGCGGATCAATAGCAAATCTTATCGGACTCGTCGCCGCCAGGGATGATTCCGGAATAAAAGCGGCGGATTTCGAGCGCGCTGTAATTTATACGACGCGACAGGTACATCATTGTGTAATAAAGGCTGTCAATTTTGCCGGGCTTCGGGAAACAGTAATTCGTACAATTCCAATGGATAAACGGTATCGTATGGAAGCAGGTGAACTCGAAAACCAGATAAAAGCAGATCAAAAAGAAGGACTGATTCCACTTGTTATTTTTGCGTCGGCAGGCACAACCGATTTAGGTGCAGTAGATCCGCTGGATAAAATTGCAGAAATTGCGGGTCGTCATAATATTTGGTTTCATGTGGATGCCGCCTACGGAGGATTTTTCCTGCTTACCGAACACGGAAAAAAGAAAATGAAAGGAATTGAAAAGTCAGACTCACTGACCATCGATCCTCATAAGGGTCTCTTTCTTCCCTACGGAAGCGGAGCACTGTTGGTCAGAGACGGGCAAAAACTGTATGATTCCCAGCATATGACTGCTAATTATCTGCAGGATACCCGCTCGGCAACCGAAGAAATTTCACCGGCCGATCTGTCTCCGGAACTCTCAAAACATTTCAGGGGGCTCCGCATGTGGCTTCCCCT
>CAZPWQ010000172.1:0-5974 GCA_964590495.1 uncultured Balneolaceae bacterium
TCATAATCTTTCCCCTTCGAATCCCAAACCTGTCTATCCTTCAAAACCCACCGGACGGCAACACCAGCCGCCCGATGGGGGAAAGTCTCTTCCCCGTCCGGTCGCTGATTTTGCGGTCGGACGGGGTCGGAATGGCTCATAGCTTTCCCTTTGAATTCCAGACTCTGCCCCTTCGTACCCATCGGACGGTGCCCAAGGCATTCCTTCGGATCAAGTTCAGCCGTCAGATGGGATATGGCTATACATCACATATATTCACTCCCTGTTCCAGCGCCTCCAGCTTATCATCCCAGGTGGGAATGAATTCCTGACCCACAAACCCATCATATCCCGTGTCTACAATTGCTTGCATAATAGCCGGATAATAAAGCTCCTGTGTTTCGTCTATTTCATTACGACCGGGAACCCCGCCGGTGTGATAATGGGCAATATATTCATGATTATCCCGGATGGTTCTGATCACATCACCTTCCATAATCTGCATGTGGTAAATATCATAGAGTAATTTGAATCGATCAGACCCAACCCGGTCACAAAGCTCTACTCCCCATGGC
This sequence comes from uncultured Balneolaceae bacterium, assembly GCA_964590495.1. Classification (GTDB taxonomy): domain Bacteria; phylum Bacteroidota; class Rhodothermia; order Balneolales; family Balneolaceae; genus CAZPWQ01. The sequence continues at coordinate 555 of CAZPWQ010000172.1, forward strand.
GTATGGTCACACATGTAATCAGGGTGATCCACTTTGCTGTTCAGCAACTCCATACATACCGTTACCTCATATTCTTCGGCCGTACTCATCAGCTGTTCCAGACCTTTGGCACAATTTTCCAGGCCGACCTCGTCATCCATACCATTCCGGTTACCGGAAAAACAGATGATTTTGTCTAAACCCGCATCGGCGACCATAGGAATGACACGTTTGTAATCTTCTACCAATTCTTCGTGCAGTTCCGGATTATTAAATCCTTCTTCGATTCCCTTTCCTGCTCCCCAGGGCATTGCACAGGTAAGGCCGTACTCCTTCAGTGTAGGCCATTCTTCTGGTCCCAACAGCTCAATAGAACTTAGTCCTATCCCTTCAGCCGCTTTACAAAGTTCCTCCAGGGGAATGTCCCCATAACACCATTTGCAAACCGAATGATTGATCTTCCCACTGAGATCGCTTCCGAGAATAGCTTCTGCCTTTTTAAAGCTGCCTAACCAATTAGCAACAGTTCCTGAGCCAACAATAGCTCCTATTTTCTTTAATGCGTTACGTCTTGATACATCCATGATTTCTCCTTTTTCAGTTTGAGTGATTTAAAATAATCGTTATTTCAGTGAAGACAAATACTCCACAAGGTCAACCAGTTCCTGTTGACTCATTCCTCTTTCGAGTCCGGCAGGCATAAGCGACCGGTCCATCTGCTCCCGTGAGGCAATTTCAGAAACCTGATAAGTAGTAGTAAATCCACCTTCCGACAATATCTCCACTTCCTCTTCAGTTTCACTTTGAATAATACCTGCAGCTTTCGAGCCGTCATTCATGGTAAGGATATATCCCTCGTATCCAAAGCTTATACCCGCATTGGGATCGATAATCGACTCGTAAAGTCCCTCTTTAGGAAATTTATCTCCTATTTCGGATAACGCAGGCCCGAACTGAGTACCTTCTCCATTTACCACATGACATATCTGGCAGGACTGTTCGAATATTTTCTTTCCATTCTCTGTATCACCACTCATTTCAACAAGTTCGGATGCCGTATGGATAGTACTCTGTTCTTCATTGACGGCTGCAAAGTAATCTTTCGCTACCTGACGAATTTCATCCCGCCACGCATTACTTAACACCCGGTTTGCGGATTCATCCAGGGATGATGGCAACAGGCCATTTTTAACCATATCTGCAAGGTTTTCCTCTCCGGGCCAGCTTGAACCCATCGCTGTAACCGCCCTATTTCGCAACTCCGGATCTCGGTTTTCATCCAGAATCACTTGTTGAAGAAGATCCAGTGCCTCCTGACTGCCGGTATGACCAAGGACCTGTACGGCGCTTTCCTTTTCATCGCTGCTGCCCTCATTAATGATGGTACTAATTTTCTCTTTCCCTCCGTATTGAACCGCCATTTGTGCCGCACTTACACCCAAACTGCTGTCGGGATGGGCAAGCATTAGGCTTATCAGTTCATCGTTTTCGGTGGTAAGTTCGAATTTTTCTACCAGATCAATAAACTCATAAGTACTACGGGTTGCCTCCAGAGCTCCGTCAAGAGCTGTCCGCACTTTTGCGGAAGCTTCGAGAGACGATCTGTCCAGATGATTCAGGGCGAGAATATCCAGCCGCTGCTGGTCGGGAAGGTCACCTCCCAAAATGCTGACCAATTCCTGTTGGACCTGCGGACTCGTATGAAAATCAAAAGCCCTGAAATACCTCCGTTTTTTTTCTGTATCAATCGAGGAATCTTTAATCAATTCCGACAACATAGGTACAGCCACATCTGCACGGGATCGCCAGACGATATCCCTGGCGGCCTCTGTATTCCACCCGGAACCGACTTCATTCAGCCATTCGTCAAAATATAGGTCCCATTGTCCGTAAGCCCCGATACCAAGAGCCTCCAGATACCAGCGATCATCACCATCATGCTGCACAGCCAGCTGTGCCCACAACTTTGCGGCTTCGGGAGTCTCAATGCGATGCAGTGCGATGGCGGCTTCCCGCCGCACCTGTGGAGAAGGATCTTCGACCAACCGTTTTACATAAGGGATAATATCAACCTCAAGCTGTCGCACTGCCCGCAGAGCGGTAATACGAATATCCGGATTATCATCGTTCAGGGCCTGATCAATGTAATTCAGTCCCTGCTCTTCCAGTTTACTCAACAGCCATAATGCACGGGCGCGATAGCGCTGATTATCTGAATTCCAGAGTTCATTTAATGCCGGCTCAGCATCTACCCCCCATTCATGCAACTTTAACCAGGTGTTAGCCCTGACATTCAGGTTGGGATTTTTAAGAGCTTCCACTGCTCCTTCCGGGGTAGTCAGATCGAATTCCGGAATATCATAAGCAGCTCCTTCCGGGGCAATGCGGAAAATACGTCCCCGCTCCTGATCCCCCATCTGGTGACCTCCCACTCCCGGATCGTACCAGTCGGCAACAAAGATAGAGCCGTCCGGTGCCACAGTTACATCAGAGGGACGAAACCACTGATCTTCGGATCCTTTTAATATATTTTCGATATGGGCTGAATATCCCGCGCCATCCTTCTCAACCGGATAGGAACGAACAATATTCGGTCCGGCGTCGGTATGGATCATTTCATTGTGAAAAACCTCAGGAAGTAATTCTCCCTCATAAACCAGTATTCCGGTCGGGGAACCGGCACCTGTCTGCAGCAGATTCGGGATAGAACCCGGATCATTTTGATACCAGTGGCGGGTCGGTATATCCTCTGCCATGCCAGTACGTCTGGTACGCCATCCCGCGCCGGTCATCTCATCAGTAAAACCGTAGTTTCCGTACTCCATAACAAAATTGATACGTACCGCCTTATTTCCGTCATCATCGTTATCAGATTGCCACAGGGTGCCATAGGAATCTACTGCCAATTCGTAATTGTTTCGAAAATTATGGGCCAGTACTTCAAACTCACTCCCGTCCATGTTACTGCGAAACACCATCCCCTGCCTGTACGGATTGCCGTCTGTTTTCACTTCATTCCCGAAAACATCGATAACAACATTTCCATCAGTATCATTAATAACCTTGCCTTCATTACCCGTGTTAAAGTACAGTTTACCGTCAGGACCGAATACAAATGCGTGTACACCGTGGTCGTGCTGTTCACCTTCAATTCCGCTGAATAAAATTTCCTTCTCGTCAGCTTTGTCGTCTCCGTCTGTATCTGTCAAAATAAATATATGCGGACTTCGTGAAACGATCACCCGGTTATCCAATACCATAATACCCAGGGCCGAATTTATCTCATTCCCCTGGTAAAACACCTTGCTGGTATCAGCTTTTCCGTCACTATTCGTATCCTCGAGAATAACGATACGGTCGCCGTCGGGATTGGCGGGATTTTCAGGATTCAAAGTGGGCCGGTAGTTAAAACCCTCGGTTACCCATACCCGCCCCTTCCTGTCGATATCCATATTGGTTGGATTTACCAGCATTTCTTCGGCCGCAAATAACGTTGTTTCCAATCCTTCACGGGTCTCCAGACCTACCAATGCATTCTCTGCACTCCGCTTTTCCTGGTCGCTTAACTGTTCGTATTGATTTTTCTTCGATTCCATACATCCTGATGCGGCTAAAAGAAACATCAGCATTATGGCAATAAGTAATACGCCACCATTGTGTTTGAAAGCGGACAAATTATGACCCATCTTAATTTTTATATTTTAGAAGCATATTTAGTAATAAAGAGAAGTACATAACAGGTCTAACAACCTGTTTCTTTTCTGTCATATATTACTGCAGAAATGTCGAAATCAAAAATCTGCTATACCTCTAAGACACTTAATTCTGTGTGTCAGGTATGCCATTACGGATCGACTGCCCTTATTATCTATCCTGCAGAATTTCAGGGTTGTTGCTTTTCAGACCCATCCTCCGGCTCCTTCCTCCCGATTCCTCGGGACGAAAACCCACGGGACAAGGAAGGAGTGACTCTTTTTAAATTTCCAGCATCATAAACGTCCCTCCTTGTTCCACTGTGGATTTCAGTGGAATAGGGAGGGATTTAGGGTGGGTCGGATGCGGGAATGCTGACCCTGAAACGGATCAGAAAATAGGTCAATGATGATTTGGACTCTCTGTTCCCAGCTGAATTTGTTTCCGTTTGAGTTGTTCAAGCTCATCTTTGCCTTCTGAAACCCTATAAAACCGGTTCATTTCAACATTCTCAAACACCTGTTTCCTGCCGCTTGCCGGCCAGTTTATTTCTATTCGTTCGATGCTTACAGCATTTCCGAGCCCGATCTCCTGCTGCAGCGCGGAAGAACCAAAACTACTGCCTGTTGTTATCGTTCTGTGAATCGAATGGCTTCCTGCAGGTGTTTCGATTTCAATCTCAATCCGGTTACGATATTAAGATCAAAATAAACAGCGCGGTGGTTTTGCAAAGGTCCCTAGTAATGGTTTTCATATAAATCTTTGGCGGAATACTCCGCTCCTTTTATCTGACTTTATTAACCAAAGTTCCAATGGCATCAATGGTAATGCTGATCTCATCGCCATGGTGCAGCGTAAATTCTTTGGAAGGGACGATACCCGTACCGGTCATCAGCAGGCTACCATATGGAAATGAGCACTCCCTGTACAGGTAGGAAACCAGCTCTGTGAATTCCCTTTTGATCTGGTTGATCTCAATACTGCCGCTAAACTCCACCGAGCCTTTTCGCCTGACCTCCATCTTTATGGTCGTGTCCGCCGGAAGCGGATCTTTGGTTACATAGATACACGGACCTACCGAAGCTGAACCGTCATATGATTTTGCCTGGGGAAGATACAGCGGGTTTTCCCCTTCAATACTCCGGGAGCTCATGTCATTGCCGATGGTGTAGCCTACAATCTTTCCGAACTTGGTGATCACCAGCGTAAGTTCCGGTTCCGGGACATTCCAGCTCGAATCTGCGCGTATATTTACCAGCCCGCCGGAGCCGACCGCACGGTGGGCAGGGGCCTTGAAAAAGAGTTCCGGGCGGTCAGCATCATAGACACGGGCATAAAAATCGTCGGCACCGGATTCTTTTGACTCCTCTTCCCGTCCCAGTTTGCTGTTGTAGTAGGTTACTCCGCTTGCCCATATCTCCTGGCTTTCCACAGGAGCCTCCACCCCTCCGGCAATAATTTCCTTCCCGTTTTTGACGGGTTCGTTTGATGAGATGAAGCCTTCGATCTTATCGTAAAGCTCATCATCGTTAATGAACTCATCCCAGTTCTTGTTCTCAAGAAGGTAAAACGATTCACCGGCTTCAATTAGAATTCCCTGACTTGTTTTATATACTTTCATAGTAGTGTGTGTTATCATCCATAGTAAATTTTTACTCTTCCTTAGTGCGTTGTGCGGTTGAAGTAAAAACTCGACCTGACAGCGTATCAGCGGTTTTCTGATTCCTGTCAGCGTCTTTACCAACAAC
>CAZPWQ010000173.1:0-5972 GCA_964590495.1 uncultured Balneolaceae bacterium
AAAAGATATAATTGGTCATGGAGGGATGGGATCGGTCTATCTTGCAGAACGTGACGATGGCAATTTCAAGCAAACAGTTGCGCTTAAACTGATTCGGCGGGAGATGGCGACCCCTACAAATAAAGCCAGGTTCAAGCGTGAGCAACAGATCCTTGCGGGATTGAACCATCCCCATATCAGTCATTTGTTCGATGGCGGACTCACACAAGACGGGCGCCCCTATTTTGTGATGGAATATATAGAGGGAAAACCCATTACGGATTATTGTGATGAAAAAGAACTTGATATACATGAACGTCTAAAACTGTCCCTTCAGATATGCGATGCTCTGCAATACGCCCACCAAAATCTGGTTATCCATCGTGATCTAAAACCCAGTAATATTTTAGTCACGGATGACGGACAGGTAAAATTACTCGATTTCGGTATTGCAAAAGTACTTTCAGATGACTTTTCACTGAAAGATTCCAGCACGCTTACCAAAGGTGGACAGATGGTTTTTACACCGGAATATGCCAGTCCGGAGCAACTGGATGGCAGTACGGTAAGTACTGCATCTGATATATATGCACTGGCTATTGTATTATATGAATTGTTAGCAAGTCAGCGTCCATACAATTTTAAAGGGTTAAATCGAGTACAAATGGTGAACGAGCTGCAAAAAATCACCATACAAAAACCCAGTACAGCCATAAAAGACAGATCCGAAGCATTAGCTGTCATACCTGTCTCCAAATTGAGATATGAGCTCGACGATATTGTTTTAAAGGGGCTTCGTATGGAGGCAGATCTTAGGTATGAATCAGTTGAACAATTCAGCAATGATATTTCTAACTACCTGAATAACCGCCCGGTTATTGCCAAGGGGGATACCCGCAAGTATCGCTTAGCCAAATTTCTGCAGCGTAATCGTCACGGTGTATCATTAGTTATTCTCTCATTTATTTTACTTTTTGCCGGCGTGGCAGGCATAGTATGGCAAGCTAATAAAACACAGCAGGAAGCCGAACGAGCTTTGGCAGCGTCAGAACGTGTGATAGCAGTAAAGGATTTTCTGGAAAATATGATTACGGCAGGTAATCCCTGGACGAATCCCAATAAACCTCAAACTGCACGTGATCTTATTGACCAGGGAGCACAAACCGTTGAAGGAGAGTTGAATGACCAACCGGCTCTGGCTGCAGAATTATTGGGAGTTATAGGTGCGAGCTACCAGGGCATGCGCGAGGATAGTCTTGCCAACCATTATCTGTCCAGAGCCATGGCATTAACAGAAGCCGGTGCAGAATTGGACCCACTGGTAAATGCAAAAATCCATGCCGAATATGCCGGCACTTTACTCAGATTGGGCCAACCCGGGGAAGCTGAAACGCTGGCGCGAGAAACACTCAAGGATATGTCAGGACAACAAAATGCCAGGAAAATTCGTAGCCAGCTGTTAAGTATGCTGGCCAATGCTCAAAGCTTGCTTGGCAATGCTCCTGCTGCACTTACAAGTGCACAGGAAGCAGCCGATTTAGTTTGTAATAGTTCTGACAGATATATTCAGCGATGTATTAATGCTAAGATGGAACTAAGACATTTTTATGAATGGGCAGGAAATTTTGAAGCCGGACTTGAGGCTGCCGGTTTCGCTTATCAACTCGCCGATTCAACAAAAACAGGTATTTCAGAGCCGATGCGTCTGACCGTTGTGGGTAACTACGGCAATGCTCTGTCATATAATGCTCAAACAACCAAAGCTATTCCGCTACTCAAAAATAATGTCGAACTGGCACTTAAAATGTATGGTGAGAACAGCTATCGTTATGCACGGGCACTGCACGATCTTGTATCAGCTTATATGTATGCCGGCCAAGTACATGAAGCATTGCCACGCGCGGAACATGTATTTGAGATTGGTGGAACGGCACAACCGGGAAATCCGATGAATTCATACTGGCTTCACCAAATTTTTCATATGTCCCTGGACCTGCGTATGCCAGACCGGGCGGAAAATGCATATGGCAAGTATGAAGATGATCTACCCGAAAGAATGAGCGACTATTACATTGATGCTTTTGATGTAGAATATCTACGGGTTCAGGCACTTAATAATCCTGGCAACGCCGCGATACGGAAAAAAAGTGAGAACCTGCTTGAGAAACTGCGCGAGCAAAATTCACCGCAACTTCCTAATGCTGCACTTTTGGCGGCAGAACAGGCTGTGGAAGCTAAAAATGCCGATGATGCAGAAGATTTATTGAACGAATTCAAAGCCAGCCTCGGTGCAATCCCCCCCAGCGATGTCAGTCCGGCAAGAGCAAAATTATTGAATGCCCGTCGATTAGCACTTCTAAATGATTTAGAGCAGGCTATGAATGAAGCCAGAGAATCGCTGGCATTATTGCGGGAAATAGGTCATCGAAACAGCCCCTTCGTTGCTGAAACTCAAGCCGTAATGGCAGAATTGCACTGCCGGATGAATGAACCTGAAGAAGGACAGACGTTATTGGATAAATCCCGCCAATACTGGCGTGAAATAGCTGAAGTGCCTGACGGACTGGATGCAATGGAAAAATTGGCACCGGTTTGCCTTAAATCGGTGGAAAAGATATAATCTGATTAACAGAAACCTTATGAGTAATGTTGACTGGGAAATAGTTGAGACCATTGTCGACGAAGTGCTGGATTTACCGGATAAAGAAAACTGGATTGAATTCCTCGAAGAACGCTGCAGTGGATCTCCGGAAGTCAAATCCGAAGTAACCCAGCTTCTTGAATCTATTTTTGATTCGGAAGGATGGCTTGAAAATCCTGATTCGTACAGGGCCGACTTAATCGATTCTTCACTTGGAGAATCTTTAGCTAAATCGCGAATCGGAGATAAGTTCGGCGCCTATGCCGCGACCGAAATAATTGCCCAAGGCGGTATGGGTGCTGTCTATCGCGGAGAGCGGACAGACGGTGAGTTCGAACATACAGTCGCGATAAAGGTAATAAAGGTCGGGATGGACACCCGCGAAAATATTCGCCTGTTCAACCGCGAACGCAATATCCTGGCCGGTTTGAATCATTCCGGCATAGCCAAACTGTTTGACGGCGGCGTACTGGAGAACGGTGCTCCCTATCTTATCATGGAATATGTAGAAGGGACACCGATTGATCAATACTGCGACGACCACAGACTTACAGTCAATGAGCGGATCGATCTTTTTAAAGACGTCCTGGAAGCCGTACGCCACGCCCATGAAAACCTGATTATCCACCGCGATTTAAAACCGGATAATATCCTTATCACCGAACAGGGGCAGGTTAAAATCCTGGATTTCGGAATTTCTAAACTTTTGGATACCGAAGAGCTCCCTGACGATAAACTGAATATTACTCAGGCCCGCATTCTTACGCCCAAATACGCCGCTCCCGAACAGATACGTCAAGAAGCTGTCACCACAGCCACCGATCTCTACGCGCTCGGGATAATCCTGCATCAATTATTGACAGGCTGCCATCCATATGACTTAAAAGGCACATCTGCTTATAAAGCCGAACAAATTATCCTGGATACTCAGCCTGATCTTCCCAGTCAGCAGTTTTATCAGTCCCAGCACAAAGAAAAAACAGCTGAAAAACGATCCTCGAAAGTAACATCGCTTTACAGCAACTTGAAAGGTGATCTTGACGCTGTACTGCTAAAAGCTATAGAAAAAAAACCTGAAAACCGATACCGTACCTCCGGAGAATTATCAGCAGATCTACAAAAATTCAAAAATGAAATTCCCGTTTCCGCAAGAAAGCGTACTTTCATTTACCGCCTTAACAAGTTTGTACGGCGTAACCGGATAGCTCTCGCGATAGCCGGTTCATTCATTCTCTTCCTTTCAATATTTTCGTTTGTTTATACCAACCAAATAGAAAAAGAACGGGATCAGGCTGAATTTCAAGCTCAAAAAGCCACTGAAATACAGGAATTCCTTGTAAATATATTCAGATATAACAACCCGAATGCAGAGCGGTATGCAGGGAAGAATTTAACAGCAAGGGAACTGTTACAGACTGGTCTGGCAAGTGTGGAAAATGAATTACGCTATCAACCGGAGACTCAAATTGGAATAATGGTATCGGTGGGTGAAGCACTTCAAAATTTAGATGAGTTGAAAGATGCTGAAGATGCTTTACAACGTGCAGTTGAAAAAAGCAGAGATCACTATGGAATCGACAATCTGAGAACAGCTAATATTTATTCTTCACTGGCAAAGGTGAAACGGGATGCCGGAGAGTATGAGGAATCGGATGAGCTGATCAGGCAGGCTATCAAGATTAATGAAACTTCCGCTGATACAGCTCTCAAGCAACTGGCAAATAAATATTCCATCTTGGCTTACAACCAGGCTTATAAAACGGATTATCACACCGCTGAAGAACTTTTTGATTACGCAGACAGTCTGTATACCGCCGCCGAAGCTTTAAATTCCGTCGAACGGTACAATACTCTGAGCAATCTCGCCGAGGTAAAAATCCAACTGGGCAAATATAATCAGGCACTTGAATATAATGAAAAGGCGCTGGATTTTTATGTGGATCTGTATGAAGGAGATCATATCAACATAGCTACCACAACAGGTAAAATTGGCAAAGTCTATCATTATTCAGGAGATTATACAACAGCTGACAAATATTACCGGCAGGCGCTTGAAATGAAATTGAAGTTGCTTGACGAAAAAAGTATTTCTGTCGCTAAAACCTATGAAGATATTGTAGTTAACCTTCGGGTGATGGGGGATCTTTCACAGGCAGAAATATTTGCCCTTAAAGATCTTGAAATTATGAGAGAAGTATATGATGAAGACCATATAAAGGTAACTCCGGCCTTAAACAATCTGGGGTTAATAAAAACCGATCTTGAACAATATGAAGAGGCGGAGAAGCTGTTGGAAAAGGTGGTTGCCATAAAAGAAGATTACTACGAGCAGGAACTTCCTACGTTAGCTGTCTCGATCTATAACCTGGCTAATCTTTACCACACAACCAACAGATACGAAGATGCCTACGAAATGTATGAACGTGTCGTTGAAATTGATAAAAAAACACTTGGATCCGAACATCCGGAAATCGCCGTTGACCTCAATAAACTTGGCGACGTAGCTCGTGATATGGGTGCTTATACTAAGGCCGATTCTATTTTTTCCGAAGCAAAAACTATTTTCATGGATGTATATCCCGAAAATCACTATAGGGTAGCTGAACATTTGGTCAGTCACGGCCGTCTGAAACTAAACCGGGAAAAATACCTACAGGCCGGCAAGAGTTTTGAACTGGCCGCAGATATTTTTGAAGAGAATTTTGGTGAGGATGACAGCCGTGTTAAAGAAGCATTGATGTATTTGGAAAAAGCAAAAAATGGTACTGCCGGCAGATAACCAAATTTCTTGGTGAGGTAAATCCGGGGTTGAATGAATTATACCAATCGCCACTATTAATAGTATCTGAAAGGCTCCTGCGCAGAATTTGAAGTATCTGTACTTAAATTTTCAGGACCTCCTCCATCTGTATCATCATTACCACTCTTCACTTTTGCAATTGGAAAGTTATCACCGTCTCCGGGATCACTTGAAGTTTCACTTTCAACTTTATCCGGCTGTGTTCGAACTATATCCTGCGCTCCCGTTATTTCCGAACTACATGAAATGGACGAAACAGCTATTATAACCACCAAACTTATACCAAATAATTTATTTGTCATAGCTTTTCTTTATTTATCATATTTAGAAGGTAAGAGCTATTATAGCCCATTTCTTCTGATAAATCAAAATGTGTTCCTCTTTGGTAATCCGTAATTTGTAGAAGCTTCTTCCTACTTTTCATAATGTCATTTTTTCCTTTCTCAGAACGTTAACCACCTGAAAACAGTTATAAAACCTTAATCCCGCATTTTGCTTAAAAGAAATACAGCCCGGATTTTTCGCGGGCATTCAAGAGACGCAAATTATCAT
>CAZPWQ010000174.1:0-5903 GCA_964590495.1 uncultured Balneolaceae bacterium
AAGAAAATTGCCCGGGTGGCGGAATTGGTAGACGCGCCGGATTCAAAATCCGGTGATGGCAACATCGTAGGGGTTCAAGTCCCCTCCCGGGTACAAAATAGATATGAGATGTGAGATTTGAGTCTTGAGTCTGTTTCTTTTCTTTTTTAAGTATGTGGGACGAGAAACCTGTCCCATTGCTTTTCTATCGGGAAATCCACCCCGGGTACTATAAGTCTTGTAAACCATTGTTTTTACAGGGCTTATTTTATGGTAAAACATAGGTCAAACAAACTCCCGAAAATTACCTTAAAATCCTCTCCTTCTTCTATTAATCCCTCTGATTCACATGATCAAAAAACTTGGTTCACCGTAATTATCTTTTAAATTTTTTTCCAAAATGACAGCTCAAAATGCTCAATACCATCCTTAATCGACAGTTTTAACTCGCAACTAATCTTGAAAAATCAGAGTCTGCAGAAGTATTAAGAAGATAGTTATCGAACAGCATCGTGATGAATTAGTTTTGTATTTCGGTAGTTTTTTATCGACTGTATACGCAAAGAACTATACCTAACCTGTGCATCCAATGTGCACAGTACCAAACTCTTTTAATGCCAAATAATTTCAATGGGATTAGCTATTTAGCCGCTTTTCAGCACTGCTTACAGATGAATCAACCAACCCTCACCTCATTCAACTCCTCTACTTTCTCAATTAGCATGTCAATCACGTTATCCCTGTCGCTGAAAACACCTTCAATTCCATCTTCATCGATGAAATCAAACGGGGGTTCATACAAATTCGCTACATCCAGGTGGCCTTTTTCGGTGTAGAACTCAATCATCTGTTCAATGAACTGGATCTGAGTTGCGCTCAGCCGTTTATCCCGCAAAAACTCTTCGAACTGTTGAATCACTGCTTTGCGTTCTAAACCCGAAATGGATCGTACAAATTTAATCAGCTCCATCTCTTCGCCGATCAGTTCGTGAAACTCCTCTCTGCTTATGCCCGGATCGGACTCCAGCAGAAACTGTTCGAGTGACTCAATATCTTTATCCGTGAGTGGTTTCGCTTTGCGGATCTTTTCAATCACAAGATGATTGCCGTGCTCTTCGATAAATTTACGGATTTTTCGCAGGTAACGGTCTTTATTGATTGCCGGTTCAGCAGCCACTGAATCTTCAATCTCAACGTCGCCAAATTCATCTTCAAAATCGGTATAGACAGGCGCCCTGCTTTTCTTCTCAATCAAATGCATCAGATCACGCAATTGCCTGCGAATCTCATCGATATCGGTTGACTTGGGAGATTCCCAAAAGGTGTCACTGATCACCTTCTCAACAGATGGCAACACGTTTTTTATCGCAGGAATATGTCTTTTTGAGTAGAGATGCTCACCCATCTCCATCGCAATCTCTTTGGTTTTCTTTTCCTGCAGAACCCCGTCCGTCACTTCATGCTGAAGCGTAAGCATCAACAGATCGAACCGCCGGGTCATCTCGTCCTCTTCGATATCTGCTGGGATTAGTTCGGCAAGTTCACGAACGATTTCGTTTCGCTCCTGCGCCTGCAGATGCTCCCACACCGCCCGTTCTGAGAGTTTATCCACCAGTCTGAGTTTGGGCCGGACCTGCACGCTTTGACGCTCCAGATTGGATACCTGTTGGTGAAGCAGATCCAGAAGCTCTGTTCGATACGCCTGAAGGTCTTCCTCGCGGTTGTACGGCTCGTTGGTCAGCTTCGCTGTTAGCACCAGACGCTTTTCAAAAATCTTGGCTGTTACCGAGGCCTGTGCAGTCGTGTCGTACCCATCCGGATTTTGCTCGAAAAACTCGAAGTTTCCGCAATAGTCGAAGATCAAAAAGTGCTGTTTGTCTCGGCCGGGACCGAACAAATCGGGACGTAAACGCGTACCCCTGCCAATCATCTGATGAAATTTCGCTTTAGACCGCACCGGTTTGAAAAAGACCAGGTTCACGCAGTCGGGCGCGTCAATTCCGGTATCCATCATATCTACCGAAATGGCCACGTTTGGTTTTTTCTCCGGCAGGCAGAATTTTTCCACCAGGTCCTGCGCCTGCTCAATCCTATTGTCGATCACCTGTGCGAACTTGCCCCTTAAATGAGGATAATTCGCATCAAACACCTCCTGGATAAAGACGGCGTGGCGATGATTTTTGGCAAAGATGATGGTATCTCCCAGCCGGTCGCCTCCTTCCACTTTGACCCCGTGTTCCATCAGCTGCTTCAGCACTTTCTCCACGGTATCCTCATTGAATAGCCAGGCGTTCAGCTTGCCGGGATCGATGTGATCGGGAACCCTACCGGTTTCGTCATCGGCCAGCAGGTCATCGTACTGCTTTTTCTCCTCTTCACTCAGGTCGGAATATTTAATTCCCTCCGTCAGAAATTTTCCCAGAACCGAGATCGTTTTGGGTGGAACGAGAAACCCGTCTTTAACCGCCTCTTTCAAGCCGTAGGCGAATGTGGGATTTCCCTGCTCGGCGTTGAACAGGTTGTAGGTGTCGTGATCCACATCTTCTTTTGGCGTGGCCGTCAGCCCGAGTAGAAGTGAATCAAAATAGTCGAAGATTGCCTGGTATTTGTTATAGACGCTGCGGTGGGCTTCGTCAATTATCACCAGGTCAAAGTGGCCGGGATCAAATTTTCGTTTTCCTTCTTCGAGATTTTCGATTTGATTCAGCATCGTCGGGTAGGTACTGAATACAATCCGGGCCGCATCATCATTTTTCTCATCCACCAGGTTTACAATCGGGATCTCCGGCAAAAGCTCAGCAAAATTCCTGTAGGCCTGTTTTACCAACGCGTTGCGATCGGCGAGGAATAGAATTCGTTTCGCCCACTTCTTACGAAGCAACATATCACATATAGAGATCGCCGTTCTTGTTTTTCCGGTTCCGGTGGCCATTACCAGCAGTGCCCTGCGATGACCTTCATCAAACCGCTCGCCCACTCTGCGAATAGCCGATACCTGGTAATACCTTCCTGAAATGTCTTCGTTAATCTCTGCCAGCTTCAGCGACTCTTTTTCGCGCCGCTGGAAAAAGAGTTTCTGCAGACTCTCTTTGGTATAAAATCCCAGTACCTTTCGCGGGGGATAGGCCTCGTCATCCCAAATCCAGTTTTCGTAGCCGTTGCTTAAAAAGATGACAGGCCGCACATTAAATTCTTTCTCCAGGCAGTCGGCGTACAGCTCTGCCTGGTGCTTTCCCTGGTCATACCCTCTCGTGGTTCGTTTGGCTTCCACCAGCGCAATTGGTTTGCCGTTATCGTCCCACAGAACATAATCCACGTAGCCAGTGCCGGACAAATTAGGCAAGCCGCTTACCTTATATTCCCGCACATTCCGGTCCGCGGGATTCCAGCCACTCTCCCGTAGCATCACATCGATCAGGAGTTCGCGGGTTTGCGCCTCATTGTAGTCGTGATAGTCGGCAAACTTGCGGGTTTGCAGGCGCATCTGTTTGATTTCGCGATTGCGCTGCGCCAGGGATTCATCCTTCTCCTCTACGGACTGTTGCAGGCACCTTAACTCCTCCGCCCGCTCTTCCATCTGCTGCTGAAGCCTGTTGAGCTCCTCCGGATCAACCGATGGCTGCGCGCTGACATCCGGAACCAATTCTGCACTGAATGTGTGATCCTCAATCTGCTGATCCTCCCACCGGTAGGTCTTGTAGAGCCAGTACAGCACATGAAACACCTCTTCGCAGATCGCCATCGCCTGGGTTTCCGGAACACGCTTGCCATCATGAAGGGCGTTGTTCCCCGCCCGGCGGATCATGTTAATCTTTTCATAGATCGTATATCCGATGATTTTTTTGAACTCGATCTCATTGGTGATGTTGTAAAGAGAGGTGTCGAACGGTATCTCCAGATCTTCATCGTTCTCATACATCCAGAGAACAACCTGTTCGATCAGGTTTCGGGCACGGCCACACGCAGATTTCGGATCAAACCGCACCAGCTTTTCCACGGCCTTTGCATCATCTGCAAATTCAGGCCAGTCGTCTGTAAGAAATTGGAAATTGGTCATGTATCCTTGATGATATTACGTAGTTGCACCCAATATGTGAAAAATCGATGAATTCTTTATATAGAAATCAGATAACTAAAGAAAAAGGTGATTTCTTTACATGATTATAGTTTGAAACGGGGGGTTACTATGTTCTAATAACGATATAGTATAATTTCACCCCTTTTTAGACCTCAGTTTGATGATTAATAAATTCTTCAAAGCTTCCAGGATTTTATATCCTGAAATAAACCACGATTTGTTTCTTGACTTTTGTGCTTGGTAGTTTTATTTAATAATAGATTATGAGATATATGATTTATTTCAAATTCAATTAAACTTTAAACTTGTGCTAAATAGATTTCTGCAGTGATACAAGTTTATTGAATCTTAAACTTAATATAAACGGGGTACAATATGACTTGTCAAACATGCCAAAAAGAAGTTACACCAAACTCATTTTTTTGCGTGTGGTGTGACGCATTCATACCTACACCAGGTAAAGGAAAAAAAGCAAATTTATTTACTCGCTGGTTTGCACTTGTAATTGACCCACTAATTGCTATTGCTCTATATTTTATTGCTCTTGCAATTTTTGGTAGTATTAATGAAGAATTGGGTGTAACCTCAGCTATACTATTCCCATTATTATACTTTGTATGGTATTTAACATTATTTCGTAAAGGATTCACACCGGGTAAATTACTCTTGGGACTACAAGTTGTGAATCATCAGTCCGGCGATATACCAGGTTTTGGAAAGATGTTTGTAAGAGAAATTGTTGGCAGATTTTTAAGCGGACTTTTCTTGGGAATTGGATATATCTGGGCTTTATTTGATAATAACTCGCAAGCCTGGCACGATAAATTGGCAGGTACAGTGGTCATAAAAAAAGCTAAATAATTTTGTTATTAGTTAGACTTATTCATTCATAATAGAGGGGATTATGAGGATATGAATTTATCGTTCATATCTCTATAGGCACATTATTCACATTAGATCGAAGGATAGCAATATGTTCTGGGGAAGTACTGCGGAGGGAACAGATTCTGAATCTAAAAAATTCTTTGAATTTTGGGATTTGGCGTAGTATTCAATAAGTATTTTCTAAAATCAAACATGATCTTCAGACCTTAATAAGCGTTGTTATTCGATTTAAATTGTAATATCAACCATATATAATTACCAAAGTCACATCATTATGCTAAGAATTTTTTTAAGTCCTTTTGTTGTTATTTTAATCATGGTGGGATGTGCAGGACCAGAAGCACTTACAGAAAGTGGTGAAGTTATTCCATCAAATACAAATCGTATTAATATACAGACAGATGATTCATTAAATATTGCTTTTCGAAATTTTGGCAATATTCTACAGATGGAGGGATATTCTATTGAGTCATCAGATCAAGATTTAGGTTCTATAAAGACATCAAAAAAGAATATTCACAGCCACATTATAACTGGTAATGTAGATGCTTCGCTGTATGCAACAGTACTAAGTGTAAATAATTCTATCGTGATTCAATTGCGAGGAACTTGCTATTGGGGTGACGAAGGGAGCGGTTCAATTCGCGTCTATGGACAAGAAAGCTCTCCAATTAGACGCTGTTGGAATGAAATGTATTCAATATCTAAAAAATACGACGACGCAAATTTAGAATTTGATACAAGATAAATATCAAATATTGTTTTGCAATTATAGTTTGGTACCCTCAGTCAATAATAGCTAGGATTTACCCGGACGGTTAGCTATGTGTAACATTCTGAGAATATAACATACACACGATTTTATATTTAGGCTGCAAGATACTCTTAAACAAAGAGAGCAATGAGTGAGTTTATTATTGCATTGTGGAGCATATTTATGGGCCCTTTAAATTTCCTTTCG
>CAZPWQ010000175.1:0-5896 GCA_964590495.1 uncultured Balneolaceae bacterium
TTGGAGGGTACAGGCACAGGTTGGTGCGCGAGGTGGATAAATTCACACCGGTGAGGTTTCAGAAACAACCGATTGACGTGAAGGACCATTGAATTTATCCCGCGTACCGACCGAAGCCGCCGACAACCCCGAATCCTCGGGGATCAGCCGGTGATTTTTTGGGTTCGTTTTTGTTCACACAAAAAGGAACAATAAAGGACTGGATAGAAGCAATAATTGAGAAGTTAGCTATAACCGAGCTTTGTTGGCTTCGGGTGATTTCCAACTCTGAGATTTGAATATACTTGTTTAGCACAACATGAGAAAACCTCCCTTTTATGTTTGATTAGCCGCGGATTTACGCGGATTGGGACGGATGGGATATATCTCGATTTTAACCTCCGGGTGGGTACTTGCTCACCTCACTCTACAAAACGCAGGGGTGCCTCCCGTCGATTACATTGCATTAACAGAACTGAACTTTCGTGCCCTCAGTAGCTTAGTAGTAAAAAACCGGTAATACTTAATTATCCACTTCTTATAAAATGCTGATTTATTGATGATTAATATTGACTCATATAGTTTATTAATTAAGTTAATTTAAAATTTGGTACGAAATTTTGCGCTAAATTATTAAATAAAATTACTTTATGGGAATAAGTAATAAGGAGAAAAAGTTGGAGTGGATTCTTCATGAAAGAATTTAACAGATGATGGTATGGAAATATTAACAACAAACAATTACTGATCAATGCTTGACTCAAATTTTCTTAACAGAGAAAAAATGAATAGTAACGGAGCAGTAAATGTAGTGTGCATATTGCTATTATTTATCTGTACGACATTCACCGCATTCGCCCAGCCCTCGGACCCGGCACCGGATCGTGAAAGGGGAGAAGGACCTTACGAACGCCTGATAATTCGGGGTGCAAACGTGATAGACGGAACAGGGGCACCGGCCACCGGACCGATGGATATCGTTATTGAAAATGACAGGATTGTTGAGGTCAAAGGTGTCGGGTATCCGGAAGTACCCATCGACGAAGATGAACGTCCGGGAGAAGCCACAAAAGAGATAGATGCAAGCGGCATGTATGTTATGCCCGGCTTAGTGGATATTCATGTGCATTCGGGAGGAAAACCCAAAGTTCCGAGTGTCGAGTATACCTACAAGCTGTGGATGGCCCACGGAATAACCACGGTTCGGGGAGTTCCTCTTGGTGAATTTGAATGGTCGCTGAGCGAAACAGAGCGTGCCAATAATAATGAAATAACCGCTCCCCGGGTGTTTAATTACCAGCGTCCCGGTTCCGGATGGGAAGATCGTTCTGTACATACGCCGGATGATGCCCGGGAATGGGTTCGATGGGCGGCAGAGCAGGGAATACACGGCTTGAAACTGGGGGCTGAGGATCCCGAAATTATGGAAGCGCTTATCGACGAGGCGCATAACCACAATCTCGGCACGGTCGCCCACCTGGATCAGATGGGCGTGGTTCGTATGAATACCATTCAATCGGCACGGTTAGGCCTTGATGCTCAAACGCATTACTACGGACTCTTCGAAGCTCTTTATGATGATCACGATGTGCAACCGTATCCGTATGACCATAACTACAGAAATGAGCAGCATCGTTTTGGCCAGGTAGCGCGACAGTGGGATAAAATCCATGAGCCCGGCAGTAAAGAATGGAATGATTTAATTGACGAACTTATCGAGCTGGATTTCACGATGGATCCCACGATGACGGCCTATCTGGCCAGCCGGGATGTGATGCGTTCGCGAAACGCCGACTGGCATGAGGAATACACCATGCCCCAGATGTGGGATTTTTACAAACCCAGCCGGACCAATCACGGCTCCTATTACTGGGACTGGACGACAGAAGACGAAATACAGTGGAAAAATTTCTATCGCCGCTGGATGCAGTTTCTGGATGATTACAAAGATGCCGGTGGACGCGTAACCGTCAGCTCGGATGCAGGATTCATCTATAACCTTTATGGATTTTCTACCATTGAGGAGATGGAGCTGTTTCAGGAGGCTGGTTTTCATCCGCTGGAAGTAATCAGATCTGCTACACTTCATCCGGCAGAGGAGTTATTCAAGCAGATGGATGAGCCTGTGGATTTTGGTATCATTCGTCCGGGTAAAAAGGCAGATCTTTTAATAGTTGACGAGAATCCCGTAGCTAATTTAAAAGTGCTTTATGGAACCGGTCATGTGCGCTACAGCGATGAAACCGGTGAAGCCGAGCGTGTAGGGGGAGTAAATTATACGATTAAGGATGGTATAATTTACGATGCCAAACAGCTGCTGGAAGATGTGCGAAAGATGGTTGATGAACAGGAAGAGAAAGTCGGGCCTAAAGATGAGTATTAAAACAGGATTCATTAATCTTCATGTGTTGCCTTTGTTATCTTCGTTTCCGCAAATAGAGTTGAGGCTGTCTAAAAAGGTTGTAATCTATAAAATTACGGAGACGGCTTTTGATATTGAATAGCCATCCCCCTTTTCGGGAAAAACCACCCTCATTTCCCCCTTCAAAGGGGGATTAAGGGGGATGGCGCTGGGTATTTAGAATAAAACCTAAATTTTTAGGAAATTATATGATTTTTTTGACTTTTTGGGTCACTCTTATTTACGGGTACTTTAAAAAAATTTGCCACTAGCTCCATTCCGTTTAATTAATGATTTATATGCGATTATTGAACTCAATAACTAGTATTTCCCCGAATAAAAATCAGGATTCAATTTCTATGCTAAGAAAAATTATTCTAACGATCGGTTCGGTTCTGATAACCATGATATGTATTGCCCAATCCCCGGAAACTGAGCCACTGGATTTGGCTCAAAACCTGGAGTTCCGGAACCTGACACCGGGCATGACCGGGGGACGCATATCCAAAGTAGTGAAAGATCCGTCCGATCCCTCAACATGGTATGTCGGGGTATCCTCGGGGAGTGTCTGGAAAACGGAGAATGCAGGGACAACCTGGGAAAATATTTTTAAAAACCAGGGCTCCTACGCGATCGGGACGGTGGCGATCGATTCTTCAGACACGAACGTGATCTGGGTGGGAACCGGTGAGAACAACAGTCAGCGCTCAGTCGGGTACGGCGACGGCGTTTACAAAAGTACGGACGGGGGCAAAACCTGGACCAACACGGGCCTCGAAACATCCAACCATATCGGTAAGATCGAGATCGATCCGCGTGATAGTGACATTGTTTATGTGGCCTCGCAGGGTCCGCTCTGGTCGGCCGGTGGTGAGCGGGGGCTTTACAAAACGATCGATGGGGGTGAAACCTGGGAGCGTGTGCTGCATGTTAGTGAGAACACCGGCATTTCTGATGTGATCATGGATTACTCCAACCCGGATATCCTTTATGCCTCTTCATACCAGCGGCGTCGTCACTTCGGAATCCTGGTGGCCGGGGGACCGGAGGGTGCAATCTATAAATCGGTTGACGGCGGGGAGAATTGGAAAAAGCTGACCCGCGGACTGCCCACCGGCGTGGATGTCGGCCGGATCGGGCTGGCGATATCTCCCCAGAAACCGGAAATAGTCTATGCCATTATCGCTGCGGAGGGAGACCGCGGGGGCTTCTTCCGTTCGGATAACCGGGGCGAAACGTGGACAAAAAAAAGCGATCATATGGTTGTAGATGCCCAGTATTATATGGAGCTGTTCCCGAGTCCACACGAGTTTGACAAGGTATATGCCGTTGATGTACGCACACATTACACCGAAGACGGCGGCTCCAGCTGGATGCAGATGAGCGAACAAAATAAGCATGTCGATAACCATGACATTGTGTTTGATCCGGACAATTCCGACTACCTCATGATGAGCAGCGACGGAGGAATCTACGAGAGCTGGGACAGCGGGGCGACCTGGAAATTTATTAACAACCTGCCGATCACCCAGTTTTACAGAGTAGGAATTGATAATTCAAAGCCGTTCTACTATGTCTATGGCGGTACTCAGGACAACAGCACACTTGGCGCACCCAATCAGACGATCAATGAGCAGGGTATTGTTAACGGCGACTGGTTTTTTACCAAGGGCGGCGACGGTTTCCAGACGCGCGTAGATCCCGGGAATCCCGATATCCTCTACAGCCAGTCGCAATACGGCAATCTGGTGCGATACGACCGCCAAAGCGGGCAGCAGACCGACATCCAGCCGCAGCCTGCCGAGGGCGAGCCGCCACTGCGCTGGCACTGGAACTCTCCGCTGATTATAAGTCCGCACAATAATGAAACGCTCTACTTTGCAGCACAAAATCTGTTTAAAAGTGATGATCGTGGTAATTCATGGACGTCTGTCAGCGCAGACCTGACCCGTCAGCTCGATCGCAATCAGATGGAAGTGATGGGACGCATATGGAGCCCGGAAGCTGTATTTAAAAATGTATTTACTTCTCCACTAAGTACAATTGTTGCGCTGGATGAATCACCCATTAACGAGGGGCTGATCTATGCAGGTACTGATGATGGCCTGATCCAGGTAACGGAAGACGGCGGGCAAAACTGGCGGAAAGTCGAAAACCTTCCGGATGTTCCCGAACGTGCTTTCGTGGCGGACCTTTTTGCTTCCCCCCTGAATGGAGACCAGGTATTTGCGGTCTTTAACAATCACAAAGACGGCGATTACAAGCCGTATGTTCTGGTGAGCAACGATCGCGGCCGTTCGTGGAGTACATTGAGCGGCGATCTTCCCCAGGACCAGCCAGGATGGGCGATTTATCAGGATCATGAAGATGAGGATATCCTGTTTTTGGGAACGGAATTCGGTCTGCACATTTCGCTGGATGGTGGCGAAACATGGGCTGAGGCCCGCGATATTCCCACGATATCGATTCGTGATATTGAGATCCATCAGGGAGAAGATGACCTGGTACTCGCTTCCTTCGGACTCGGATTTTTTATCGCTGATGATTACGGATTCCTGAGAGATCTGAATCAAAAGAATTTGTCGGCGGAGGCCCATATCTTTCCCGTGAAAGAGGCACTTCAATATATCGAGGCCAACCGGCATAGCGGATCGCAGGGACACAACTTTTACTCCTCTCCGAATCCGCCGACCGGGGCGGTGATCAGGTATCATCTTAAAGAGTCGATTCCCACGCTGAAAGAACAGCGTAAAAGGGAAGAGGAGGAAAAATTAAGCCGGAACGAGCCGATAGACTATCCCGACTGGGAACGGCTTGAGAAGGAAGATCAACAGGAAGATCCGTTTGTAGTACTGACGATCACCGACGGCAATGGAGAAGTAGTGAGCCGCATCAGGCAGCCGGCCCGCAGTGGATTGCACCGTGTGACGTGGGATCTGAGAGCTGACGCCGTAGGTGGGGGCAGCGGATGGTGGAGTGCGCGACCGCTGGTTCCGCCGGGAGAATACCAGGTGTCGCTCTCCGGGGTCGTAAACGGGGAATGGACGCCGGTCGGTAACAGTCAAACCATCACCGTTACGCCCCTTGACAATGTAACGCTGCCGGCCGAAAACCGCAGGCAACTGGCCGAATTCCATCATCAGGCAATCAGGCTATCGGGCCGTATCGATGCCGCAGGTGAGAGACTGGATGAAGCCCTGCAGGAGATCTCGGAGCTCAAGGAGGCCCTCGTGAAACACGGTGAAATGCAGCAGCAGTATGTCAAAGCCGACAGCCTGCGCCTGCAATTGCTGGACCTGGATGAGACGCTGAACGGTGATGAGACGAAGACCTCCCGTTCCGAGCTGGTCATCCCCTCCATCGACGACCGGGCAGGTGTTGCCACTGCATCTATCGGGAGCTCAACTTCCGATGCAACCGAGATCCAGAAGGAGAATTACCGTATTGCGCAACGACAGTTCGGGGAGTTCCAATCGAACCTGGAATCGGTTCTCAGAGAACTTGAAACATTGAAAA
>CAZPWQ010000176.1:0-5731 GCA_964590495.1 uncultured Balneolaceae bacterium
CCGGATAGTATCCCGGTGCTCTCCCCTGACGAATATATTTCAGCCCACCTTTAACCGGTGGTGCTGAATTTATCAGCATTCCTTTTTCGTAGAAATCGGTCACTGCTTCAGACCTTAATGTGCGGTTATTACGCTACGATACTTTTTGTTTGCCTAAGGAAAATTTAGCAATGGATTTGACCTTGTCTTGTTGCTGATACCAGTCATTACCGACCAACTCAACTTGATCTATGACACAACTGCCAAAATTTCTATCTCTTAACCTGGTAACTTTGTTAACAAATCTCTCAGCATTTTTAAACGATTCTTTAAATCGAACGACTGTCACGTGAGCTGCTTGCAACTGATAACGTTTGTCAATAGAGTGTTGCAGGCCGGAATCTTTAAACTTTTCTCTTAATTCATCTCTCAAAACGTTTAGTTGATTACTTCCTGGAAATCCTTGAATCAAAATACTTGAAGAAGAAGCTGTTAAACCACAAAATATAATTTCAAAAGGAGAAATCGAATCGATAGCAGATTGAACAATTTTTTGGTAATCTGATTGATCAACTTGATCAAGTGAGAATCCAGAATAACAAGAAATAATTGACAAAATAGTTACATGTAAATCTGATCCCGGATAATAGTATTGATTGGGAGCTACATTTTTAATTTCATCCAGCGTTCTGGAAATATTTTGCTTTACTTCTCTTGAAGGTCGGGCCAGTAAGGTTATACCATATCTGGAGTCATCTTCAGAATTAATTACAGGATCAAACTCAAATTCGTTGCTCCTAAACTTCTGGAGTGACTGATTCCATAGCTTGTTGTAGTAATCCTCTAAGTTCACGATTCCTGAATGATTTTATCAGCGTACTAACGATCCCTAAAACATACTCCTTGTACTAATTGGCTTGTTGATCGCTTTTGCTTAATTGAAACTGGAATATAACCTAATTCACCGGATGGGCGTATACCCTCCGATGATGCCGTTTTTTGAGAATACCACCTGCCACAGCTGCATTTTACGGCTGCGGAAGGAGCCGGCGGCGGACAGCAGAAAATAGCCCATTGCCAGCACATCTTCGACGAAGGACCGGCGATCATTTCCTGCAATTCCGGGCTTGAGCGGCGAGTTTGTTTCTGTGGTATTCATGGAGATTCCTGATTGGCATAGATTATCTGGCATTCATCTAGCGCCTGGTGCTCGGCTCGCATGACGTGAATAATGTAAATCTTGTTATTTTCAAAACGGTAAAAAATTCGACAGGGAGAGAGAACCAAATGGCGATAAATAGACTCTTCTAACTCAGGAACAACTTTACCCAACTTCGGGTGTTGACTCAGACTCTCAACCCTTTCAAAAGCCTTGCGGACTAGTTTCTTAGCAGCTTTGGGATCATCTAATGAAATGTAATCCGCGATTCGATCTAAATCTTGCACGGCAGGCTCGGTCCATATTACTTGAGCCATCGCTGCATTCGCTTTTTAGCCTCATCGTGTGGAACGACACGATCTTCTAAAATAGCTTTTTCACCGCGTGCTAATCCTTCGAGCAGCTCAAGTTTTCTCTGAATCTTCTCGAAATGTTCAACATCAACCAAATAAGCGGATGGTTTTCCATGTTCGGTAATGAGCACCGGTTCCTTCTCTTCGCGAAGTTCAGCAAGGAGCCTGGTGGCCTGACGTTTTAAAGTAGTAACGAGTTCTGTTTTCATAGTGATACTAAAGTAGTACTTTTTACCAGAAATGGCAATTATGTTAACGTGTATTGCTCACAAAAATGTAATTAAAGCACGTATATGAGTGAAAAAATGCCTTGTTTATGATCACACTAGTTATCCTTTCATTCTCATGTGTACTACCAGGTAAAACTCCCTAAAGTTAGATAAGCCGGAGAGACGTTGATGCCGGGACATAATCAAAGTCCCGGCATCTTTTTTATCCTCACCCCAAAAGTCTCCTTCCGGTGGGCGGCAGATAGTATCGTTTTTTTTATGATCTATCTGCTCTAAATCCGCTCGATCAGTAACATCCGTGCCTGTCCTGACTTCTGTCGGGGTTCTATTGAAAGAAATATCTATCCCGAATAGTTATGCCACCCAGTAAACGTGTAATAGCAGTGAAAAACAATCGTTAATATTAACCATGAAAAGAAACTCAAAAAGTTTATGCTGAAGCGAATACTGTATCCCATTTTAACTTTGCTGCTAATCGTACCGCTGAATGGCTGTAACCTGATTAGTTCTGCCGATGAAGAGCCCGGCAACGAATCCTTTGAACGCCGCGAACTTCCCCGTCAGCTTTCAGAAAGTGAGGCAGGGGTTGTAAACGGCTCGGGTGATTTCGGCTTCAACCTGATGCACCGGCTGATTGAAGATGACCCCGATCAAAGCCACTTCGTCTCACCGTTGAGCATTTTGATGGCATATGGAATGACAATGAACGGGGCTGACGGCGATACTTACACACAGATGCAAGAGACATTCGGAATGGCGGAAATGAGTCGTGATCAAATTAATGAAGCCGCAAAAGATCTCATAGAACTGCTGACACAGTTTGATGAAAAAGTGCAGTTTAATATCGCCAATTCCATCTGGTACCGCGATACATTTTCTGTAGAAGAAAACTTTCTGGAGACCAACCGGGATTATTTTGAAGCGGTCATTGAAGCGGCTGACTTTGACGATCCCGAAACAGTGGACCTGATCAACAGCTGGGTAGATGATAAGACTGAAGGATTGATTGATGAAATCGTTCAGGGACCTATCGATCCACAAACAGTTATGTATTTGATAAATGCTATCTACTTCAACGGGGACTGGACCCTGCAGTTTGATCCCGACGAGACCCGGACAGGGCCTTTTCACCGTCCCGAGGGGTCGACCGTTGAGACAGACATGATGCACATGGATCAGCAGGAACAGATATTTTACAAACGCGGTGAAGACTACCAGGCCGTCAATCTCTTCTACGGAGACGCCGGATTTGCCATGACACTAGTGCTGCCCGACGAAGAGGTGGGCCTTGAAAACTGGCTGACGAGCATGGACTGGAAAGCTTGGCAGGAGCTGACCGGGGGATTCCGGGAAGGCCCCCTCACTCTGGAAATGCCCAAATTTGAAATCGAGTATGAGATTAAGAATTTTAAAGAAGTTCTGCAGGAAATGGGCATTGTAGATGCCTTTGATTACAAGATTTCCGATTTTAGCCGCATTAATCCGGACCAAGACGATCTTCATATAAGCGATACAAAACATAAGACATTCATCCGTGTAGATGAGGAAGGTACCGAAGCAGCGGCTGTAACTTCGGTAGAAGTCAGTTTTACAAGTGCTCCCCCATCGGTGCGTTTCGACCGCCCTTTTTTCTACGTGATACGAGAGGTGGAATCCGGGACGATCCTGTTTATGGGCACCATGACTGATCCCACACCATAAATGTGTCTTGAATAACCGAAATTAGGTGAAACAATGATATCCACGCGAATTCAAACAATCCTAAATGGTACATTGGCATTTTTGGCAATTTCAATTTGTGCCTGCAGCGATGTCACAAATTTTTCCGGCCAGGAAGTTATCGATTGGATAAATGATGATACCATTGCACCTGCCGGGGATGACCATTTATCAGAAGAAGAGCGGTCATGGTATCTGACAGATGCCGAGAAGCTTTCTCTGCGGTATATAGATGAAATTGACACGGATAAAATTGAAATCCCTCAAGAACTGGTCGATCTATTTTATAATGGTTTAATCCATATCGTCAACTCTGATCACGAAAAAGCTATTAAAGTCACCCGGGAGCAGCCAATTCATGCCACGCAACCAGCCAGTCCTTATACCATTATGATCATGGTTGATACTGTTGCTGCGTCTTCCTGGCTGAACGCGTGGAGAAATGGAGAAACAGGGACAGGAAATCTCAATATAGACAAAATCATTGATAAATATGGTTATGTTCTGGATAATTACAGTGAATTGACATCGATGAGCAATTCGATGGCAATATTTCTTACCGATCGTCTTGTCAATGGATATGCCACAGGTAATCTTTTAAAAAAGGTGCCGTCAATAGAGAGTGCAGGTCCTATACCTGTATTCTACACAGGCTTCATAAAAGATATCGAGGTACAGGTATTCGATGAATACCTGTTATATACGTTTGTAGGAGGAAATGCCGCTTTCAGAGTCTTTAAAAACGGTACGGTGGAATTTGTTGAGTAACTTGCCCGTAAAATATAGTTATCCAGGCAACTTCATGTGTAATATTAATAGAGAAAAAATGACCGATAATTCTACAAATCATTTTATGATGCTTAAACAGATACTATTAACGGCTATAAGTCTTCTTTTAGCCATCTCTTTGATGGGTTGCGAAATGAACCAGGTAAATAATAACGAGGAATCCGAATCTTTTGAACGCCGCGAACTTCCCCGTCAACTTTCAGAAAGTGAGGCAGGGGTTGTAAACGGCTCGGGTGATTTCGGCTTCAACCTGATGCACCGGCTGATTGAAGATGACCCCGATCAAAGCCACTTCGTCTCACCGTTGAGCATTTTGATGGCATATGGAATGACAATGAACGGGGCTGACGGCGATACTTACACACAGATGCAAGAGACATTCGGAATGGCTGAAATGAGTCGTGATCAAATCAATGAAGCAGCAAAAGATCTTATAGAGCTGCTGACGCAATTTGATGATAAAGTGGAGTTCAATATTGCCAATTCCATCTGGTACCGCGATTCTTTTTCTGTAGAACAGAACTTCCTGGAGACCAATCGGGAATATTATGAAGCGGCAATTGAAGCGGCTGACTTTGACGATCCCGAAACAGTGGACAGGATCAACAGCTGGGTAGATGATAAGACCGAAGGATTGATTGATGAAATCGTTCAGGGACCTATCGATCCACTTACCATGATGTATCTTATCAACGCCATTTATTTCAATGGCGACTGGTCGGTACAATTTGACCCGGACAATACCATTCAAAAACCTTTTCATACTTCCGACGGTTCGACTGTTGAGACGGATATGATGCGGATGGAACAGCAGGAGAATATGCTCTACAAACAGGGCGATGATTATGAGGCTGTCAATCTTTACTACGGGGATGCGGGCTATGCCATGACTTTGGTGCTGCCAGATGAAGAAACGGATCTGGAAACCTGGGTAAACGATCTGACCTGGGAGGAATGGAAAAATATCACCGGCAGTTTTAGCGAAGTCACCCTCACGCTTGAAATACCAAAGTTTAGAATGGAATATGAAATCGATAATTTCATGAAGGTTTTAGAGGATTTAGGTATCACCGATGCTTTTAAAGCGAGTACATCTGATTTCAGTGGTATCAGTCCGGGTTATGATGATCTTCATATCAGCGGTACACGTCATAAGACATTTATCCGTGTAGATGAGGAAGGTACCGAGGCGGCCGCCGTCACATCCGTGGAGATGGGCATCACAAGTGCACCTCAAACGAAGATCATTCGTTTCGACCGGCCCTTTTTCTATGTAATTCGCGAAGTAGAATCGCAGACGATCCTGTTTATGGGGACGATGACAGATCCGGATTCCTGATACTGGATGCCAGATACTGGTTTCCAGATACCAGATCCAGATAAACCCTCGTGCCGGACCTCCCGGTCCGGTACGCCGGATTCCGCCACCACCGGTGGCAAATTTAATGATTCATACAAATTGGAACCGAACCACACCCCATCCTATAGCCAACCGGAGGTCA
>CAZPWQ010000177.1:0-5699 GCA_964590495.1 uncultured Balneolaceae bacterium
TTGATTCCTCTTTTAACTGTTTCTCACCGGTTAAAATGCCTTGAGCTCTCAAGTCAATATAACCATGAATACGTTGTGAAAGATTATCCAGATCCAATAGTTCACCCATAAATTCAATCTGGACCAAACAGGTTTCCAGGAAATAGAAACAAAACTCTTTCAGTGCTCCTTCCGAGAGATTACCCCTGCCATCATAAACTCCTTTTCGGCTGCTATCAGCACTGGCCAGCATACTTTTATAGGCTTCACTTTCTCTGGAAAGTCCACGGGAAATGGTCCATAATCCGTGTGACTCGATCTGAGCCTTCTTCATATATGCATGAGTGAATAATCTTGCAACCCTCCCATTGCCGTCTATAAATGGGTGAATCCATGTCAGCCGGTGATGGCTTGTAGCAAGAGCAACCAGCTTTTTAGATCCATGTAAGGTGTCCGGGTTAAACACCTCATTAAATGTATCCATGAAGGCTTTCAATGACTCAGGGTGCGGTGGTATATGATTTCCAACTTCGACCAATCGGTCTCTTAGTTTTCCGGAATCCATTAAAAACATCTCTCCGGTAGCCGGATCCTTTATTCGTCTGAAATCCTCAGGAACCAGATTGTAAAAACTACCATGAATCCAGCAAAGAAAATCCGGGGAAGAAATTTCCAGTCCAGGTTCATCTGTTAATCTTTTTTCAATTTGCTTTTGGACTTCAATGTGTGCTACACTTAGTTTTTGAAGAGCTCTCTTTTTGGGATCTTCATCATATTCTTTTCGGACAGCACGTTCTACATCAGCAGGATGTGTGTGATGGCCCTCGATCAAGTTTGAGTAATAACTGTTTATATGCCTGAGCAGACCGGCAACTGCTCTTCTGGTAATTTTGTGCAACGAGCCTCCCAACTCAGCGGCTTTCCGGTGCACGTCCATGGCGAGATCGATCAACTGCTCATTTTGAGACGGAAATAAAGGTTCCATCTCGCGAGGATGAGTATAAAAGTCTGTTTTTCTCATGTTTTGACCGGTTATTTGGCCGGATAAGTGTCCAGTATTTAACTTGTTATAAGTTATTTAATTTCAAGCACTTATAAAATAAATAAGTATCCAAATAAATAAATATCTGTCCGGTTAATTGACCGGTTCCATTGCCGGTTAATATATGATAATTTTTTACTCTTGAACAGTAAAAAGTGGAAGCTGTTATGAGTCACGCAACGATAAAAAAGCAGAAACAAATTATCATTTTGTTTCTAATCCCCTATGACTCTCCCCCTGGGCATGTATAACTATTAAATTCTCCCCAGATAAGAATAATTAATAGCCTGGAGTTTCTTTTTATATGTGGCTTTATATTCTTTTTTCATTTCGTTACTTAGGTAACTATGATCGATGAGCTGGAAGACATTTTTCTGATTTGTCATAAATGTTTGAAGGATCTTTTCCATACGGGA
Organism: uncultured Balneolaceae bacterium; assembly: GCA_964590495.1. GTDB lineage: Bacteria > Bacteroidota > Rhodothermia > Balneolales > Balneolaceae > CAZPWQ01. The sequence goes on from CAZPWQ010000177.1 coordinate 1,438, forward strand.
TTTCACCAACCCAATTATTATCCCAAACTCGTGGAAATCATCGTAGGCATAAAAACCATTGGCCTCAAAACTTTTGGTCATTTCGAAATCTTTGAATAATCCATCGTTTAAGGCCAAAGGTGAATCATCAACATGTAACTGCGTATTGATAAGGTCATAAGCCGGACTCAATATATAATCTCCCTGAGGTGTTTCCAGCACACTGAAATTCTTCAGGTGAGCATCTCCATTTCCAAACATATAGTTGAACAACACCAAAGTGTAGAATTTTTCTATTTCTACCGGAAAGGCTGGGACAAACTTTTTGATTAGTCTGCCTGCTTGTTCATAACTGTAATCATATTTGAAATTCTTTCCATCCGTTTCCGCAGTTTTTCCGGCGAGGGTAGCAAAATCCTCTTTACCGAGCTTTGAACCGTCTTCATTTACGTCAAAACGTTTTGTAATGTAAGCCGGATCTCCATTCTTAAAAAAGATAAGTGCATTTTCAGCTGTTTCAATTCCATAAACCCGACGTGCGATCTGCATTGTCAAGTGCTCATTGGCAGGTACTTGATTTGTTTTCTTGAGGTCCCGGGGAATAGGCTTAAGTATATACGTTCCCTGTTCTCCCTCCTTTTGCAGTCTTAATTTATTTTTTTCCAGCACTAAAGAAACCTTCTCCTGCACACCGGATATTGAAAGTCGCTTACGGTTCTCAATGAACAACTCTGCATCTGCCTCACTAACGTCCGGGGAATTATAAGGTAGCACATGATGCACTTTTCTGCCGTTAAAAACACGTTTTAAACAAGTTTGACTGTAGGTTTCAAATCCTTCTGATAACGTACCTGGGCAATATTTAATTTCAGGGAAACTCATGATTCCATGTTATCTATAGGTCGAACAGTTATGGCTCCGATCGTATCTGTTTGGGCAATTTCGAGAAGCAGACCGAAGTAATCCTCTTCATCAATTTTAAGCTGCCGGGCCTGCAGCTTTTTGTTCACTCCTTCCGACAGCATATTGAAGAAAAAGGGAAATAAATGATCCGATTTATACACTTTTTGGTTTTTGGGCATGGTCAGACTGACAGCTGGCTTGGACGGATTTTCATACCAAGCATCATCATAAGTAAATTCATATGATCTCTTATTGTGCTGCACTAATGTGCCCACCTTCTCTCCATTCCTTATAACCTCTGCTGCTCTCATCTATCTTACCTTGGTTTTTTAACCGTCATGGTTATTTCCATCCCCAGGATATCTGCAATCTTATTGAGCACCTTAAGTGTTGGATTCGCCTGTCCCGTCTCGATTTTATAGAGTGTATTTTTGCTAATCCCAGCCATTTCTGCTAAATCAGGCTGAGTAATACCTAAGGTATCCCTGCGTGCTTTGATCTGCTGACCCACTTCTTTGACTAACATTATAGTGTGATATTACGCGATAATTTTGATTTACTCTGTGTTAATATACTAAATATCATACTTTAATGTGATAATCGATAATATTTAATGAGACAAAGTAACTAAAAGGCTATAAATCACATTTTATTGTGATTATAGATGGAAATCATGGGTGTCCTAGATCACCCTATCAGCTCAACAAGGCAGAATCTCGTATTCACCGTTTTAGCAGTAAAATATAGTTTATTAGAATTATTTATATCATCTCAGGGGTAATAACCCTTTTTATTACCGCCAAGACAGTAATTTTTGCTTTTATAAGATGATTTTAAATAGTTTATTCCTTATAATAGCATTAAATACCGCTCAAACAGTAATTAATGCTATTATGGAAACCTTTGGAGCCCTTATCCGGTGTCATCGTGAGAAGAGTAATCTGACCCAGAAGCGGCTGGCCGAACTGGCCGGTGTGGGTAAAACGGTGGTGTTTGATATCGAACATGGCAAGGAGACCGTCCGGTTCGATACCTTGCAAAAGGTATGTAACGTACTCAACATTTCCATCCGGCTGGACAGCCCGGTGATGGAGCAGTGCAAAGAGGAGGTGCGCCGTGCGAAAAGCTGAAGTATTTCTGCATAACCGGGAAGCGGGTGTTCTCATCGAAGAAGAAAAGAACAGCCGGTACCGGTTCGTCTATCATTCCGAATACACTGGTCCCCCGGTCTCGGTTACGATGCCTGTGGAGCAACGCAAATATGAATTCGACCGGTTCCCCCCTTTCTTCGAAGGACTGCTGCCGGAAGGGGTAAACCTGGAGATGTTACTGCGTACTAAAAAGATCGACCGGAACGACCCGTTCTCCCAGCTTATGGCCGTCGGAGAAGATACCGTGGGTGCCGTAACGGTACGGGAGGTAGATGAATGAGTCGCTGCCCGATAACTTATGAAGAAATTGTATCCGGACGATACAGTAAAACAGGACTGAACAAACTGAATCCCGCGCTGGTAAACCTGCAGCCGTTCCCGCTGGACCGGAGAGAACAGATCCGGGAGGCACAGAAGCGGATGACCAAAATGTCGATCGCCGGAGTGCAGCCAAAGCTAAGTGCCCAGCTCAGCGTAAAGGACCAATCTTTTAAGATCGTCGACAAGAACGGCAGCTATATATTAAAGGCCCAGCTGACGGATTACGAAGAGGTACCTCAGAACGAGGATTTGACCATGCGGATGGCGAAAGTTTGCGGCATCGAGGTGCCTTTTCACGGACTGTTCTATGCGAAAGACGATTCCATGCTCTATTTCATCCGGAGATTTGACCGTACGGGCCGGACCGGTAAAATCCATGTGGAAGATTTTGCCCAGGTGGCTGGTATGAGCCGTGAGACCAAATACGACTATTCAATGGAGAAGGTAGTTATCCTGATCGAAGATCACTGCACATTCCCCGTAGTGGAAAAAATGAAGCTCTTTCGCCGTACCCTCTTTTGCTGGCTTACCGGTAATGAGGACATGCACCTGAAAAACTTTTCACTGATCCACCGGGAAGGTAAGATTGAACTCTCTCCAGCCTATGACCTGCTGAACACAACGATCGTCCTTGCTGATCCGGCCGAAGAGATGGCCCTTCCGCTGCAGGGCAAGAAAACAAAATTCAATCATGATATTTTTTTCGACTATTTTGGAAAGGAGCGATTGGGGCTGAATGAAAAAGTTCTGAGTAACATTGGGGAGGAATTGAGACAGGCATTTCCCGAATGGAAGCGGCTGATAGAAATCAGTTTTATAAGTACTGAGAAGAAAGTGGCGTACGTACAAGTGTTGAAACAGCGGAAGCAGGTATTGGATTGGTGATCCAAGCCCCGACAGCTCATACATAGATACAGTATCCCTTATGTTGGCAAATGAACAACTGAAATTGCCGGCGGTCCGCTTTATCTAACTTTCGAAATCTGATTCTGATTCCGAACCGTTCTTTTCCACGGGGACGATCTGATCGAACGCCAGGCCGCTATGCCCCTCTCCGCGTCCTGTTTTTTTCCTGATACCCAGCCAGTTATACACTTTACCGTCGTACCAGCGGGTCCGCTGAAACGCTTTGCGAATGTTTACACCGGCCCTGGGAATTTCTTCTTCGTGAATAAAATAGTTGGCTCTCTCCTCCAGTCCCTCGCGCAGCAACGAGGTCCGCGGTTCAATTTTTTTAGGTACGCCGGGATCATTTTCCAAAATCCTCGGCATGGCCGCCCGCTGCAGCTCGATCTCCCGCTGACTGCCGTCTTTATGAACCGGAATAAAGGGGATCCACTGTTCCGGGACGGAATTGACAACCTCGTACCGGATATTTGCTTTGAATGCAATCTCTTCCGCCGGTTCGGAGGACTCTTTTTGATCCGTCAACTGCTGCAGTTTGTTCCGGATCTCATGTCCGGCCTCCCGCCCGGCTTTGCTTTTGCCCGTCATGAGCGGGATCCTCGACTCAACGCCCCACACCATATTGGCAATCTCATCGCGAAGCATATACACTTCTTCCAGCGGTTTGCCCTCGAGTACTTTTCGCGCCACCGGCAACACAGAGAGTCCCGTATCGGCCGGGACATCCTCACTGCCCCTGATGCTGTGGGTATACATATTCCAGCGCTGCCAGTCTTCATCCGGTCCCGAACCGGCGGCTTCGATCCACGTTTTTTCTCCGAAGGTATTGGTGACCGTCAACCCCCTGAGGTTCCCGAGACTCCCCACTGGCAGGGTAAATGGAACCAGGAACCAGTCGTTGGAATACACCAGGAAGAAATCGAGCAGAAGCAATTTGTTCAGATCCGTCGTATCGGGCTTTACGAAGCCGATATTGGTTTTCCAGTTTTCCATGGTCCACCA
>CAZPWQ010000178.1:0-5654 GCA_964590495.1 uncultured Balneolaceae bacterium
GTCTCAGGCCAAAATTAATAGCATTGATAAAACCGGAATTTTCACTTTCCAGTTTACCACAATAAGCCCCGCAGCCGGCCATATAAAATTTACCGTTCCATTCTTTCGCAGGCAGGCGAATTTCAAAATTAATGGCCGGGCGGACATATCCTAAAATTCGGCAGTATTCCGGAAGATCTTCACTGGCAGGCACAATGGTAGCGGATAACAGGTTTGTATCTTCAATATAAAGATCTGTAAGTTGTTGACAGTTCTGAGCGAATAACTGAGTCTCTGGTATTGCAATAAGTAGGACTACTATAAATAAGTATCGGTTCATAATTCTCTCCGGCTATATATTCTGTTTACATAGGGAAAAATTTTTCGGTCACATTGATTATTTAGTGGTAGTGCCTTGGTTCATAGTTATTTTAAAACTGAAGCCCTTACTGACTATGCAATTGAAAAAAATGGATAGTTTTTGAAAGAAACTCATCTTGGGCCTCTACAAAAATGAGGTGCCCGGTATCCTCCAGTAGTACAAATTCGGAGTTGGGAATAGATTGGTGAATTTGCTCAGCGAATTTCGGAAGAATAGGATCTGCATCTCCGTGCAGAATTAGTGTTGAAGCTGAAATAACTTGTAAATCGTCATGGATATCATAATCCACATATTCTTGAAAAATTAAGGAGTGAACCTTTCTTCCGTTTTTAAATGTATTGGGTGCATAATCGAAATTAATTCTTTTTGCCAAATGATGGTTGTCGGGATGGAAGTAGGGTTTGAATCTTAACCTGCTGTATTTATTTCTTATTTCAGGGTCGAAATTTTTGAATCCCTCGGTTTCACTTAATTTTATCATTGCCAAGCTGTCTTCTGAAGTCCTACGCTGTTGATTAATTTCATTAAAGGGTCCAAAAAATTCTGAGCTTGCGCCCATCGGACACCCCAAAATCAATACATTCAAATGATCAGGGTAGGCCATAGCATATTGCATTGCCAGCATACCTCCCCATGAAATGCCCAACAGATTCATTTTATCAAGACTTAATTTCTGTCGGAGTGCTTCCAGATCATCTACAAATGTTGCCGTATTTATATTAGTTGAATCAATATCACCAGAAGATTTCCCGGTACCTCTTTGATCATAAAAAATAACTTCAAGATCACTGGAAAGTTTACTGACACTTTCAAATAAATGATTATGATCCATGCCCGGGCCGCCGTGTAGTATTACAATCGGTTCCCCCTCACCAATTATTTTGTAGTAGAGCTCAGTACCATTCACTTCTGCGAACCCGTCTTCAAAATCAACTTTTGGTTCGGACTGTGCACATAAACCGGTTGTAATTGCTACAGCAAAAACAATGACGAGTGATAGTTTTACTAATTCCATGACTAAGATGGTTTTATGTTCTGATTGCCATCGAAAAATTCTTAGGTCACTTTTGTTAGATTTTTCACTTACTTATCCAGGTACTCCACTCCCAGCCCTCACCCCACTCTGCTTTAATTTACCATCTACCAACTGAAAAATGTGAATTACAGAACTTCTGCCTGAATTTCCCAATGCCCCATAAAAGCTCCTCCAGGTTTCCCGGGTCACAACTTTGTAAGTTGATGTCATCCGGGATATGCGGCATAAAAATTATTGAACGGATCCTCATCAATTTCGAGCTGTTCAAAATTCCTGAAGCCGCCTTTCCCTGCCATTTCCTCAGCTATTTTAGGATTGAATCCCATCGTTCCTAACCCTGCTCCGTTTGGTTCAGACAATGCCGCTGACATACAGTAAAGCACTGAAATACCATAAAAAAGCGGCGACATCGGATTCTCAAGGTTCTTCTTCATGTTATGAGAGCATCGGATATCTTTGATGATCCAAACTCCATCCGGTTTAATACTTTGCCGAATAGCTTTGATTATTTCATCAGGCCGCGTCATGTCGTGCATACAGTCTAATGTGAGCACCAGGTCGTAATTTGCTTTTTTGGGCAACTCTTCACCTCCCGCTATTTTGTAGGTAATGTTGTTTAGCTGATCTTTCTCTGTATCCCGTTTAGCTATATTAATAGCGTGTGGAGAGGGATCGTATCCTTCAAAAGTGGAATTTGGTTAGGTTCTGGCCAATTCGCGTAAGGCAACACCTGCTCCACAGCCAACATCCACCACATGAGTTCCATCTTTGAGCCGGTCTGTAAGCCCATCAACCCTGGACAAAAATTCTGGCAGCATTTTATGAGAAGGAGCACTGAAGCGTTTAATCATACAGGCTGTGTTTTCTCCATGTTCGTCCCATGTAATCCCGATACCGGTTTTAAACGCTTCTTCTGCTTTGTCCAGTTCCTCCGGTGTTATCGGAGCACTGAACGCTCCTGCAAGGTAAAACGGACTTTCAGTATTCACAAAAACAGTCGCCGCTTCCGGTGAGATTGAATACCTGCCGTTGCCTTCAAAGTCGAGTATTCCTGCCGATGCTTGGTTTCGAAGCCATTCCAACAGCCAGCGTTCTTTCAGAGAAGTTGCCTCAGCTAATTCAGCCGCTGTGGTTGTTTCCAGTTGAGTCAGCATATTGTAAAGGTTCAGCTTGTCTCCCAGGTAAATCATCTTGGAGACAGTGTCGCCGGTAAAATAACCGATGGTTAACTCAGCAAGCTTCTCAAGCTTTTCTTTATTTATTTTTCTTTTCATCAATTCTGCCATAATGTTATTTATTTTGCAGTTAATACTTTTTCCGGCTTAATATTCTGATTCATATTAAAGAAGTTTTCCGGGTCGTATTTCGCTTTTACTTTTTGCAAATGATCGTAATTATCCCGGTATGTGGCTTTGATTCTCTCTTCGCCCTCTTCCATCATAAAGTTGATGTAAGCGCCGCCCGCCGTGTGGGGATGTACGGCTTCCCAGTAATCTTTTGCCCAGCGACTGATTTTGCTTTTGTTGGTAGGATCCGGGTCAACACCGGCCATCACCATCGACCATCTGGCATCGCGGTATGCCCACGCAGTTTCATCTTTACCCACTTTGTGTACGGCACCATCGATAGGGTAGAGGTGCATGGTGGATTTCGTGGTGGGAACTTCGGCGAACCGTTTGTGCTGCTCTATGGCTTCGTTGCTCAGCTCATGGACAATATCTCCCTTCCAGTACCACTGATCGCCCTTCGGGTAAAGATCGTCAAACATACCTTGTAAGACAGGGTAGGGCATCTCGCCGACAAACTCGAATATAGGTTCGGCAATGTCCCGCGCCGGCTGAACGATGGGTTCAATATCGCCATCGCCGGTATAGCACCACAACAACCCGCACACTTTCTCATTATGAATTTCTTCAGGAAAAGGGTCTCCGGGCGGTACTTCGGCCACCAGATAGAAAGCGTACACGTCATTCGGCTGAGTGGGAAACCATTCCCGGTACCATTTCATGGTTTTTTCCGTCTCTTCAAGAGGCCAGAAAAGCGGCCCGGCAACAACATTTTTTACCGGATGGAGCCGGTATTTGAAGGAAGTGACCACTCCGAAGTTTCCGCCACCGCCACGCAGCGCCCAGAACAGATCCGGATTTTCATTTTTGCTGGCGTGAACCAGACTTCCGTCGGCCAATACAACATCCGCTTCAAGCAGGTTGTCTATAGTCAGTCCGTATTTGCGGGTCAGGTAGCCGTGGCCGCCGCCGAGAGTCAGTCCGCCGACACCCGTTGTGGAGACCACTCCACTGACTGTCGCCATACCAAAAGCATGAGTGGCGTGATCCACATCGCCCCAGGTGCATCCGCCTTCAGCCCGCACTGTTTTTTCATCCGGATTTACCCGCACACCATTCATCCGGGAAAGATCAATCACAAGCCCGTTATCCACCAAAGCAAGCCCAGCACCGTTATGACCTCCACACCGCACAGATGTTCGTATATCGTTTTCTCGCCCGAAATTAACGGCAGCAATCACGTCTGCTGCATTTTCACAGTAAACAATATACCGGGGTTCGCGGTCGATCATGGCATTGTAGATTTGCCGCGCCTCATCATAATCCGCATCCCCCGGTTCTGTCAGTTGTCCCCTGAGCGTTTCCTTCAGTTCTTCTATCGTGTTCATGGTTTTATCTCCGTTGTTTATTGTTTGTTTGCAGCCCTCCAAGGGTTTGAAACCCTTGGAGGCTTAATGGTACGACTACTCGAAAACCAGGTATCGTTGAAAAAATGGCAGCATATCGTTTAACGCACGTCCGTCATCGGTCCAAAGTTTATTGCTGTGAGTGCCAATATATTCTTTGGCATAGTGCTCGATACCAAGATTCTCAAGTTTCAGGCTGAACATTTGATTGGTTGCCACTATATGCGGGAATTCTTCATTCCTTCCCCAATCAAGTTTGAGTGCGGTTAATTTCTTTAAATTGTTTGCATACTGATTTACCATCTCCAGAGGGAGATTATCATGCCATAATTGAAGTACATCATCATGGACTGTAAGACTGTCTCCCGTATAGGTAAAAGGTAAATCTATATAGAAAGGCGGGCTATCGGGATTAGGAGAAAATGCGCGACCAGCCGCTACAATGGCATTTGCCTGAAATTCCTCATAGCCATTGACCAACACCTCTTTCGATTTTATTTGCTGTGCGCGGCGGAAGGCTTCCCCCTTTGGTCCTAAATCTTTCGTGAGACCTAATGAAGCCGCTGACATACTATAGATACTCGAAAAGATATTTGGAAACTGCATTCCCATTTTAATTGCACCAAACCCTCCCATAGAATGACCTGTAACCCCACGGCTCAAGCGGTCAGGAATTGTCCGATAGTTCATATCAACATACTCAACCAAATCATAAGCCGTAAAATCAGCCCAGTTGCCGGTAAGGGTAGAATTGGTATAATAACTTCCCCGGTATTCGTCATTGTGGTTGGGTATTACAACAATGACGGGATCAATTTTTCCCGTAGCAATGGCTTTATCCAACAACTTGTCAAATTTGTCTGATGCAATTTGAAGGCTGTCGCTCCAGGTAAAACCGTGCAGGTAATAAATCACGGGATACCGTACAGATGTGTTATCATCATAATTTGGGGGCAGATAAATCGTAACCCGCCGATCCGGAATTTCCTCGCTGCCAACCTGGAGAGAAGGTGCGTGAATATAATCGACAACCACACTGCCTTCGGGATGTTGGGCCGTTAGAACATACGGCGTCAAAACGACCAGGAGTATGAAAAGCAATTTTTTCATGGTTTTATTCTTTTATTGATTTTAACCCTGAGGCGGTCCAAAAAGGTTATAAAATAAGGCAAATGAACTCAACTTTGTCATGCCGGACCCCGATCCGATATCTCCTATCTTTATCAACGGCAGGAGATTCTGTCCCGACGGTTCGGGAAGAATGACATCCTTTTTGGACCGCCTCAGTGCTGTAAACTTCGCGGATTTTCGCTGAGCTTTTTTGAATATAAAAGCAGAGCGTTTCTAAAGCGTTCTATGGCAAAATTAATGCAGGTTCTTCAGGCTCTTTTGTGCTCGTTTTTTAAAAACGTGAGCCTTTTGAGTACGAGCGGCCTTCATCGCTTTTTGCAGGCTGCGTTTTGCCCGTTTGGTGTCGTGAGAATTCTTGCTTTGATACATCTCACCCATGAACCTGTGTACTTCCGGCTCCATAAAGCGGTCATTGGTTTCCTCCATTTGCAGGA
>CAZPWQ010000179.1:0-5625 GCA_964590495.1 uncultured Balneolaceae bacterium
CCGCAATCAGGCAATAGAGGCTGGGGGTATCGCCAAAAAGGTGGCGGGAAAGCTTTTCCGCCTTTCCCTCTTTGCTGTATTCAGCCTTCTCAAATGCCGCGTGCTCACTGCACAAATTGATAATCTCGTTGATATCGTCGGGCTGTGCCTTTCTGATCGTTACATTGTTTCCCATAATCAGAAGTCTGTATTAGAATGTTCATTAAGGTAACGTTCAAAATCAGGGTTGGCAGCTTTTTTGAGTATATGTTCCACCCAGGCAATTCGCTCGAAGTTGATTACCTCCAATTCCCACACACAGCCCATCAGTCCTTTGTCCGATACCAGTTTGAAGGTGTCCGGCTTTTCCCGGGTGGAGAAATAGATATAGTGTTGCAGCATGTTTTCGCCAAGCCACCAGTTAACCAAAACGTAATTACCGTCATTAGCTCCATGAATGATTACAAAGCCGATATCATAAACCGGCCAATCATAGGCTTTTGCAAGTGTCAGCCAATCCGGCAATTGTGACTTGGCTGCTTCAATAAGGGGGTCGGGTGGATATTCGTTTTTGGCTGAGATACCGTACACTTTCAGTTTCCAGTTTTTGTACTTATAAATTCCCAGAAACCGGATGGGACGTTTTTTGTATGAGGTAAAGTTCATTTATTTACGATCCATTAATAAAGGATTTCAAATATATAATGTTCATCTTATGAAAGAAATAAATATAGCTTTCAGATAAAGCGATAAGAATTAAAGCCTGGAGTGTTTGTGAAGATTCCTGTGTAAATAAAGCTTAAAAATTAAATCCAAGAATCAGACCAACGAACGAAACATTTTCATTTCTTTGAAAACTATTTTGGCCTGCTTGAATCATACACTAATCAGCAGAGCTGTTCCGTACATGATGCTTATACCGAGAACAAAAGCCGCCATGTTCGGGAGACTGAGCCAGGTTTTTGCCTCCGATTGCCGGGTAAGGAACAGGCCGACTTCGATGATTACCTGCAGGATGGCTCCGGCGCCAATGGCAAACAGGATGGCACTCCAGTGGGGAGAGTAAGAAAAAGCGCCGATCAGTGTACCGGCGGCGGCCGGTAATCCTGCCAGCAGTGTCAGGTTAACGAAGGTACCGAAACCGGTTTTTCGTTTTAGCAATGGAGCAGCTATACCAATTCCTTCTGTAAGGTTATGAAGAACGAATCCCACGACCAGGAATGACCCGAGTGCTGCTTCTCCGGAAGCCATGGCCGCTCCTACGACAAGCCCTTCTCCAAGATTATGGAGTCCTATCCCAAAAGCGAGCCAGGTGGACAGTGATAGCCCTTCGGGTGCTTTTCCACCCCTTCGGCCGGTTGCGAAAATGAGCATAAATGCAAGACCGGTTACAAGCCATACCAGCAGGCTCCCCTGGAATGCTTCGGAAGCCATTTCAGCCAGTTCCAGTCCTTCTTGCAGCGTATCTATAAACAGGAATACCAGCAATCCTATAGTCAATGCAAGAATAAATTGAAGACCGTTCTGGCCGAGCGTTTTGAGATAGGGATAAAACATCAGCCCCAGGGCTACCGGGATCACCCCGATATAGATTCCCAGCAAAATAAAAGCTCCGATCCGGTTGATGGACCATTCCGGTGTTTGCACTGCGACTTCGATGGTATGATCAAAAGTGGCTCCCGTGTTGGTAATGAAGGTAATTTCGTGAAGCTCATCTTTGACCCACGGGTAGGGAATATCAATCCTTGCCGTAGACAGGCGAGATAACGGACCGGCCGGCTCCTGGGTGAATTCCCAGTAGGCTTCATCAACCAGTACCTGGGCGATACGCACCGGTTCCGAACCGTTGGCGCGGATTGACATATGAATACCTTTTTCATCTAAAACGGTACGTTCCACCGTTATTTCTTCAATCGGAGGGGCTGTCACCCCGAGTGGCTTGAGTGGTTCGGTAGCAAAGAACAGCCAGATCGAGCCACCCAGCAGCACCAGCGGGATAACAGCCCAAACCCATGTAGGCAGTTTTTGAACTATTTGTTTATTCATACCGACACCTCTTTGTCAGTGACGTCAAAGAAACTCATCCACCCCAGTTCGGCAAATTCCGACTGATGGGCGTGGAACATATAATTTCCGGGTTCAAAGCCGTCAAATGAAAACTCCAGAATTCCCCGCTGCGCCTGGCACATCATAACGGTATCAATGGTTTTTTGAGTAGGAGTGAGGGTAGTCCCGTGGTCGTAAAAGTCGAAGAAGTTGCCATGCAGATGAAGGGAATTAATCGGATCGAATTCAGTTGTATTGATCAGATAGAGCCGGACGGGACGCCGGCTGTCAACCCGGATCGGTTTGTGTTGATAGGCAAAAGCAACAGTATTGGCGGCATAGACTTCGTTTTCGTTGTCAAAGTTGGTATCAAAACCGTTCATCACGATAAGAAACTCCTGCCAGGGTTTGTTTTCGTTAGTTCCGAGCAGTCGGGAACGGGCTGTATCCGCATGATCCGGGTGGCGCTCCGGATCGGGATCGATGATGAATGCACCGTAGAGGCCTTTGTGAATATGGCGCTTCAGTGGAGTGGCATGGCAATGATACAGGTGACAACCGTAGGGAAATGCATCAAATTCATAGGTGAACGAATCGCCCGGCTGGATCATGCCGGGTCCCGCAGAAGGAACGCCATCCATGGCGGCGGAATGGATACCGTGGAAATGGATAGTATGGGGATGAGTGCCTGCATTGTGGAAATCAACGCGGATTCTGTCACCTTCCGTACAGCGAATGGTAGGCCCGGGAATTCTGCCGTTATAGGTCCAGGCCGGGAAAAAGATGCCGGGCGCAATTTCAATCTCTTTATCTACCGCTACAACCTGATATTCCCGCAGTGTTTGTCCGTCAGGCAGCCGGGAAACATTTCCGGTATCCCAGTCTGTAAGGATGTTATGCGGGTCAAATCCATTCCGTATGTGATTGACCCTGCCTACCGTCGTCATTCCCCCGTGTGACATATTCTCATGAGGAGGTTCACGCGGCTCATCTTTTTCGGGGTGCTGCTGTGACTGACCGGTATTGGTGAACAACGCACCCAGCATGGTTGCCGCACCTGAAAAAAGCCCGGTTTTCAGGAAAAATTTTCTGGAGAATTTGGATCCCATATTAAATTTGGATGTTTTTAAAAAACTTAAATTTAATATAGGAAAATATAATTTTTAGTTAAAGCTAATTTATAATAACAAAACTCGAAGCAGTGGATTTGTATTAGTTTAAAGAGAGGTCGATGTGAGGAGAACTATTTACCGATTACTAGTTCAAGTCATCACAAGTATAAATATGATGAAGTCTTTAATATTTGACTATCTCATTGAAAGAAAAGGCGGCACTTGGCTAACTGGTACAGTTTATTTTATTCTGTTTTCAATATCTTAACCGGATTTGTAGTAGCTGCTTTGAAAGATTCATAGCTGACCGTTACAATAGCGATACACAGGATACCAGCGATAGCAATCAGGAAGACCCAAAAAGAGATCGTTATTTTGAACGCAAATTGTTGCAGCCAGTTTCTTAAATAGAGATACGAAACAGGAGTGGCGATCAGGCAGGCGGTGATGATAAGTTTTCCATAATTTTTATAACGGGAGAAGAGGATTTCTGAGATTGTAGCACCCAGTACTTTTCGAATACTCACTTCTTTTCGTTTATTGGCGGCCATAAATGAGGAAAGACTAAACAATCCCAAACAGGCAATAAAAAGTGCCAGTACGGCGAAGAGGGCAAACATTTTCCCCATCTGTTGATCGTTTTTATACAAGCTGTTGAACTGTTCATCAACAAAATTGTAATTGAATGGAGTATCAGGTAACACCGTTTCCCAGGTTTTCTCTATTTGAGAGACGGCATTCGAAATGGTACTAGATGGGGCAATCTTGATAGAATAATTAAAATACAGGCTTTCATCCATTAGATACACAATAGGACTGTAATTTTGATACAGGGAAAGAAAGTTGAAATTTTGCGTAACACCGATTATCGTCCCATTTCTGTTAAATGTATTTAATTCTTTGCCGAGCGGGGAGTCCCAACCCAAGACTTTAACCGCGGCTTCATTTAGCATAAACGCCTGGGTGGAGTCCGTGCCATACTCCTCCGAGAACATCCGGCCTTCTTTAAGCCCGATACCATAAGTGTCAAAAAAATCGAAATCCACCGAAATCCAGTTAAAGGTGAGGGAATCAGAAGAATATGCAGTCTGCACCAGCGCTGTTCCGCTGGTTTTGCTGATCCCGGGGATGTAAGATGAGACGCTGACATCCTCAACGCTCGCGAGTGATTTCAGGCGGGATTTCAATGGAGCGTACCTGTCTCCCAGTGTATTCGTTACTGTAATAATCCGATCTTTATTAAAACCGAGATCTTTGGTTTGAATGTAATTAAGCTGTTGATAGATCGTCACAGTGCAAATAATCATTGCGATGGAAGCCGCAAACTGAACCACCACAATAGACTTCCAGATAGCAGCTCCCTTTTTGCCGGATGGAGTAACATTCTTAAGAGTTTTAACGGGCTGAAAGGCAGAAAGTAAAAAAGCGGGATATAATCCGGCTAATATTCCCATTAATACCGCTGTCAGGACAAACAATAGGATGGATGTAAGGTTGAAAAAGTCGGAAAAAATAAACAGGTGGTTCCCGGTGAGCAAGTTTAAAAAAGGCAGGGTATAATAGATTACTATATAACCGGCAGCAAGCGCCATAAGGGAAAGGAAAATAGCTTCAAATAAGAATTGGGCGATGAGTTGTCTTTTCTGAGCCCCCAGCACTTTACGAATCCCGGCTTCTTTATAGCGTCGCAGCGTCTGGGCCGTTGCCAGACTGGTGAAGTTGATGCTTGCGATGACAAGAAGAATAATGGCAATAGCAGAAAGAAAATAGATATACCGGATATCACTGTTAGGGCTTATCTCAGCTCGTACATTGCTGTGCAGGTGAATATCGGTAAGGGGTTTCAGGCGGTAATCAATTTTATTTATTTCGTTTAGCTGTTTTTGGATGTCAGACGGATGCTGTCCCTCTTTGAGCAGCAGATAATTATACCCGAGATAAATTTCTGATAATTCTCTGTTATAAAAAGTTTCCGTTAAGGACTTTGAAACTATGGCATCAAACTGCAGGTGGGTATTGGACGGAAGATCCGTTACGCCGGTGACCGTAAGAGTAGTACTTTTGTCCTGGAAGGTAATGTCCAGTGTTCTGCCCAGAGCTCGTTTATTTCCAAAATACTTTCGGGCCGTTTTTTGCGTGAGGACAATACTGTTTGGTTCTGCAAGCACTCTGTTCTTGTTACCTTCAAGAAGGGGAAAGTCAAAGAGAGTAAAAAAAGAAGAATCGGCCGCCCAGAAATCAGACTCCGCTATTTTTTCGCCGTTCGCTTCTATAAAAACATCGGATAGCGGGGCAAACCGAACGTGCTTTTCAATGCCGGATATAGAATTAAGCGGGCCGGGATTTATATACTGATTAATATTCGCATAACGGGTATTTAACTCGCCTCGTAAATCGGAATAAAATTCCAACCGGTATATTCGATCCGAATTTTTGAAAAACTCATCATAGCTGCGTTCATACTCTACATAGGTATAGATCAAAATGA
>CAZPWQ010000180.1:0-5559 GCA_964590495.1 uncultured Balneolaceae bacterium
TGTACAGAAAAGCACTCCGTATATCCCGACTGCCATTATTATAATAAGATAGTTTAATAAAATTTTGGGATTAAATCCGAAAAAGTCCGGTAAAGGTGTAAACCTCCTCCATCACTCATTCACCACCCCGATCGGAAAATCCTGTCCCCTCGACCATGACCGCGGGTATTGAACCATTCCTTTATACTGCTCGGTCAGTTCCGGAACGGCATCGTTCAGGAAAGCTTCCAGTTTTTTGACCGTCACTTTTTTGTCGCGGATATAGGTTACCTTGACTTCACCGAAGATATCACCGGCTTTGCTTTGGACCTCTTCTACCAGAGCCGAAGCATCGGCCGTGGCATAATTCAGGTTATAGCTTGAATTTTGGTATCTGTCGATGCCGACGGCCAGAATATGGAGATTAGAAGTGGCTGTTTGTCCCTGGTAATCAGCAAATATTTGATCCGGCGCCGATATGTTTCTCCAGCCCAGGTAGCGGCCGCCGTCAAAGGTTTTGCCAAAAAATACAAAACCATACGCCATGGAGAAACCCGTGTGGATTTCAGCCGGTCATTTGATCATCGTATTAATGCAAGAGAATATCGTCGTTTCCGAAAGAGTCGTATCAGTGATTATCAATGGAACATTGCCCGGGGCCGGTTTCCCATTGTCAGTGATACCATACCCGATTTCACACCGGAAATTGAACAAATGGGTTGGGCAATCGCCGATATTATTGCCGAAGACGGACTTGTGGAAAATTATAGCCTTCAGAAGTACCTGAATTACGTAGCACTTGTTCTAGCCGAAAATTCACATCGCTACGAGATCCCGGTACAGGTTCATATTCTTGATACGGATGATGTGGTAGGCTATGCTATTCCCAACGGCATCATTTTCGTCTCGAAAGGAGCGCTTATGCTAATGGAGACGGAAGCGGAAGTCGCCTTTTTCCTGGCCCACGAACTGGCCCATATAACATTGCAACACGGGCTGAAGGAAACCCGTCAGCGCAAAGTGAAGATTGATTCAGACCGAATTTTTAATGAACTGGAAGAAGGCCTGGATTATGATGAACAGGCTGATGATAAATATGTGAAGATCAGCCGGGAGTTGACGCAATGGACCGATCAGGTATATGAATATATTATTAAAGACAAGCTGGAAGCCTACAAACATGAAGCTGATTTCTGGGGAATGGTATACATGTATCGAGCGGGATACAATTCTCAGGCTGCCAATGATCTATTACAGCGTTTTAAAAGTGATGCAGGAGATTTTATATCGCAAATCGGAGAACTCAAATGGCAGGGCACTGCTTTGAGTGAGCGTATTTCCCATTGCCGGAATACCCTTGGAATGATGACTGCTTATCCGCAACTCAATGACGATTTCAGAACTGAGTACAAGAATATGATCGAAGGGTTATAAATAAAAGGGTTATAGCAGTAAACAGCTATATGGCATTGAGATAGTAAGTTATGAGATATGGTTCTTTGGTCAAATGCATTAGTTTTTGGTGAGAAATGCGGGCTAATCAACCGAAATGGCATACCCGCATTCAAAATTTAAGATTATCCGTCAGATTATTTACTCTACAATTTCCGGTTCCTGCCCTCTGTATTGTGGCATAGTCATCCCGATATTTGCATTCACATAGGTCGGATCTGCAATCGTATATTTTTCCCCTTTGGCCATTACAAAATCTCCTTCAGGTGGATTTGAAAATTTTACGGCCGCAGCCAGGTGCCCCGGATATCGTATTCCTACAACATCAAGTCCGGTTAGTTCTTTAACCAGCATTGAAAACAAAATAGATCGGTCCTCACAATCGGAATAGGGATAGAAAAGCGTTTCTTCCGGCAGCAGGTATTTTTCATGACCGAATTGCTCCTGGTCAGTTTGATAGCTGAAAGCAGTTTGCACGAAACGGAGCAGTATATTGACGGACTCTGTCTCACTTTTACCTTTTATAACAGGGGCCAATGAACTGAGGAGAGTAGATTTAGCTTCGGGTGAAATGGAAGCACTGAAATATATATCCAGGTCGGTAACGGGGTAGAGCTCATAGAAAGCAACAACATTTCTGTTTACCTGTACCGGGATCTCATATTGTTCATTGTTATATTTAAATGCCAGGTTTTTTTCAATCAGGCTTTTATTGATCCTGGGATGAGAATCAATATTCAAATCCATCTTTTTATTTGCTTCCGGATACGTGCCGTCGTAGGTAAAAATAGAAGAGGGTGTAGCCGAGGTATTGTCCAGCTTCACAGCATAATGTGTAAGCCCGTCAATCCTGAAAAATTTGGTGTTGAAAAGCTGATTATCGGCAGGCAACAAAAGGTAAACGTAATCTTGATCGTAACCGACTTTAGCCTGGTAGCCCGCTTTCGTCATCATAAACCAGGTAAAGAGAACACTCTCATTGGCATTTCTTCCATAAATATCCTTCCCCATTCGATACAGAAATGACGCATAACCCCAATCGTTCAGGGTCAACCGGTTTTTCAATTCGAGACTTTGTTCGAGTATGGGTTCATAATTTGCAGAACCCAATGTTCCCCAGAAATTACTGATACTCTTTTTATCTATTTTAGAACCCATTTCAATATTAAATTCCTCAGGATAGGAGTAGGGAACAGCCAGCGTATAAAAATCAATCTTTGATTTCTTATATCCTTCAACCGTTGCAGGGGATTCGGGTATTTCAATCGGCCGCTGAGAGTCGAAATCGATGTTGAAATCAGGGATTGAAACATCTTCAACAACCGGTTCATGATCGGGTCTGTTCTCCCGAACCGTCGGTTTTTCCACTTCCGGGATATCCACAGGTTTGGGTTCCTCATAAAAATCTTTTGCCTTTATAGCGTTTATCGCCTTCCATGTATCGTCAAGCATCTTCATAAATTCCTTATCCCTGGCATCCCTGAAATCCTGGAATTCCTGCTTCTGCTTTTCCTTCCATTCGTCAAATGTATCCTGGGCCAGAGCCGTACCTTCCCCCAAGCTGACGAATGTGAATATTAATATCAAACCAATATATTTTTTCATAGTGTATCCATTTAGCAGCCACATTCCGATGCCATGATAACTTATGGGCGGTCATCCAATACTAAAATCAGGATTCATCATAGAACCGCTCTGGCTTCAATTGAGCTCTTCCCTACCTTATTCAAATCTTAAGGTATTTCTTCTTAAGATATTTGTTATAAAACAAGGGATATATTATAAAAAATTTAGAAAACCTGCATAATTATGCATTTGTTTTTTAATATATAAGATAATGAAAGTAATGGCTTTAAAAATTTAGTTGTTTTTTTTATTGCCTGATATTATTATGGACAATCACTCAAGGATAAATAACGGGGATTTTTATGAAAGGGATAACACTAATACTAGGATCAATAGGTTTCTTAATGGTAATAATTGCGGCGTGCAGTCCGCAACCGGCCAGACAAATGCAACAGGAAATTGAGGAAATGCCACAATGGTATAACAATCCGCCACAAGATAATGACGAATTTTTATATTCAGCCTCATCATCCGTCTCTTCCAGAAGAGATGTTGCCCGGAGTAAAGCCGAACTCGATGCCAAAACCGGTTTGGCTCAAAAATTAGGCGAGAAAATCGAGGCGCTTGAAAAACTGTATATAGAGGAGATTGGAAGCGGTGAAAATACCAATACCCACGAAAGTTTTACTACAGCACAAAAATCAATTACCGGTGAAACGTTAAGTGGAGTAAGTATCGAAGAGCTGCACTTCACTACTACACATGATAACCGATATGAGTGCTTTGCACTGGTTAAATATCCGGTTGGTGATGCCAGGAGCTCTTTGGAAAATGCACTTTCAAGGGATGAGGAACTTTATGTAAAATTCAAAGAATCCAAAGCGTTTGAAGAATTGCAAAATGACCTTAGCCGAATTGGCAGAGACCAGTAAGCTATTCAGTATTTGCATTCTATTATTATTAGTGCTCTGTGGCATTTCTAATGCCCAGAGCACTTTTTCTTCCCAAAAAGATACAGTAACAAAACCATCCGGATACCTGATCCCACACGGAACACCGGTACATGGCTTCGGAGTTACTTCTCTGTCCAGCTATTATCCTGATTCCTCTTTTATTGAAGCACACCGGTTGGCAGTGGAAGATTTAAAAGCGAACCTGCTTACCTCCATCTATCTTGAAAGTTTTGGGACCAACACACTTAATACCAGTTATGAATTTGCAATCAGGGAAACCATAGACCGGCAAAGTGTAGTAAAGATCGATTCGCTGAGTAAAGACGGGAAAGCCTATTTTTTTGTTACTGTTGATTCTCTGAATGCAGCTTCCACAAATGATCGCTCCCGCCCGAACTATTCTAATTTGAAATGGACAACTGATATTTTTAATCCCACTGAATCCGACGGATACTGGATCGCCGCAGGAAATGCAAAAATGTCTGAATTTAATCCTTATAAATCTTGGGCCA
The DNA here is from genome assembly GCA_964590495.1 of uncultured Balneolaceae bacterium. Lineage (GTDB taxonomy): Bacteria > Bacteroidota > Rhodothermia > Balneolales > Balneolaceae > CAZPWQ01. Next base: position 4,463 of record CAZPWQ010000180.1, read on the forward strand.
GATCCAAATTAGATGCTTTAAGTTCACTGGCCCGGCTCTTGCAAACCAAAATACAAAGCAGTTTCAGTGTTCAGGATTATTCTGCAAAAAAAGTTTCGTACATTACAACCAAGGTTATTTTTCAACAGGTTATGGTTCTTGAACGCCGGCTTAAAAATGACAGGTGCTATACCTTAATTGCCGTTCATAAACGAAATATTACCCGGTTATAACCGAGATTACTCATCACGAATCATCCTGCCTATCCGCACAAATCCCCGACCGTTCACGGGGCAGACACCAGAATGATATCTTCGGCAATCAAACCCTTCTCATTTTCAACCAGATCAAATTCAAAGATGAGATCGCGGCTGGGGAGAAAACTGGTGTCGAATTTATCCTCGAACTGTGAAATATGGGCAAACACCGTTTTATACGGAGACTCCGTAAACCGTGAATCGGTTATCCACAGGTTTTCATTCATACCTATCAGATACCGGAGAAAACCGTACCCGTCGTTATGGGAAAAATCATAGCATACTCCGCGGACACGGGAGCCTACCTTGCCCCACTCATAAGGAGATTCGATAGGCAACAGGCCGGGAATCAAATATCCCGAAATATACATATCGACCGCTTTCTTCAGGTTTGAAGTGACATTGTCGAAGCCTACCATTTCCACACGGCAGCCTTTACTCTGGCACGCATTTATTACACTTACATAACTGCCGTTGTTGGTTAACAAAACTACCTTGTCCAGATGATCCGCCTGAATAACCATCTCTACAGCCATATCCATATCGACAGTCGATTTGGTAATGATCTCATCGGTCTCCTGATCTTTATAATACTGAACAGGCTTTTCAACTACTTTATATTCGAAGTCACGAAGTACTTCGCTGAAACGGGTGGTTTTGTTTTTGTAGGATTGATCTTCTTTGGCCCTGCGTTCATCATAGGCAAGATAAACGTTCATTCGCGAGGGACGTGATCCGTCCCGGCACGCAAATTTTCGAAGAACATCATATCTGAGACCAAAGCCGCCATTCATGGTTACATTGACAGCATCAACGTAAATACCAACTTTATCAGACATAATAATGATGGCTAAATAATTT
>CAZPWQ010000181.1:0-5516 GCA_964590495.1 uncultured Balneolaceae bacterium
TGGAGGTCTACACCTAAATAATTTAAGTTTTCAAAAAGCAAAAAAGACTTTTGGGGCAGCCTCCTGATCCATTCGATCGTTCTCGAATGGATCCGAGGGGTGTCCTACCGCTGTTAATCACCAAACATCTCCCGCCCGAATTCCATAAACCCACGGAATTCCGGCATCCTCCTCAAGGAGGGATGAATAATTTTTTGCCCCTTCGTAGAGTTACCAGCCTTTCCTTCTTTTCGATTCCTAAACCCAGCCCCTCCCTACCCACCGGACGGCAATCCCAGCCGCCCGATGGGGAGATACCACTATTCAAAAAAACTCATCACATCATCATGTATTTCCCGGCTGCACGATATGCCATTTCCCGTCTGTATCGTCTCCTCTCCCCTGATATCGGAAAACACGCCGCCCGCTTCACGAACTACCGTCAGCAGCGGTGCCGCATCCCAGATACTTAAAACGGGATCAAACATAATATCTGCACGTCCTGTCGCCACCATCATGTGACCATAAGCATCGCCCCAAGTTCGGTGCAGCCGTGCAGAATCGAGCAATCTCTCGAACGGACCAGATAAATCCACGGTACGATGTGTCCTGACATCCGTGGATAAAAAAGTTGCTTGTGACAGACTATTACACGGCCGTACTTCACAACGCTCGTCGTTGAGCCTGGCTCCTTTCCCTTTGGCGGCTTCGCACATTTCATCGAGTGCCGGTGCATAAATTACGCCAACTACAGGTTCCTCTTCCACTACAATGCCCACAAGCGTTGTGTAAAGCGGCATCCCGTGAATAAACGATTTGGTGCCGTCAATAGGGTCCAGTATCCACTGAACCGGGCTTTCCTCCCCTTCGGTGCCGAATTCCTCACCTATGATTCCGTGGTCCGGAAACCGGTCTTTGATAGCCTGACGCATCATTGTTTCTGTTTCCCGGTCGGCAACAGTTACCGGCGAATCATCCGATTTTCGCTCTACATCAAAAACTTTCCGGTAATATTTCAGCGTATGTTCTCCGCCTTTTCTGGCGATTTCGATTGCTGATTCGTGAAGTTTATCCAGATCAAATTTCATGTGTTAATATTGGATTAGCGTATTTATTTTCAGGGATTGAAATATAGGATACTGAATTCAGAAGTCAGAATCGCGAAAGTTTTCAGATCCCGGATTCCTGGAAAATATCATACGGCATTGAGCGGTTACAACTAATAAATTTGCCCAATGCGAAAATCAAAAATAACGAATGACCGACTCACAGATTTACAGCAGCATTGCATCAGAAATGAATTTTAAACCGAAACAGGTAAGCACCGTTGCTGGCTTTTTAGACGACGGAGCCACCGTACCTTTTCTCGCCCGGTACCGCCAGGAGGCTACCGGCGGACTCGACGAGGTACAAATCCGTGAAATACGGGACAAACTGGAATTCCACCGCACTCTTGAAGATCGAAAGAAAACGGTCCTTAATACGATTGACGAACAGGACGAGCTGACCGGCGAACTTGAGGAAAAAATTAAAAACTGCACCGATCTCAAAACCCTCGAAGATCTTTACCTGCCGTACAAACCCAAACGCCGTACAAAAGGCGATATGGCGAAGGAGAAAGGGCTCGAACCACTGGCCGGGCATGTATGGAAACAGAAAACTGAAAAAGGCGATCCCATGGACATCGCGGCGCAGTTTGTTGATGAAGAAAAAGAAGTTTCCTCGGCTGAAGAAGCTATGGGCGGTGCTCTGAATATCGTCGCGGAGTGGATTAATGAATCGGCGGAAGTACGGGAGAAACTGCGAGAAATTTTCCATGAGCATGCCGTCATTAAAACAGAAAAAAATCCAGCCGTAAAAGACCGGACCAATTTTGAGGACTACTACGAATTTTCGGCCAAAGCCAAATATTTGAAACCCTACCAGGTTCTGGCTATCAACCGGGGCGAACGGGAGAATATCCTTTTTGTGAATGTAGAACTCTGGGATGAAGTCACACTCGAGAACATTGACGATATCGTCATTACCAATGATCGCAGTATTTTTACACCCTACCTGCAGGATGCGGTGGAAGATGCCTACAAACGATTGTTGTTTCCCTCTCTCGAACGGGAACTGCGAAATGAGCTGACGGAAAAAGCCGATACCCATGCCATCGAAACTTTCGCCACAAATCTCGCCAACCTGTTGATGCAGCCACCGCTCGACCACAAAGTTGTCATGGGCATTGATCCCGCCTACCGCAGCGGTTGCAAGGTTGCTGTGGTTGATGAAACAGGTATGTATATGGAAGGCACTACAGTTTATCCTACTCCTCCGCAGAAAAAAGTGGCGGACGCGGAGAAAGTATTTGATACCCTCATCGATAAATATAATGTTAACCTGATCGCAATCGGGAACGGAACCGCCAGCCGGGAAACCGAACAGATCGTCGCGGAATTCATTCAGATGCGTAAAGAGAAACATCCGGATGAAGAACTTAATTACTTGATTGTCAATGAGGCGGGCGCTTCTGTCTACTCGGCCTCAAAGATCGCCTCGGAAGAATTTCCCGATCTCGAAGCCGCACAGCGCGGTAACATCTCGATCGCCCGGGGGGTGCTCGACCCGCTGGCTGAGCTTGTAAAAATCGATCCTAAATCGATAGGAGTCGGACTTTATCAGCACGATATAAACCAGAACCGGCTTGCACAGTCGCTCGATGATGTTGTCGAAAGCTGCGTTAATAAAGTGGGTGTCAATCTGAATACCGCAAGTGCACCCTTGCTCTCACATATTTCAGGACTTACAAAACGTGTAGCTGGCAATATAGTCAAGCGTCGGGAAACGGAGGGCGTATTTTACAGCCGCAGCCAGATTAAGGATATCGACGGTGTCGGCGAATTTCGGTTCCAGCAGTCGGCCGGTTTTATGCGAATCCCCGAAGCCGATAATCCGCTGGACAATACCGCCATCCATCCGGAAAGTTATGACGCTGCCGAAAAACTTTGCAACCTGTTTGATATTGATATAAACCGGCTGGATGAACAGCAAAAACAGATAGCCCGAAAACTGAATAATATTGATAAAAAACAGGTGGCAGAAGAAGTCGGTGTAGGAATACCTACGCTGGAGCTGATCATCGAAAACCTGCAGAAACCGGGACGAGACCCCAGGGAATCACTTTCAAAGCCGGTGCTTCGGGATGATATTATGCAGATGGAGGATCTCAGCAAAGAACAGGTACTGGAGGGGACAGTACGGAATGTCGTCGATTTTGGCGCTTTTATAGATATTGGCGTTAAACAGGACGGACTTCTTCACATATCCAAGATGGCCGACCGCAAAGTAGAGGATCCGCATGAGGTAGTTGCTGTAGGCGATATCATAACGGTAAAAATTGAGTCGCTCGATCTCGAACGCGGACGGATTGGACTGGTTCTTGAAACCTTGTAAAAGTCAAAAAAAGAAAATTTAGGTGAAGAAGTATGAAGGCTCTGGCTGGTTATCTTTGTTCAGGCAAAGAAAATCCCCCTTAACAAAGGGGGAATTAAAGGGGGTTGTTGGACCATCTAAATCAAAGAAATGGAGCTTGAACTCAACTACACCTTCATTGTTACAATTACTGCTGTCGCGATAATAAAGCCGTTACCATCGAAACAACCCCCGCGGCTAAAGCCGCACCCCCTTTGCTAAGGGGGATTTTTGGACAGTTCAATAAGTTTAGAGATTGTCTAATACTTTCAAATTCAAAGCTGTCGTAATATTTTTAATCGGGAAATGCTAAAATAACACCCTGGATTCACATGGATGTCCAAAAACTTACGAATCAGTTTCACCTCGATGTTTACAACCGATTTCCAATCACACTGGTGAGCGGTAAAGGAGCTCATGTATGGGACGAAGACGGCAACAGGTATATCGATGCACTGGCGGGTATTGCAGTTAACAACCTGGGACATTGTCACCCCCGGGTTGTCAAGGCCATCCGCGAACAAGCGGGAAAATTGATGCACATATCAAATTTCTACTACAACAAGCCACAGGCGCAACTTGTGGAAAAACTTGCAGATATTTCGGGTATGAACCGGGTTTTCCTCTGCAACAGCGGTGCCGAAGCAGTGGAGGGATCCCTGAAAATTGCCCGGAAATACGGACAAAAAAATAATAAAACCGGTCCGCTTATTACCGTCAGCAATGCATTTCACGGACGTACAATGGCCACGATCTCCATGGGTATGGAAAAATACTCAAAAGGATACGATCCGCTGCTGTCAGGATTTCATGAAATTCCATTCAATGATATCAATGCATTAGAAGCCGCCTTTGACGAGCAGACGCTGGGAATAGTCCTGGAGCCGGTTCAGGGCTCCGGCGGACTTTCGGTGGCTACCGCAGAGTTTATGAAGACGGCAGAAAAGCTCTGTCGTAATAACAATGCCCTTTTTATTGTCGATGAAGTACAAAGTGGAATTGCCCGGACCGGCCGGATGTTAGGTTTTCAGCATTACGATGTTTCGCCGGATATAATCGCCCTGGCCAAGGCTTTGGGCGGCGGATTTCCGATCGGTGCGATGCTTTGCAAAGAACATGTTGCCAAAACTGTAAAACATGGCGATCATGGCAGTACCTTTGGTGGGAATCCATTGGCATGTGCTGCTTCTTATGCAGCTTTGGAAGTTATTACTGAAGAAGACATTGTTGAGCAAACGCAGGAAAAGGGTCGTTATCTGCGGGAGAAGATCGAAGAATATGCGGCAGTCGACTCAAATATAAAAGATGTGCGTGGCCTGGGGCTGATGATCGGTATTGAGTTGTCATTTCCGTGCCGTAATGTCGTAAAAAGAATGATGGAGCTTGGAGTCCTTGCCAATTGTACTCAGGGCAATGTAATCAGGCTGGTACCACCCCTCGTTACAAGTAACGGTGATCTGAAAGAATTGGCTGGAGTGCTGGTCGATTCCATAAAAGAAATATCAAAAGCATAGAAAACAATTTTCCTGTTCAAATGTTATATTGGTGAGACCGAAATTAAGAATTGATGTAAATGCCTTCTAAACTTCCAAATTATATTAAATTCTGCGGACTGGCCCTTATCCTGCTGGCCATAGTTCCTTCATTGGTTTCAGCACAGGAAACAGATACCACCCGTCAGTCTGTTGAAATGGAAGAAAGAGAAAAAGCTCTTGAGCTGAAATACAAAATCAACAGACCGGCATCTGAAGGTATGCTGACAGAATCGGGAGTGCATGAAGTTCCGGAACCAACAGAATATTATACTCCTCCATTTAAAGGACAGTATTATCTGGACAAGGCAGTAGAAGCTTACCGTAAAGAACTTAAAGAAAGAATGGGGCCTGATTGGCTGTACAAGTTCTTCCGTGTCATAAGCCCCTTTGTTAATAATCGGTTCGAGTTTGGGGTTTACCAAATCTACGATATGCCTATTGTCGAACGTGACAATCCGTTATTCCAATCCAACAATTCGGATGAAGAGCTGGAATAGGTTAGTTTATTAAAGAAAAACCCTCCAAGGGTTCCAAACCCTTGGAGGGTTT
>CAZPWQ010000182.1:0-5476 GCA_964590495.1 uncultured Balneolaceae bacterium
GAATTCTTTCATTGAAAGTGTAACAGCGACACCTAATTTTTATTGCATTCAATACGGCCCACATTTCTGACGAACAAGCCGAATCGCATGTAAAATATTAGGCAAAGGAGAAAACCCTGCTGCTGAGGGGACGTACCGTAACAGAAACAATAATCAACACCTTAAAACGGTCAACCTTATTTAGGATTGATCAAATTGCTCATTGCTTATTGCTCATTGTTCACTGAAAACTTGTGCAAATTGTATCAAAAAAATGTAAAATTATGATCTTGCCTAAACTTTATTGAGGAAATTTCTTTTATTACAAGTGTAACAGTAACACTACAACTTCACGTGTTTCAACAACAGGTTTCAAATCTACCGTTTTAAGCCGCTTGGCATGTGAATATGAAAGGGGAAAATATAGACCGGGTTATAACTCTAATCAAAAAAATGATGATATGGATATATTAAATACAAATAGGATAGGTTTGACTATGGTTCTGGCAGCTTTTCTGCTGGTACCGGCAGGCGTCTTTGCCCAGCATTCGGTTTCGGGTACAGTGACCGATGCCTCGACATCGGAAACAATACCGGGAGCGAATGTTCTGGTTAAAGGAACCGACCGGGGGGCATCAACTAACCCGTCAGGGTTGTTCGAAGTAAATGCCACTTCCGGATCGGATACGTTAATCGTTTCCTTCGTGGGTTATGAAACCCAGGAAGTCCCTATTAACGGGAGATCGGAGATTGACATCACCCTGCAACAGGGAACATTAACGGCTGATGATGTGGTAGTTGTAGGCTATGGTACACAGCGGGAAGAGGAGGTAACCAGCGCTGTTTCCAGAGTGAATTCCGACGAATTTATCAGTGCCTCGGCGGTAGATGCGGCTCAGCTGGTTCGGGCGAAGGTGCCGGGACTTGCGGTTTCGCGATCATCGGGGAACCCGACCGTAGGCTCCGAGATCAGTCTCCGGGGGATTACCACACTGAATGCATCGACTGAACCTCTGATACTTATTGATGGCGTGCCGGGTAATTTGAGTACGGTTGCACCTGAGGATATCGAGTCTTTCGATGTACTGAAGGACGGTTCGGCGGCTGCTATTTACGGTTCCCGTGGATCCAACGGGGTTATTTTGATAACAACTAAACAGCGCAGCAGTAGTGCCCCGACCCGGATCCAATATGACGGATATACCAATATTCAAACGATCAAAAAGGAAGTTGACATGCTTGATGCGGAAGACATCCGGGAATTGCAGGATGATTTCCCGCAGCTGGTCGATTATGGAGCGACTGACGATCGTATTCCTGCAAACTCTAGTACCGATTGGTTCGATGTAGTCACGCGCACCCCGGTTAGTCAGAATCATAATGTCAGCTTTTCTGGAGGAGAGGCTCAGACGAACTACACGGCTACGTTTAATTATAGAAATGATGAGGGACTTTTCCGCCGCTCAGACAATGAAGTAACCACCGGTCGTTTTAATGTGAGACATTCCATGATGGATGACCTGCTTACGGCAGATCTGAACCTTATTGCCCGCTCACAAAACTATTTTACCGGCGACGGTGTCGGTCAGAACGGATTTAATGAATTTGCCTATCGTACTACACTTACGCGTAATCCAACCGATCTTCCCCGTGATGATGAAGGTAACTACGTGTACCGGAGTGGCTTTGAGGATGAAAATCCACTGGTCCTGATAGAGGAGGTCGACGGCGAGACTGTAAACCGGGAGCTTCGTCTTAACGGTACGTTGGGTTTGAATCCTGTAGAACAGCTGAATCTGCAATTGCTGGGATCTTTCAATCAGTGGAATCAGACTTCGGGTTTCTCGCAAACCTTACAGCATGTTGCAACAGTAGAAGGGGGGCTGAATGCCTTTGCTGCACGCAGTGCCGCTGCAACTGAAGACAAGCTGTTGGAATTTACAGGTACCTATAATGAAAATTTCGATGATCATTCGGTCAGATTGCTTGGCGGATACAGCTACCAGGAGGAAATATTTGAAGAATTCGAGATGAGTAACTTTAATTTCCCCACTGATGCGTTTACTTTCAATCGCATAGAAAGCGGGAATGCTCTTTCCGATGGTGAAGCCAGCATGAGCAGCTTTAAAGAATCGTTCAAACTGATCGGTTTCTTCAGCCGGTTGAACTATACGTTCGATAATAAATATATCCTCATGGCCAGTGCCCGGTATGAAGGTAATTCAAAATTCGGTGAAGATTTTAAGTGGGGGCTCTTTCCGGCCGTATCCGCAGGTTGGAGAATCACTGAAGAGGCCTTCATGGAAGATGTTGACTTTGTCAGCGATCTTAAGATCCGTGCAGGTTTCGGTGTCACCGGTATCGCACCTGGTCAACCATATCAATCGCTCCCCAGCTTGAATTTCGGTGCCCGGGTCTTTAATAATGGTGAGTGGGTGCAAACTATTGTGCCCCAACGGAATGCCAATCCCAATCTCAGGTGGGAACGCAAGGAAGAGATCAACCTTGGTCTTGATTTCGCCCTGTTTAACGACCGCCTGAGTGGGAATGTCGATGTTTATCGCAGGGATACCAACGATATGCTTTGGGATTTTCAGGTTCCGGTTCCGCCGAATGTATTTAATTCGGTCACTGCCAACGTAGGTAAAATGAGGAATGAAGGGATCGAAGTTGGTCTTGAGTATGAGGTAGCACAAGGAGGTGATTTCACTTATACAACCAGCATTAACGGTTCAACAAACCGTAACCAACTGACTACGCTGTCCAACGAGCTTTTTGAAACCAGTAGTGATTTCATTTTCCAGGGGGGTACCGGAGCTCCTATCCAGTTACCCACTCACAGGATAGAAATCGGAGGACCTATTGGTGACTTCTACGGCTTCAAATCTGTCGATATTTCTGATGATGGACAGTGGATTGTCGAAAGAAGAACAGAAAATGATGACGGCTCTGTAGAAATTGAAAATATTTTGCAGACGGATGCCAACAATGAAGATCGTCAGATATTGGGTAACGGAATACCGGATTATTACGCCGGCTGGAACCATAGCGTGCGTTATAAAAACTTTGACCTGAATGTGACTATGCGGGGTGCATTCGGTCACCAGATCCTGAATTTCCAGCGCATGTTCCTGGAGAATCCAACGCTAACGCCGGAAAATGTAATGAAGTCTGCTTTCGAACCTCTGTTTGGTAAGCGCACACTCAATACCGGGTTGGCGTATGTCAGCCACTATGTAGAAGACGGTGATTACTGGAAGCTTGACAATGCTACACTGGGATACACCTTTAATGTGGCTGATTTCACCTTCGTTCAGAATGCAAGGGTTTATGTATCGGGCAGTAACCTGTTGACTATTACCGGTTACAAAGGTATAGATCCTGAAGTAAATACCTCGGGTCTGAGCCCCGGGAACGATTCCAGAGACAAGTTCCCGACTACCCGCACCTTTACCCTTGGCGTTAACCTGACATTTTAATTTAAAGAAATTCTCTTATTATGAAATACTTAACACGTTTTATAACAGTAGGTCTGCTTACGATGGCAGTTGTGTTGTCGTCATGTACCGACCTGAGTGAAAGACCGTTTTCAGAAATAACAGCAGAAAACTTTGAGGCCGGTCCGGGTGATATCGTGGGGCTGGTAGGTCCTACCTACACTCCTCTTCGTAATGGGGTTATAGGGTTCCATGCCTGGTTGTCGGCACAAACTGAAACGGCCGATGTCAGAGTTACGCCTGTACGTCCCAACGGCTGGTTCGACGGCGGTCGTTATAACCGCTCGCACCGGCATACATGGACGCCCTCGGACTTTACAGCCACCAGCGGCTGGTTTATGTCCTTTGACGGGATCAATGCCGCTAACAGGGTATTGCTCCAAATTGAAGAGGGGGATATACCGATAGAACAGGGCCGGGAGGAGCTGATCGCCGAGCTGAAAGTAGCCCGGGCGTTTTACTACTGGATTCTGCTTAATGATCAGGGCAATGTGCCGATTGTAACCGATTTCAGCATTGAAGAGACACCGCAGCAGAATACCCGCCAGGAGGTCTATGACTTCGTGGTACAGGAGCTGGAGGAGAATATTCCGCTGCTTAGCGAAGTTGCTGATCAGAGTACCTACGGTCGGTTTAACCAATGGGCAGGCAAGATGGTACTGGCCAGAGCCTATCTTAATGCCGAAGTATATAGGGGAACACCTGCTTACGATAAGGTTCTGGAAGTTATACCTGCTAATTTCCGGGAGGAGTGGCCGTATTCACTCGAAGGTAATTACAAGGATAATTTCGTCCGGGAAAATCATAACTCTTCGGAGATTATCTTTGCAATACCCTATGATGAGAGTGAAGGACAGGGTAATATGCAACATATGAGTACAGTGAGACCAAGTCAGCGGAGTGCGTTCGGGATGAGAACCCAACCCTGGGGCGGAGCATCTTCGCAACCACAATTCGTTGAATCCTACGATGAGGATGATACCCGCATGGAGGATACCTGGATGACAGGGCCGCATCTCATTGAGGGGCTTGATGAGGACGAACCCGAAAATTTCGTAAAACACGTTCCAAGAGTCGCGCCTCCGGGTTCGCAGTTTTACCATGGTTTTCCAATAGGAAAATACGAAGTCTACGACGGCATCCAGATTCATTCCGATGTGGATTTCCCGTTCTTCCGTTTTGCAGAAACTTATTTGATGCGGGCCGAAGCGCTGCTGCGCACAGGGTCGCCTAATGAAGCTGCACAATTGGTTACTGAAGTCCGGCAACGAGCCTTTGATGACCCGGCCGATGCGCTTGTGACCGGTGTAGATCTGCAACAGGGCAGTAGTATTACCTTTGGCTGGTGGGAAGAAGATGGCACGATCTCCAATCCCGATCCCGGTGACGATATTGAGTACGGACGTATGCTGGATGAGCTCGGGTGGGAGTTCGCCGTTGAGGCACACCGGCGCACCGACATGATCCGGTTTGGAATCTTTACGACCAAAACCTGGCTTAACCACGAGCCCAACGGAGACGATAAAGCGCTCTTCCCTATACCGGAAAGTGCAATGAATACGAACCCGAATCTCGAACAGAATCCGGGATACTGATGTAAATCTTGATAATGTAATAAACCAAAAGGCCGGGAGCAGATGCTTCCGGCCTTTTTTAATTTAGAAGACAGAAAAGTTATTTCAGGTCAGGGCAACTTGTGCCCTAACAGCTAGCAGAAATACTGGTCCAAGTTACCCCGAGTAATCGGGGAACCAGTACGAGGTAAATCCCGAAGGGATTCAATATGAATAGCCCCGTATGCAATACGGGGTACCCAATTCATTAATAACAGACAACCCCGGAGTGGGTTGAATAAACAAGGTATTGTATTTAAGCAGATATTTCTCATCAAAGGCAGCCTGATGTTACCTTCAACAGTGCCATCAAATCATTTAGAAATGGAACAAAGTCTGTATTCTTACCAATAAATCCTGCCGAATCAACCCGCTTCGGGGTTGATT
>CAZPWQ010000183.1:0-5444 GCA_964590495.1 uncultured Balneolaceae bacterium
GTTAAAAGCCTCTTGCGAAGTGGTAGCTGCGAGTGGTAAATCGCCGAGGCCCGCCCGGTTACGTACTTCGTTCACAAGGTTAATGGCCTCCGGGGTTGGCCCTCCATTGTTTTCGTTAATGGATTCCGCAAGCATCAACATAACATCCGCATACCGCGCGATGGGTATGTCGGCGCCGGTAAATCCGGCAGGGCCAGGATATTTGAAGATTACCGCACCCCTCAAATTGGTTCGGTCTCGCGATCCATAACTTTCTACAAGCTGATCTCTGCGTTCATCGCTGGGATCAAATGAATCGTAAAAGTCCCACGTGGCCATGAAAACGGCATTGGGAGCAGCCCATCCCGGGGTGACACCCGGAGCCTCAAAATCAGACGGTAAGGTGTAATAAGCATACGCATTGAAATTTCCTTCATTGCCCCGTCCCGTGGAAGATCCAGTGCCGGAAATGGCCCAGATGGTTTCACTATTCCGTTCCGTAGCTTCGGTAAACAGACTCATGTAATCATCTTCCAGGCTGTACTTGTTCATTGCCTGAATTTCCCGTCCGATGTCCTCTGCATTCTGGAAATCCTGTTCGTTGAGATACAGTCTCATCAGGGCGGTAAGGGCCAGTCCCTTGTTGAATCTGCCGTAATCCGGTGCATCAACTGCCAGATTATCAGCGGCAAACCTCAAATCACTGGCAACTGCATTCACATACTCCTCTCTCGGTGGCCTGGTCATGTCTGCTTCCGCTTCGGTGCCAATTTTAGCGGGATCGAGTATAACCGGTACCGGGCCGTAAAGATGCAACATGTAGTACATAATCCACCCCCTGGCCATGCGAACTTCTGCCACCAGTTGATTTCTTGGTTCCTCGTTGGTAAATACATCCAGATTTTCCAGGTCATCGATTATTTTGGTTGTCTCGGTAACAAAACGGATATACTCAAGATGACTCCGCGTTCTACCGTAGGAAGTAAAGTTACCATAGTTTGCCCGACTATAATCTTGAAAAAACCCACCCCACTCAGTGAATTCGGTCATGATGTCGGTCGGAGCATCAAACTGTTGGATGTGCCCTTCCTCTAACCCAAAGATCTGATAATTCTCAGTGGGCCAGCGACTGGTAAAGGGATAATAAACCTCCAAGGCATACAATTCGGCCTCTTGTGCATTGGATGGAAACGTTGTAGGATTCAACTCGTCAAAGATTTGAGCATCGAGTCCACTATCACATCCATTAAACAAGAACAAGCTGCCGATCAATACTATAAGTAGTTTCAGTTTCTTCATTGTCTTATCCTGTTATTTTTAAAATTTGTTGTTCTCTAAAAATTAACATCAACACCAAGGGAGAATGTGCGCACCATCGGGAAGGGGGCCGGAGCTCCTTTCACTCCATCCTGCCGCACTTCCGGATCAGCTCCCTCATAATTGGTGATGATAAATGCATTTTGCACATCTGCATAAATCCTGAGTTCTCTGACTAAATTATTCAACATCGAACTGTTAAATGTATAGCCAAGTGTGAGGTTTCGAGCCCGCAGAAAATCAGCCCGGGAAATATAGGAATCCGTACCGACCCCGGCTACGTTACCAATCGTACCCAAATCGGCTGTCCGAAACGAAGCACCGGGTAGCCAGCCATCTTGATTTTCTGTAGTCCATACATGTTCCATGGATTGAATACCACTGAGGTTACTACCCAACATGCCATTCGGATCGGCCCACTGCAGGCTGTTGTTAAATCGGTGTGCCCCAATTTGGCCATAGAGCATAACGGTCAGATCAAAATTCTTGTAGTTGAAGGTATTGCTAAGTCCGATGCTTACATCGGGTAATACCTGAAACTTTTTGACATCAGCCGAATCCAGTACCGCGTCACCGTTTTGATCTACAAAAATTGGTGATCCCGCAACTGTAGCTGCATCGGGTTGCCATTCGGGGGCTTCCTCCCCTAAATCCAGTATACCGTCTGTTTCCCATGCATAAATAACATTCACCGGATCCGTTTCTCTTTGGTAACTGGCTAAATCGGTTTCCTCAAATCGTTCCTTCCATCGTTCGTTAAAGTGGGTAAGGGTTATACCGGTTCGCCAGAAGAGATCCTGGCTGCGCAAAATGTCTATATCCAAACCTACCTCATAGCCCGTTCGCACTATGTGCCCCCCGTTTACCGGTTGTCCAGAAAGGAGTGAAAGGGCCGGGGTGTTCGCCCCGGTGTTGAGCAGATCCGTGACGTCGTCCCTGAAAATATCAAAAGATCCGGAAACGCGATCATCAAAAAACCCGAAATCGATACCCGCATTTTGCATGATCGTTTTTTCCCATGTCAGCTCCGGATGATCCTGTTGTGTCGCCTGTACCGCGATATAGTTTGTGGACCCGTCATTGAAACTTGCCAGATAGCCATCGGGAGAGAACGCAGCGAAAGCCGCACCTGTGGGCAATGGTCTTCCCGTTGAACCAATACTTGCTCTTAATTTGACCAGGGAAACCACATCGGACGTTTCAAAAAACGGTTCATTGGTCAACTTCCAGGCAACCGAACCACTCGGAAATAAGGCATACTTGCTACCAGGGAAGAACTGGCTGAAGCCATCGTACCGTACCGATCCCTCCAAAACATATCTTTCAAGCAGATCAACCGACGCCCTGCTAAAATAGGAAAGTTTAACATCTTTAAATCTGCTTGAATTAACGTTCGAATTCGCACCATTAACCCTGTTCGTATTTACTGCATCGAGCATGCCTCTGGCCTGCAGACCAAATTCAAAACCCTCATTTATATATCGACCTAAACCGGCCACGGCACTCACTTCAGCGAATTCGCCAATATCGGAGGCAAAATTAAGATATGACTCCATGGTCTGATACATCCGATCCTGCTGTTGAAGCGAGCCCCTCGAAGCGTTTTCATCAAACCAGTTGACCGTGGAGGGAATAAAGAAATCCCTTTCCGAGGTTTCATAATTGTTACCATACAAGATCTTGCCCGTCAATTTATCCGGGATAAGCGTCAGGTCAACCGAAAATCTTGAGAACATAGAATTGTATTCTGTTTCATCTCTAATCTGAAGCTGGGATACCGGGTTCCCTGTAGTCTGGAATTGGGTAAAGTTCCCATCTTCATCTTTTACAGGAAGGGTGGCGGGATAGGCAAAAGCTCCCTGCAATGGGGTAAAACCATTCGCTCCGGCTCCACCTGTTTGCCAGCCGGCAAAAGTGTTATCATAGAAATTCTTGCTTCCCGTGACCGATGCGTTTAAGGAGATAACGTCATTAAATTTAAACGTCATGTTCGCCCTGGCATTATACCTCTGCATAGTCGAATTTTCTACCGTCGCATCCTGGTTGAAGAAATTACCCGAAAATTGATATGTAATGCTTTCGGACCCGCCACTTACAGTCAGGTTCTGGTTGGTCAGATTCCCATCTTTTAGGATGAAATCGACCCAGTCGGTCCCAACCCCGGCATTATTAATTTCAGACTGTGAAAAACGGGGGTCAAAGTCTGAAGGGGTCGAACCAAACGGTTCCATATCATTCTCAGCATTGTATCGGTCAGCCTCAAATCGGTTGAGAAAGCGCATGTACTGTTCCGCCGTCAACGGCTGCATATAATCATAATTCTGCTGATAGGAGACGGTGCTGCTGTAGCTTACGTCCATTCTTCCTGCCCGACCCGATTTGGTAGTGATCAGGATTACTCCATCCGAAGCATCCACCCCATACATAGAGGCACTGGCATCTTTCAATACCTCTATGGATTCTATATCACTGGGTTTGAGTCCCGCCAGGTTTCCCCTGTTTACAGGATTATATTCAGAGAAGTTAATACCGGGCTCCAATCCATCACTGGGTACAACGACCCCGTCCACTACGATGAGTGGATCGTCTCTACCCCGAATTGAAAGGTCGACCATTCCACCTGGCTGTGAACTCTCCTGGGTCACCCTCAACCCGGCAGCCTGGCCAAACAACATATCATTTACATTCGGCTTGGCTGCAACATTTATATCGTCAATGTTCACACTTGAAATAGCTGTGGTTATGTCTGCCCGGTTGGACGTTCCATATCCCACCACAACCATTTCATCGCCAAATATTACTTCAGAGGAAAGTTCAACATCTAAGTTAGTCCTCCCATTGATAGGTACTTCCTGTTGCTGATAACCTATGAATGAGAACACCAACGTATCCTGCAGAGAGGGAACAGTCAATTCAAAACGACCCTCAGCATTTGTAGATGAACCTGTAGTAGGAGTCCCCTGAAGCACTACATTCACCCCGGGAAGAATCTCCCCGGACTGGGCATCTGTTACTTGCCCGGAGACAGTACTCTGAGCCATCAAATCTGCACTCCAAAAAAGAAATAAAAGTGCAGGTATTACCTTTATAACATTATGTAGTAGTTTATTCATTTATTATCCCGTTTTGATTATTAATAACCCTAACAAACTGTGATGAAGAATTACCAGCATATTATCGTGATACTAATTATGCTGAATTCTATTGTGACTAACTTTAAGCCAACGAATTGTTTTACTTGCTTTTCAAAATTTTCGATAATGTGAACGAAGCATATAAGAAACTACAATCCTCCATCTTATATCGTAAACGTATAACCCGTATTCGCATAAGTAAATGGACGATAATTCACAAGGAATGGACAAT
The DNA here is from genome assembly GCA_964590495.1 of uncultured Balneolaceae bacterium. Lineage (GTDB taxonomy): Bacteria > Bacteroidota > Rhodothermia > Balneolales > Balneolaceae > CAZPWQ01. The sequence continues at coordinate 4,663 of CAZPWQ010000183.1, forward strand.
TCTACTCAAAGAAAAAAGAAAGGAGAACTGTCTTCCTTGACAAAAAAACTGCCATTTTTCGGAAACCCTGAGCTAATGGATATTCTCTTTGTCAACATTTTTGAATGCTGCTGCTACCGATATTTAAAAACACATAAGAATATTAAAGAACTGCAGATTATCTTCATCAATGGATCTGTTTTATTTGCGATTATTTACATCAGTTTATCGTTCAACAATAATCTCATACCAGGTGGTCGTCGTATCCCCTACCGGAAACCTCCATTCTGATCCGTCAGATTCAGCCTGTACCGGTTTCCCCATCCGCCGGCCGCTTCCGTCCAGAGCATATAGTTGATCCTCTGGTCCATTCGGTGATATTTACACCCCAGAAGCGAATCTGCCGGCCGTCTGCAGAATAAAAATGATCCCCTTTGGCCGTAACAAAACCATGTTTACCGGCGGGAGGATCAAGGAGATAAGACAGATCGATTCGTGACTCACTACCCTGCCAGTGATTGATGGTAAATGGTTCTAAAGATTCTTGACTTTCTTCTGCCCTGTCACAACCCGGTAGTAAGAAAGAACCGAAAAAAATTAGACAGCTTATTACTACAAGGGGAAACAAGAACTTTTTATTTAACATGTTATAAGCAACTCTTTCATCAGTCATTATCATGAATTTCAGTACCCGGTATTGTTTTTATTTTATATAATTTTAAACTACATCTACTCCTTGGAAGCTGTTCAAAAAGGTTCACAAAATATTGAAGTAGCTAAATAAATAAGGTAAAGCTTTTGAT
>CAZPWQ010000184.1:0-5381 GCA_964590495.1 uncultured Balneolaceae bacterium
CTACGACGAGACGTACCGACGTACCCTGCTCGTTCCAGATGCCGTCACTGTTGGCCGCCTTAACACGGAAAGTGAAGCTGCCCGGAGCGAGACTCGAATAGGTGACCGAACGCTGCGTCCCCGCCGCGATCCAGTCCTCATCCACCGGATCGAGCCGGTAGGCAAATGTATTCTCCTCGGGGAGCTTGTAATGGAAAGCGGTGAAGCCGAACGATACCATATTTTGATCGTGCGACAAATGTACCTCATCGGTTTGCCAGATCGGAGCGGACAATGGTGCATCCGGCCCGTGTGGCGAGGGTTTGTTGAAGAGACTGAAGTCATTGATGACCACCTCCGGCGGGGTGAGGTGGGGGCTCAGGCGGTCGGGGAAGAAGGCGTTGAGCCCATTGGGACCACCGAAGAACATTTCGCCAGTGGGGCTCCGGTATGCAGCCCCGTGGTTGAACTCCATGGACTGCAGGCCGTGGCGAACGGTGTATTTTGTGAAGGTCCCGCCATCGGGGTCGAAGCAGGAAAGCCCCCGGTTGGTGCTTATCCAGAGCCGTCCAGTGTCGTCTTCGAGGATCGCGTAGATTCGATTGTCGGGCAGTCCGTCTTCCGTCGTGAAGTGTTCGAAGGTGCCGGTCTCGGTATCAAAGCGGTTAAGGCCGCCGCTTGACGTGCCAATCCAGAGGACGCCTGGCTCCCGCGGGCGTTCGTGCAGGGAGTAGACCAGGTTCTCACTCAGACTGGCATCGTCGTATGCGTCATGTGCGAAGCGGCGATAGTGCCCGGTCTGCGGATCCAGCCTGTATAGCCCACCCATCGACCCCACCCACAATGTGCCGGCGCGATCTTCCAGCAGGGCGGTTATATCCTGTCTGGGAATGTAGCGGGATTTATTAATGTCCGGTATGTGACGCGTAAACGTCCCATTCGTCCGGTTCAACTGGTATAGACCGCGGCTGGTGCCTATCCAGAGATCACCGGTACGAGTTTCGTAGATTTCTGTGATGTTGTACCACGAACCCGTTTGCCAGGAAATTCTTCGCGAGTTTTGCAGATCCAGCCCATACCGAGTGATCAGGCTCCTGTTCGGATCGAGCTGCTCCAGACCCTCATCGGTTCCTATCCAGACATTCCCGACATCATCCAGATGCAGAGGCTGAACAGCACGGCCAGCAAAACCATCAGCTTGAGTGGAGTAACGCTTCACCTCTCCTGTCACTCTGTCGATGCGGTTGAGTTCTCCGCGTCCGGTGGCATCCTGGACGACTACCCAGAGACGTCCCTCCATATCCTCTTGAATTCTCCAGACGCCAGGCAGACTCAGAGCGTTACGGCCGTTCGATGCCGCACGATAATGTTGAAAAGCGGCACCCTGCGGATCGAAGCGGCTGATGCCAAGGCCGTTGGCACTGCCCGTCCAGATCATTCCACTGCGGTCAGCGGCGATACTGAAAAGTCTGTTGCTTATGAGGCTTGCAGCGTCATTCGGATCGTGTTGGTAGTGGCTATACTCTCCTGTATGGGTATCGAACCGGTACAGCCCCCCTTCGTCACCTGATGTGGCCAGCCAGAGTACGCCGGGGCGATTCGGGTCATCTACGACGGCGTACACGAATGCGGAGAAATACCGCTGATAGCGCTCTGTGCGGGTGTCGAAACGGATAAGCCCTTCCCCGCTTCCCAGCCACAACAGGTACGGATCGGCGGGATCGGGGTGGATGTACCGAAACCATTGTGCCTGAATCGAGCTGGGCGACTGTGGATCATCCGGGGTGTAAAAATAGCGTGAGAAGGCACTGCGCTCAGGATTCAGGCGGTTGAGTCCATTACCGGTAGCCACCCACGTATACCCCGAGGGATCTTCGTAGGCGTCGTACACATAGTTGTTGCTCAGGCTCGTGGAGTCGCCGGGCACATGGCGGTAATGCTCGAACGTCTCACTCTCGAGGTCTAACCGGTCGAGACCGCCGCCGAGCGTGCAAATCCACATCGCGTTCGACCGGCTGGGATGTACCTTGCACAGTACCTCATGCCCGAGGGATTGAGGGTCGTTTTCGTCAAAATAGTAGTAGTGTTTAAACTGTGCCCGCTGGGTATCCAGCAGATCCAGGCCCCCTCGTGAAGTGGTAATCCAGAGCGTACCTTTTTCGTCTTCATATACCCCGTTGATCAGACCTTCGGAAAGAGAAGTTGAATCGAACGGAATCGGCTTATAGCTTTTAAATTCGTAACCGTCGTAACGGTCGAGGCCACCCCCTGTCCCGAACCACATGTATCCAAGGTGATCCTGCACAATAGCCTGAACAGATCCGTCAGATAACCCATTATTTACTGTCAGATTCTCGAACTGGAGCGAAACTGCAGGGATTTGTACAGCTTCCGCAGGCCAGTTGGTATATGGAACATCAGTCGTTTTTCCCTGCGGTTGAGCGGGTGCCGGAAATTCTGGTGTCCAGTGGGTTACTAATAATAATAAAAGAAGGTAATTCATTACTACCTCTCTGTATTTGTATCCCTCAAATCAATAAAAAATAACGTCAAGAAGGCTTAACTTTTACTTGAAGTTTACCAGTGAGATTCTCAACTATGATCAATCAACACTTTGATCAAACATCTTCCGATAGAAGCCACGAAAAATATGGAAGGAAATTCGGACTTTAATATTTATACATGATTTAAATCTACTGTAGTTTATGAAAAAAGCAAATGATGTTTGGGCGCATTAGAATCTCTAATGATTTTTTATAGTAAAGTTAGTAAAGACCTCTCACTTCAAAAAAAGGATGGTTTCTTGAAGATCAGGAAATAGTGTAAGCTATTTTTGGTGAAACTTCCTTTAGTTTTTCTTTTTTATTGATTTCTTCATCTACAGAAGATGAATGTCTTTTAAAATCATCATCGACCAGTCTGTCGAATCTATTTCAGTTTCTGGCAGTCGTAGCTTCTATGAAATCTTTCATAATAGGTTTATTGGAACCCATCTTCATAAGTAGGACTATTTAATAGTCCAGTCCATTGGTTTCTCCGGTTCTTACGAACAAAATATACCTGTTTTTATAGAATTGGAGAGATGCTTACCAAAGGAAGGATGAACCTGCTCAATTTTTGAAATGGCACTTCAAATTCGTCAGGTAACTGTCGAACGGGCATATCAAGTGAGCCCTTTCTATGCTCTAATTGTTCCTGGAGAGCAACTCTAAGGTGTTCAACAATAGATCTTCCTGCCTTACCATCAGATGATCAATAACATTTTCAAAATTTTCAGCCCGGATCAGCCTCTGTATTTTACTTTCAACAAGCTGAACGTTTAGACGAAGGGTATTTTTTTGAGTTCTGAAAAAACCACGCACAAAATGTGCAGTGTGTACCTCATCCGGTAATTTCTCTTGCCCGGTGTTGATATGAATCAGATCCCAGAATAACTCATAAGAGATAATCTGAAACTGGCGAAATCTGGAAATTTCTATAATTAAATCAATGGAAAATGATATATAGAATATATTAGCTTTACCGCCCGAAGTGATGTTTCCAGATGGAAGTACGGTGATTACAATCTCTTTTTGTAAGGTGACTTGAAGTGCCACCAATGTATTATCTACGAATACACTTTTTCAATCAACGGGATGTTAACTATACCATTACGGCGGCAATCAGATAAATCTTTTACCGAACATTTATCCAAAAGATTTTATATCCATGTCCGGCTCAGTTTTGCTGTCTGTTTGCTCCTCATCTTATCTATTCTATAATAGTTCTGACCTCTTGAATCCATAGATGTCAGGAATAAATATAAGTGTATAAAAATCGGGCTGATACCAATACCATTTATTGGAAATTCTGACATTCACAAACTGCGCGTCATACAATAACTCAATTCAAATTCACCACAAGCCGGTGACACATAATTCATATTGAGATATCTAAAACGCCGGCTGTTGTTCCTCCAAAAAGTTTTATTAATCTGCTTTGTCATACTCCGGTCAGTTTGGATCCGTGATAAAAAACCCGATCCGCCTGTCATTACGTGGTGTTCAGACCATTTGTGGGTTTACTATTAATTGTGTTCTGTTTTTATGATAAAATGACGGTTTAATACCCGTAAACGTTTTAAAATTGCGGGTAAAATGTGCCTGATCTGCATATCCGCACTCGAAAGCCAGTTTTGTAAAATCGATTGCTTCTCCATTTTCTAACCTTCTGTATACATCGTTAATTCTGGCAATACGCATGTACCTCTTAGGTGTGGTATCCACCTTATTCTTGAATTCCCGTTCAAGCTGCCGCAGACTGATGTGTACTTTTCCGGGCAGGTCATCTATTTTATTCCATCTGCTTTACGGATCATTTCAGCTGCCCGGTTATACCAATAGCCAGTCCCAGTACACTTATAATGCTGTAAATAGTAATTTCGCCTTAATGTACGGAGTGCAATTTTGAAATAATTTTTAATCATCGACTTGTCTTATAGTTGTTCATGATTAGTTGAAGGTAGTTTCACACCACAACTGACAACCGGTAACTAACCTCATAAAAACAGATATTCAACTATTGTACCAAACTTTAAAAAACGCCCTGAATGCTCTGATTTGAAGCTTTGATAAAAGATTCTGTAACGATACTATTTAATCAATGTGCGAAAATGGACACTCCGGTTTATTCACTTCTGTACCGGTTATACAGCTCTATAATCTCTCCTGAAACTGCGGGCTTGTCAGTGGTTTGTTGTCAGTTGTTCGTTGTTAGTGGTTTGTGGCAGATATTTACAACTAACCACACACAACTGACCTATTTTATTCGTTTCTTTCCAAAATTCTTCTCACTGATCACTGCACTACTATTTTCAACAATCATACCAAAACGATGAAGTAGCATTAAATCATCTCGAAAACCTATTTTCACATCAAACTCTGTTCGCTTTTACACACCCGGTGTACGATTATGAACAGTTGTTTGAAGCTTTCAGCCGACAGCTCTCAGCTTCAGTCTTTCTTTTAAACAACCCTCGACTGGTTCAAGCGTCCGATTGGACCAGAAACTGAAGTCTGATAGCTTATTATTCACTCCTTAAACTATCCACTGGATTTGCCACCGCAGCTTTAATAGACAGCCAGCTTACTGTCAACAAAGCAATCACCAGGGCCGCCCCTCCGGCCAGTAAAAAAATTCCGGGACCGATTTCAATTCGATATGCAAAATCCGCCAGCCATTGGTTCATGGCGTACCAGGCGATGGGAATGGCGATCACAAAACCGAGAACCACCAGCTTTAAAAAATCTTTACTCAACAGTCTAATAATATTGGCAGCTGTGGCTCCTAAAACTTTTCGGATCGCAAGTTCTTTCGTTCTATTCTGAATAAAGTATCCAACCAATCCAAACAGGCCTATACCG
>CAZPWQ010000185.1:0-5356 GCA_964590495.1 uncultured Balneolaceae bacterium
AAATATATTATTGAATATATTGGTGCCCTTTGCGAGGCAATGAGTTGCATAAATAATTTTAGCTTTAAAAAGATAACAGGGTGTATTTCCTGCCCCCGATTTCTCGGGGCTCAGCTGCGTTGAAGATAAAATGTCGTGCTCAACGTACCTTGGTACGTTTCCGCTGACATTTTATCTTCGTCTTGCTGAGAAACAAATTTCTTGGTGAGAAATGCAGGCTAGGTAAACCGGGATTTGAAGAATGCAGTCAATTTTCAAACTGGTATATTTCAAGACCGGGAAAAAAATCAGCCCAGGCAAACCAATAGCCACTATATGATTTGGTGGGGCTAAGCCGCTCTCCCTCCCTGGGTCCTTCAACCGCAAATCCGAACAGATCCCACCGATTGCCTTCTTCGTCTTTCATTATAACAGGCAGTTCGTCTTGAACAGCTTCCATATTCAGCTCTGTCCCATCTTCAAGTGTGCTAAAGAAAGAAACAACAAAATGCTTGTCGGCACTACCGGCAAGCACTATTTGTTTGTCATCCAGGTTATCATGAATAACATTCACGCCCGTTCCAAATTCATCTATTACATACACCCGGACATTCGCTTCCTCGTTAGCCAAATTCCCGCGGATAATTCCGTGCACATTTTTTTTGCGGGGAAGCCGGTTGTCATGGTTTTTTATAGGAAATAGTGTTGAAGTATCTCCTTTCCGGTAGTTTTCTCCATATAAATCCTCATGATAATTCCAGTCGTACCCAGTGTCAGTAGTTAATACCTGAGATTGAGGATACATGGATTTCCACGTTTCCCAGGTTGTTTGAATTAGAGGTATGAAATCTACGTTAACACCTGACAGAGGTCCATTTACGGCGCGCAACTGCATTTGTGAATATCTGCTTGCGGTATCCCGGTCATAGAGAATCACATTATTACGAAAGATCAGTCCGGAGATGCCAAATTCAGCATTTCGCTCCCATCCGATAGCAGTTCCGGTCAGGGGGCAGTAAGTAATGGCAACGGGCACAGTACCAATTCGGTCGTTGACATTTTCGTGATAATCTAAAACTTCATTTGGATAAGCCTTTACTGTGTTTCCCAGCTTGATTCCTGTTACCAATCGCTCTTCACTTACATGGTTTGCATTTTCCGCATCAATGAATTGGGGATCATCAATTGAAGGTATGCCATCTAATCCGGGTCCGCCGTCAAGGACTTCATCTTTGGGTATGATCCATTCATTCGAAAATTCCAGTTCATTATTATTTTGGTTATCAGGAGAATTGGATTCATTGGTCGTATTACATGCACCTGCAGCCAGTAATACCAAAACAAACGCGGTTATTAACTTATATAATGTTAATCCAGGCATACTCTTGGCTCCGGTTAGAAACGGAGGTTTTAATTTTGATATATTTCAAGACCGGGAAAAAAATCAGCCCAGGCAAACCAATAGCCGGTATAGGATCTTGTGGATTTTAATTGTTCTCCCTGCATGGGACCTTCAACAGCATAACCGAAAATATCCCATTTATTGCCTTCCTGGTCTTCCATCACAACCGGCAGTGCATTTTGTACAGGGTCAAAGGTTAATTGAGATTCGCTGTCGATGGAAGCCTCAAACGATACAGCAAAGTCGAGATCAGAACTTCCAACTACTACTATATCTTTGGCCCCGAGCTGGTCATCGATAATTGATATGCCATCACCGAATTTACGGATTTCATACACACGTACTGCGGCATCCTGGCTGGCTGTTTCATCTGCAATCACACCGTGGACCCGTACCTTGTTTTCCAACCGGGGATCACTGTTATTAACTGGGAAAAGAATTCTAGAATGATTGGTTGAATAGTCACTGCCATAAGTAAATCCTTGGTAATTTCTCTCAAAGCCGGTATCTCTTGTAATAACTTCGGACTCCGGATACATAGTTTTCCACGTTTTCCATGTGGTTTCAATCAATTCAATTGTTTCTATATTTACGTTGGATTGTGTTCCCTGAACCCCACGCAGTTGCATTTGGGCCCACCGGCTGTCGGTGTTACGGTCATAGGCAACAAGATTATTCCTAAACAGCAATCCGGAAGTGCCAAATTCCGTAATCGCCCCATTTACCTCTCTATTCCAGCATATGGCGGTTCCGGTTAACGGACAGAAGGTAATAGCAAAGGCAGTTTCCCCGATTTGATCGTTGACAATTTCGTGCCAATCCAAAATCTGGTGAGGATAAGCACGTATCACGTCACCGATTTTTACTCCTACTACTCTGCGTTCATCAGGCACATAGTCTGTTTCATCAACCGGGGCGAATACCGGATTATCAATAGAAGGGATATCATCTTTACCAGCACCAACGAATATTTCGTTACTGGGAATCAGCCATTCTGTATCTGCCGGCAGAGGAGAGGGATTTGATCCGGTATCATCGTTTACGCTATTGCATCCATACCATAGCAAGATAAACATCAGTGGAATAGCGATTCGTGCTATATTGTTCAAATAGTGATCAGGGGCTGGGTTTTCCATAAATAAATCCGCTGTCATTTTTGTTTAAACTGAAGAATATTGATCCTGAAATGGTATAGGAGGTAGTCGGTTGTGTGCCGTTTAGATGCTGGTATACAGGTAGATTTCCGGAAAGGCGCAACCCGATCTGGTCTGAAACCTGGTAGTTAAGGCCCGGATTGAGGTTAAGCCATTTGCCGCCGGTGTTCGGCAGCTTTTCCTCGTTTTGAAGGTCGGAGCTGGTCGAGCGATACCGGACCTTAAATAAATAAGAGAATTTATCCAGAAGCGGTCCTGTTACTCCCAGTTCTGAGACCAGCTCGTTACCGAATTGAAACTCATCGGTCGCATTGAATCGATCGGCTGATCCGGTCAGCCGGTAGGAATTTGTCAGAAATATACTGATATCATAGGCTCTTAAAGTTCTGGAAAGATAGCTCCAGCCAACCGCGTCCCAGGCACCGGTTCCGGACTGCATATCGGCATTTAGCGGCAGTCCGTTATTTCGAAGCGAAAAGCTGCCAAATGGAATTTTGGATCCGCCACCCACGGCGATCTGGTAGGGTTCCCACAGTGTTTGTTGGTGGAGGGTATATTTTAACAGAAAAAGTCCGTCGCCAATGCCGGTGGTCGTTACAGATTCGGAAAAACCAGGATTTTGAAGCCCGGTCTGACGATTTTTTGAAATGTGGGTAAAAGTAGCTGTCACCGACAAGCGTTCGGTGATTCCATAGTTGGCTTCTAACAGGGCAGTGCTCGTACTTCGGACTGAAGTATGATTACTGAGCTCCTTACTTCCACTGTAAAGTGAAGAGATGTCATTGTATTCATAAGTGAGACCCAGCGTCAGGTTACCCTGCGCGGTAGATCCCAACGATTGCGAACCGAGTAACGGAGCCCCGGCGCAACTGCAGGTCTGTCCGTATGAAATAACCGCAAGAGCCAGAATTAACTGCCCAGTAAAGAGAAATCTAAGAAACATGTTTGTCATAGCTTCGGCTTCGTTTTCCTTATAGATGCAGTAAGCGGAGAAATTATTACCATAAAATTATGTTATTATTATTTTTGGCTCGTTGGGATCAAATCCAAAGAAATCAACCCCGGCAAACCAATTATCATTAGAAGGAATAGCATCTCTTCCGGTCCCGGTAAATACTTGATCTTCGGGTATCAGCCAGTCTGATTTATCATTATCATTTTCATTTAGTTTAGAATTGCCGGTGTCATCATCGACGGCAGAATGGCATCCTGAAACAAACAGAAAAATAGTCGATAAATATATTAGTGCCTGAATATTTTTTAAATAGAAGTGCATAACCGAGAGCAGCCTTTATAAAACTTAACTTTTATCTATAACAGACTACTCGCACGGTATTTCTTACTCTGAAATCCGAAGCACCCGACGAATCGGGGAAATCCGAAATCCTAATGACCAAAACTTGTTTACTAACCAGCTGATTCGAGAGGAGATAAGCAGAATTGAACTGTTTCGAGCTAATAATTCTTAAAGCTGTAAATGTTTTGGATTTTGAACATTAGTGCTTCGGATTTTAAGAATTCGGATTTATTAGATAGGGGCTTTTATAGAACGTAAGGCTTCAAGCAGGGCTTCATATTCTTCTCTGCAGTTGCCGCACTTGTCAAGATGATCTTTAACCAGGGGCATTGCATCGTCCGGTGATTTGCCGGCAAGTTGCAGTTCGGCGAATTTGTGTAGCTCATCGAAACATTCATCACATCCGATTTCATCCGGCGTGGTCTTTGTGACCATCCGGATCATATTTTTAAGTATGTCTATTGTTAATTTCATTGGTTTTGACTAAAAAATGTTCTTTACTTAGAGTCTAGACGTGTTAAGTTTAAGATTTCTTACAGGTCATGTAGCATTTTATCAGGATCAATTCCTTCTGTTTCAAATCTGTGCTTCAATTTAAGTCGCGCATCATGCACTAATTTATACAACGCGTTGCGATTTGTATCCATTAATTCAGCAACTACAGAAATCGGTAAGCCCTGAACCATCAAAGCTTTAATCGCTGTTTTCTGTTTGTCTGTTAATTCATTATTTATGATAGTCATCATCTTTTCCATTATCTGAGATTCATACGTCTGGCGATCCGGGCCCGGCTGATTGTCTGCAACAGTCAGAGACAATATCTCACTTTCATTATTGTCTGGTTTCAGATCTTCAATAGAGATATTATCATATCTTTTGCGGCGTAATTCTGTCAATCCTTCCCTAACTGCTATCTTCATCGCCCAGGTGGTAAATTTACTTTCGCCGCGGAAAGTATGAATATTATCCAGGATTTTCAGAAGTCCGTCCTGGGCTACATCCTCCACAAACTGTTCTAATTCGCGATCTACATATTTAGCCAGTGCCGGTTTCAGACCACGAATCAGGATATCCCGCAAATCCTGCACAGTATGGTTGTCCGGTGGATTATTGAGTTGTGATATCCAATCATCATTAGATCGGTAAGAAGTGCCTTTCTTTTTACGTCTTTTAAACCAGTTAATCATGCTGCTGTAATTAAAATCATTTGTAAACTTCTAAATAGTGATAGCTATGCTTTTGATCAAGTCTATAATATCAACTTTTGCAATAATAATAGCGTTAAATTTTGGGATTGATGCACAGGCTCAAAATAACAAGCTGCAGGGCTGGAAAACCAACACCGATAAATCTATTATAGATCTGAGCGAGTTGAAAACCGGTGGACCTCCCAAAGATGGTATTCCATCAATCGATGATCCGAAATTTATTTCACCTGAAGAGGCACAATCATGGATATCGGGTAAGGAACCGGTGATTTCATTTACGTACCAGGGAGAAGAACGAGCCTATCCTCTACAAATT
>CAZPWQ010000186.1:0-5261 GCA_964590495.1 uncultured Balneolaceae bacterium
CTCAACTTCACCCGGATCCCAGGTTTTCGTTGGGGCCACAGCCCGTTTATCTTGTGCCGTTGCTCTGCGGCGGCACACGCCGATTTACCATTGGGGCACTTAGGACCTTTAAGTAAAAATATGGGGGCTTAGTCCTTATTGGTAAAAGTTTTTGAGCTGCTTACTTGATGCCACGGAAATATTCAGATCTTTTAGAATGCCATTTTTTAAATGATAAATCAATCCATGGACGGTGAGATTAGCTTCATTCTTCCATGCATTTTGCACAATAGGCGTGTTGCAAACATTTTTCACCTGTTCCGCAATATTTAATTCACAGAGGAGATCATGTTTCTCATCAAAATCCAACCGGTCCAGTTTTTCAATGTGGCGATGACTAACATCCTTGACGTGACGCAGCCAGTTGTCTATAAGTCCGTTCTCCTTATCTTCCAGGGCTGCCTTTACACCACCACAACCATAATGGCCACAAACTATAATATGTTTTACTTTCAGCGCTTCAACGGCATATTGTATTACAGAAAGGCAGTTGAGATCTGTATGAGCAACAACATTAGCAATATTGCGATGGACGAATATTTCACCGGGGGAGAGGTCAACGATCTGTGTTGCGGGGACCCGGCTGTCAGAACAGCCGATCCAGAGATATTCAGGACTCTGCCGATCAGCCAGCTGGGAAAAAAAACCGGGATTATTTTTTTTGACTTCAGCAGCCCAATTCGAATTTCTGTCCAATAAATTCTTTAATGTCTTCAAAACCAGATACTCCTTTGATTAATTATAAATAACACCGTCTTGTATAAAATAAGGTGCTAAAAAAGCAACAAAAATGATTAATAACAAGGTGCGGCAGTACAATTTATTACGACTCATTATTTTTCAGCCGTCTGAAATAATAGTGGGCTGTCGACTTATGGCAAAAAGCAGAAACCAATTCCCATTTTTTCTTTTTGAGATATCCATTCCTGTTACATGTCCGGCGTGTCGACTTAGATATTTTGTGTTTAAACCCGTTCCACATCCGATTTCCAATACACGTTTATCAGCCAAAGGAAAGGATTCTTCACGAATGGCTTTATAATTCATATCACGGGTGGGATTATTATTCGTATCGTAAATTTCGGCCCATTCGTCATAGGCCAGTTGTATACGATTTGTAGTATCAGACATACAAAAATGCTTTTAATTCCGTATAGGTCATATTTTTATTTTGAACCAACGAAATAATAAGCTAATTAATTTTTACTCCTGTAAATCTTTAATTTGTTGATTAACGGTATTTAAAAAATTTATTTTTCCAGATTCTTTACTGCTGCTTCGTCGGTCTTTTTTGTCAGAAACGATCTCGTAAACCTTGAATTACTTTCATAGCCTTTTTTAACTTTTTGACCATTCTCTTTGTCGGGAGGAAGCAGGAGATTAATAAAATCAAAGATAGTCATGGTAAGTCCCGGGGCGATTCCGTGGGCAGCAACGGCTAATTTAGCAGGAATAGTAAGCGTCAGCGTTCTTGTTCCCTTTTTCATTGCTACAATTATTTTACGGGCAGCCCGGTCGGCATTCATTGAAACGACAGGCAGTGAGTCTGATATTTTGAACCATGCATATTCCTTTTCATGCTGACCTTTAACATCAATATTGCGTGGACTTCCGGTTCTCATTAAACCAGGATATACTGTTGTTACTTTAATGTTATACTTACTTAATTCGGTTGCCATTCCTTCCGACAGTCCCGACAGGGCGTATTTACTGGTATTGTAGGGTAATAGATGCGGGAAACTCACTTTCCCTCCGACAGAAACGATATTTACAATCCTTCCGTTTTTTCTTTTAATCATATCCGGCAGTACTTCATTGATGGTATAAAAAGGCCCCCAAAAATGCACTTTCATGGCCGATTCATAATCTTCTTCTTTCATTGTTTCCAGAGGTCCGACCTGAACAACTCCTGCATTATTAATTAAGATATCGATACTCCCCATCTCAGCTTTTATTTTGTGGATCATATCTTCTACTTGTCTTTTCTCCCGGATATCGCAGGGGACAGCAAGATGTTCCGTTGTTCTCGATGCCAGATCTTCCGACGCTCTCCTGAGATTGTCATCCGACCGGCTGCATATAGCAACTTTGGCGCCTTCATCTGCAATTTGTCGGGCTAAAACCAATCCCAGGCCGCGGGATCCTCCGGTAATGAGAACAACCTTGTTCTTCAGACTAAATTTATCCAGGAAACCGGCTGCAATTTTTGTAGCTATTAAAGCACCTATTACCAATCCTGTACTTTTCACAAAAATATCACTCAGGCTTGAATCTTCATTCATAGTAGCATCGTATTTATTAACTTCTCTCTTTTGTTATTTATATAGAAATTCTCCAGAAATGATTCCTTAATTTAGGAAAAAATTCTATCCCGGTTAATAAATTTGGAGTGTAGAAGTAACTCGGCTTTTAAACTCAATGCCGAGCTGGTAAAGATCAGAGGGTGTTTTTTTAAAATAGAGATGACCATGGCTATGGAGTTGGATTTCGGGGAGTGGGAGGGCCGTAAGTGGGAGGAGGTCGCCAAAAGAGAGCTGGAGAACTGGATGAAGAATTTTACTATCTGCTCATCCCTCCGGTGGAATTGACAAAAGAACAGGTTTTGCAAAGGCTCCGGTTCATTTCAAAACCGAAATAAACTGGCTCGGGTTCCGCTTGCGAAACTCATTGAAGTTCAGCAGATTGGATCTGCTTTAGATATTGAATAATTAAGACAAGGAGCCTTTGTATCCGACAAAAAAATGATAAACCATGTTGTATAATTATTTGAAGTCAAGGCGACAATCCTTCACACTATTACTGATGCTCATTTTGTCTGTCGGACTTCTCTCAGGATGTGCGAAGGACAGTATCAGCGATTCTGATGACGAAAATGAGATCGAGCCACTCCGGGACGTAGCCGGCATTGACTTTTCACAGAAGAATCAGGTTATCCGTGGATTCGGCGGTGCCACGGTCTTCAGGCTGAATGCGCCTTTGACCGATAACGATACGGACCTTCTGTTCGGAACCGGCCCCGGGCAGATTGGGTTCACAACTCACCGGATTCGCGTTGTGAGTGACTAGGACCCCGATGGCAGAGCCATCGAACTAAATAACGCCCGTAGAGCCCGGGAGCACGGAGCTATCATCATCGCTTCCCCGTGGAGCCCGCCGGCACGGATGAAAACCAATAACAGCCTGGTCGGAGGCTCTCTCAAACCGGAATACTACGACGAATATGCTGCCTATCTGAACGATTTTGCCGAATACATGGCGGCCAATGGCGTGAAGCTCTACGCCATCTCTATTCAGAACGAGCCAGATGTTGAAGTTACGTATGAGTCGTGCGACTGGACAAAGGAGGAAATGACCACATTCCTGCGTGATCACGGGGATAAAATCACAGCAACACGGGTCATCGCTCCGGAATCTTTTCAGTTCAACCAGGAGATATCCAACCATATTCTGAGAGATTCAGGGGCGGCTGCCAATGTCGACATTATTGGCGGGCATATTTACGGAGGCGGCCTGGAGGATAACCCGCAGGCACGCAGTACGGGCAAAGAGGTCTGGATGACCGAACATCTGGTACTGGAATCAACCTGGACGGCCTCGCTGGCCACCGGCATCGAGATCCATGACTCCATGACGATCGGCAATTTCAACGCCTACCTCTGGTGGTACGTCAGGCGGTTTTACGGGCCGATCAGCTCGGTGCCGGTTGCGAATCCTGATCCGAACCATCCTGATAATGAGGAGGAGCCCGGAGATGGCCGGGTCACCAAACGAGGCTACGTGATGAGCCATTTCGCCAGATTTGTTCGTCCCGGATACCATCGAGTGGATGTCACCGACACCACCGCTTCCGACAGTATAGCCGTCAGTGCCTACACCGGTGAGAAAGATGTGATCGTGGCGATCAATACGAGCAGCGTTTTCCCCGTTGAAATCTCATTTACCCTGCAGAACGGCGCTGCGACCCAGTTCACCCCATACTACACCACGGCTGCTGTCAATGCGCAGAAGGGCGATCCCGTGGCTATTACCGATAACCGTTTCACCTATATATTGCCCCCCGGCAGTATTACCACGTTCGAGGGAAGCTGAACGCAAAATATCTTGGAGGTAGACGTCCGGTTTACGTTTGTTCATACAAACGTTTAACCGGCTTGGCCTTTTTGGCTGGTAATGTAATTAAAAACCGGAATTTTAATCAGCTAACCAATTTTGAACCGGTAAAAAGCGGCCAAGTCCGCGTTAACCGTTGTTGTACATCAACAACTACTTTTTTGCAACACTTTTTGTGATTTAATTTCTTGAAATCCTAGATGCTGATAAAAAAGGTGAGCTTGTTCACGGACAGTATTGGCTCTTACTCTGATAGAGTAACAACCTTTACTAAAAATCCAATTTTGAGCTTTATCTAATAATTTCTTCCCGATTCCTTGTCCTCTTGCATCATTTTTTACAACCAGACTCACAACTTCTCCTGTTTCGCCCTCAGCAAGTCGCAAATCTATAAAGACATGAACACTCCAAGGACTTCCTGAGACTCACTAATCGCTACTATTACTTGCCCATTTCGCTCTTTAATCTTTAAGAGTCGATCATAAATAAGTTCATCTTCGGATTTATATCCAAGTTCTTCAAGCAATTGAACAATTTCTGGCACATCTTCTTTCGATGCGTATCGCAATTTTATCATTTGAATAATTGATTGATGAGGTTGATGTATAACGGCCCAGCCCATAACCTGCACGGGGATTATTAGTTAAATAAGGATACAAATTTTTGATTAGCAAACGTTTAAACCAATGGCGAGGCCGTATCAGCAGTATGCGCTTGTTAGCACGCTGACCAACTTTTTAAAGATCAAGCTCTTCTGGATCTCTTCGACTATCCCAAAGATGACCTAAAAAGGGAAATTCTGAGAGCAGTTCCACAGACTCTTTAAATATCGAATCAATTTTTCGGGAGTATTCTTTTGTGCGAAGTCTTTTATACCAATAATCCAAAATTTGAATGCGATCATCCCGAAGGCCTTCGGGACTGAGGGGCCCAAATTATTCCTTTAGCCATTAAGCTACCATTTCGTCAGCTTGTTCATCTGTTAAATAATCTCCCTGATCAATACTTTTCTTTGCTTCTTCAATCCGTTTTTCGCTGGTTATACCACACAGCCATACCTTTAATAATTTAACGACTATTGGATGCCTCGATTAATTCGAGTGCCTTGTCAA
>CAZPWQ010000187.1:0-5077 GCA_964590495.1 uncultured Balneolaceae bacterium
ACAAAGATGGTCCAACAACCCCCTTTAATTCCCCCTTTGCTAAGGGGGACTTTTGCCAGCTCAAAAATAGTCATTTTTGGCTAGCGATTTGAAATAGCGATAATTACTTAAATACTAGAAAATTAATGTACATTTTCAACAGTTAAACACATTTTAAAACATGTCTTCAAGATATTTCGCATTAATGATATTACTGATTGTGAGTTTAAACTCCTGTTCAAATAATGATCCGGAAGTGGAAAATGAATTCACCGGTGCTGAAAATGAAGTGAAGCTGATGACGGTTGATCCGGGTCATTTTCATGCCGCACTCGTTCAAAAGTTCGGGTATAACCAGGTCGATTCGGTGGTGCACGTATATGCTCCCGAAGGCGATGACCTGGAACTGCACCTCGAACGGATTGAACAGTATAACAACCGTGAAGAAAATCCCACAAACTGGGTTACGGAAGTTTATAGGGGACAGGATTTCTTTGAGCAGATGCTGGAAGAAAGGCCGGGCAATGTGGTAGTACTTTCCGGTAATAATGCCAAAAAAACGCAATACATACAGCAGTCGGTAGATGCCGGGCTCAGTGTGCTGGCCGACAAGCCGATGGTTATACATCCCGACAGGTTTCCGATGTTAAGAGAAACTCTTTCAGAGGCCGAAGAAAAGGGAGTTCTCGTATATGATATCATGACGGAGCGGTTCGAAATCACCACCATTATGCAGCGGGAGCTTTCTCAGTATTCCGATGTTTTCGGAACATTGGAAAAAGGTACGCCTGAAAATCCTGCAATTACCAAAGAGAGTGTGCATTATTTCTTCAAGTATGTATCCGGAAATCCGTTAATCCGTCCGGGTTGGTTTTTTGATGTCGATCAGCAGGGCGAAGCTATAGTAGATGTTTCTACTCATCTGGTCGACCTGATCCTGTGGGAGACGTTCCCGGGACAGGGAATCGATACTACTGAAGTTCAGGTAGTACAGGCCGACCGCCGGCCCACCGAGATGACGCCGGCCGAATTTGAAAAAGTCACCGGAATGGAGCCTTATCCCGAATATCTCGAAGAAGATCTTAATGAAGAAAACAATCTGGATGTATATGCCAACGGCTCTTTTGTTTTCCAGGTGAATGGTGTACATGGTAAAGTGTCTGTCGAATGGGGGTACCAGGCTCCTGAGGGTGCCGGCGATACTCACTACTCGATCATGCGGGGGAGTAAAGCAAATCTGGTGATCAGACAAGGCGAAGAACAGGATTTTATACCAACGCTGTATGTCGAACCATTGAACGACAGCGGCGATGAGCAATATGAAGCGGCCCTGCAAAATGCTATTGATGAAATCAGCAATGAGTATCCCGGTCTTTCACTGAGTGATACGCCCGATGGCTGGCAGGTTAACATCCCCGATCAACACCGTGTGGGACATGAAGCACATTTTGCGCAGGTGACGGAGCAGTATCTCCAATATCTCATCGACGGCGAAATCCCCGAATGGGAGCAAAAAAACATGCTGACCAAATATTTTCTGACAACCCAGGCGTATAAAAAAAGCCGGTAATTGTAAAAGGGCATATTGGCTAACTGTTTGAATGTATTAAATCCCCCTTAAAAAAGGGGGTGCGGCTTTAGCCGCGGGGGTTGTTTCTCTGGTAACGGCTTAATATCGTGACAGCAATAATTTGTTATAATAAAGAGTGTCGTTGGATTCAAAATTTATTCTTTGATAAAGATGGTCCAACAACCCCCTTTAATTCCCCCTTTGCTAAGGGGGATTTTATAGATAGTTCAAAACAATTTGTCTAACCAGGGAGAAGGAGGCGCGTGGAATGTAAAAACTCTTTGAAAGCCGAGAATCTTCAAAATTAGGCAGTATTTTAAATAGCAGTTTTCATTATAGTCTCCGAATTTGGACGAAGCTCTGCTGATTAACAATTTCACAGATCATCTTAATCGAATTATAAATTAATGCTGACGGAACGTTATAGAATCAACCGCAACCTTTACCTCGGCTTGCTTTTTTTATTTAGTTTTTTCGCTTCAATTTTTCTGATCCTGCCATCAGACTCCTCCGCCCAAACCAGTTCTTCGGTGGATAGGACAATAGAACTGAAAGCAGTTGCGGGATTGAAATATGACAAGGTTCGCCTGGTTGTTGAACCCGGTGCTGTAATCCGCATTAACCTGGAAAATGCCGATGAGATGATACACAATCTGCTGATAGTTAAACCGGGTACAAGAGAAGATGTAGTTGAGCAGGCCGAATCTGAAGAGGGTATAGAAAACGAATATGTCCCCGCCACTTCGGAGGTATTGGTCAGCACTCCGCTTCTCGATCCGGGTGAAAAAACGTCTGTCATATTTGAAGTGCCGGAAGAAGAAGGAGTATACCCGTATGTCTGTACTTATCCGGCACATGGCATAGTGATGTACGGGGCAATCTACGTCACAAACAATCCTGATGATCTGCCTCGAATTGATGAAGATCCCAACATTCCGGAACCGGTCCGTAACGAAATGGCGGCTTCAAACTCCATGCATCCCTATCCCATGGAAATGCCGACGATCACGCGACTTTTCATGCCGGAATCGAGTCCTGCTGCGATAGCCGTGGGAATGGAGAAGGATCAATCCTATAACTGGGATGCCGGCTACGGATATCTCCGCTATGTATGGGACGGCGGATACATCGATGCATCCGACCAGTGGGATGCCAAGGCAGAAGAAACTGCAAATGTGATAGGTGACATCTATTTTCGAAATACCACCGGTTTTCCGTTCCGGGTTGCCAGCCGCGATTCCGTTCCGGAACCTGATTTCCTGGGGTACAATATGATAGACGGCTACCCGCAGTTCAGGTATAAAATGGAAGATATTATCGTTCATGAGCTGATCCTGCCCGCAGATAAAACTCCCGGATTTCTAATACAGTATACATTGGAAAATGTTAACAATACGGTCTGGTACTTGCTGAGTGACAATGATGACCTACGCGTTGATTTTTCCAAAGGTGAGTTGGAAGCAAACAGCATAAGACTGACTCCCGAAGAGGCCGAAGAATTTACAATATCAATTGTTTCAGAATAACAGGATGAAAGACAGCATTCAAAGAATATTAAAAGGAGTACTCATCTTAGGACTGGCTGTTATTACGGCCTGCGGGCAGCAGGATAGTCAGCAGGAAGGCCCGGCTTACAGTGTTGAAACTATTGAAACACCGGAAGGACTGAGTGTGGAGACCGGAGGGCTCGATTTTCTTCCCGACGGTCGCCTGATTGCCTGCTTCCGGCGGGGCGAGGTGATGACCTATGATCCCGGCACCGAAGAGTGGGATCTGTTTGCATACGGTCTTCAGGATCCCCTGTGGATAAAGGCGATCTCGAATCATGAAATCTACGTTATGCAGCGGGCAGAGTTAACCCGGGTTACCGACACCGATGAGGATGGAAAAGCCGATCTGTATGAAACCATTACCGATAATTTCGGAATGTCCGGCAATTACGCGGAATTTGCTTATGGTCCGGAAATCGATAAAGATGGAAACTTTTATATATCACTGAATACCGCCTCGGCCATGGCGGGAGTTTATGACATCATGCGTGGTGATTTTTCGCCTGCGGGAAGAAAGGGAAGGATGTATTCTGCTGTTCCATACAGGGGCTGGGTGATGAAAGTAAAACCGGACGGATCTACGACTCCGTGGGCCAGCGGACTTCGATCTCCGAACGGACTTGAATTAGACGATGAAGACAACCTGTTCATTACAGATAACCAGGGCGACTGGCTCGGAACCAGCAAGCTTTATCATATTGAGAAGGGTAACTTTTACGGACATGCTCCAAGTCTGGTCTGGGAAGAAGGTTTTGAAGATATCGAGCCGCTGGATCTGCCCGTTCCGGTGCTGGATAAGATGCGTACAAAGGCTGCTGTACAGTTTCCACATGGTTTTTTTGCCAATTCACCCACCCAGCCGCTGATCGACCGTACCGAGGGGAAATTCGGCCCGTTTAGCGGACAGATGTTCGTCGGCGAAATGAATCACCGGAGAATAGTGCGGGTAATGCTGGAAAAAGTGCAGGGAGAATTCCAGGGGGCCACAACTTCATTTATTGATTCCACCGGATTAAATATCGGCAACAACAGGCTGGCTTTTTCTCCGGAGGGAGAGCTGTGGGTGGGACAAACCGATCACGGCTGGCCGGGTGACCAGGGCATCCAGAAGATTTCATGGAACGGCATTGTGCCGATGGAAGTCCTTGATATGAGCCTTACCGAAACGGGGTTTGAACTTACATTCACCAAGCCTGTAGATCCGGAGGTGGCTGCCAACCCCGATAGTTATAATTTTGAACGGTATTATTACAACTACCATCAGGCTTACGGTTCCGACCGGTACGGTATTGACGATATTGCGGTTACCGGTGCGGAAGTCTCCGACGACCGAAAAAAGGTGTTCCTGACTCTGGAAAAACTGGATGCCGGATTTATTTACGATATGCAGATTGACGGTATGGAATCGGAAAGCGGGGATTCGCTGGTTCACAACAGGGTGTTTTATACGGTCAATCGTCTTAGGTGAGGGTGTGGGGATTAAGGGTATAAGGTATAAGGGAATAAGGTAGGTAAACGTGTTTAATCATTTATATGAAACATCAAGCTCAAAATAATTCAATTTCGTTTCACTCCGGGGTAAGCGGTGTCTGCATGATATTATTTGTACTTCTGACTGCCTGCTCCTCTTCACCTGAATTGCAATGGAATGAAGAACAGCATTTTCGCTGGGCAGAGGTTGATCCCGGATGGTTCGGCGAAACGGGATTTGATTCCCTGTCGATTTCCAAAACCGATATCCATTTCGAAAATCGAATTACTGAAGAAGAGGTTACTGAAAACCAACATTATCTGAACGGTTCCGGAGTTGCAGCCGGGGATATCGACGGTGACGGTCTGGTTGACTTGTACTTCGCCGGGTTAAACGGCCCCAACAAGCTTTACAAGAATTTGGGTAAAATGAAGTTCCGCGACATAACCGAAGAGTCGGGGACAGCTCATGAGGGATATTATTCTACCGGAACTGTGTTTGCCGATA
>CAZPWQ010000188.1:0-5031 GCA_964590495.1 uncultured Balneolaceae bacterium
TAGCCTTTATTTTCAGCGTCCCATTTTGATTCATGGTAGCGCCGATGACTTCATCACCTTTCGATTTTTTTACGGGCATCGATTCCCCGGTTGCGATAGACTCATCTATCCTGCTTTCTCCATCCACTACCTCTCCGTCAGTCGGTATTTTTTCGCCCGGCCGTACGATCATTATATCTCCCTTCCGGAGTTCGTTAACCGGCACCGCTACTTCCTGTCCGTTTCGAAGCAGCGTAGCCTCCTTCGCTTCCAGGGTAAGCAGCTTTTTAATAGCCTCTGAAGCGCGTCCCTTTGCTTTGGTTTCAAGATACCTTCCCGTCAGGTGGAAAGCCATAATCATACCGCCGATGCCGGCAAAACTATGGAAAGGCGGTCCCCATCCGAACAGATGTGACAAGGCAACAAAACCGGTTGCCAGCGAAGCAAGTGCGCCCATAGCTATAAGAACGTCCATATTGGGTGTGCCGCGGACACCGGATTTCCATGCACTTTGCAACGTTTCCGCACCCGGATAAAAAATAACGACAGATGCTAAAATGATCATCATTCCCTGGTAAAAAGCTTCACCTAAAAATGTAATACCACCCACCATCTCGGGAAGCATCAGGCCAATAATCGGAATGGTCAGCCCCCAGGCCCACCACATCTTATGTTTTGCCTTACGAAGATCCTTCTCATCCGAGGCAGCGGCCGAAACACCCGCTTCTTTATCTACTAAATCATACCCCGCTTCCTGCACGACTTTACGCAGTGTATCAAAAGTTATATCTCCATTATAATTAACCGTGGCTTTTTCGGTGGCGATATTGACCGATGCCTCACTAACATCATTCAATTCAGCAAGTGCACGCTCCACACTGTTTGCACAGCCGGCACAGTGCATACCTTTCACTTTCACAGTCCTTTTCATCCGTATATATATTTATTCCTGTTTTAACGAAAGGAAATTAATGCTTGTCAGTCAGAATACTGTTACAACAAGATGGGCGAAATGTGTAAAATTTTTGGATGGTTATTTTATCGCATCCAGAGATTTGCGTGACCCTTCCCTCATATGTTTTCGAAAAGAACTTACGGTTTCTCCGGTCACACTTTTGAACTGGTTGGATAGATACTGTACACTGCTGTAATTCAGCTTCCAGGCTATTTCGCTCAGCGTCATATCTTTATAGCTCAATAACTCTTTTACGCGCTCTATCTTGAGCCTTATCAAATATTGCTCAATGGTGATTCCCACCTCCTTTGAGAAAAGGGAACTTAAATAGCTGTAATTGTGATGAAGATTATCGGACAGAAAAGTCGAAAGATTGACTGTACTTTCATTCTCCTCGATATGATCACGATAATGAATTAGCTGTAATTTTATCTTCTCTACAAGGGCGGGACTGTCTTTTTGAATAAGTTCAAATCCATACTCCTGAAGTTTTTTATGGATGCGATCCAGCTCTTCTTTTTCCGGAGATTCAACCAACTCTGCTTCACCCAGAGAAATATCCCGCACCTCATATCCGAGATCTTCAAGCGCACGCTGCACCGTCATTATACAGCGGTCACAAACCATATTTTTTATATCCAGAGTACTCATAGATTAACCAACACCGCCTGTGCAAGTATCGTTTATGTTACTATCCTGCATTTCTCCACAAAGAATGATGTAATTGTCTGTATATGATATAGATTAGGCCAGAGGCGGCAAAGGGCATTGCGCTTGGCGCATAGCGCAAAAACAGGATTGTTCCCGCCCTATGTGCTCGGCTCTATGTGCTATGCCTTTCGCCTTACACTTATTTTTGGTGAGAAATGCAGGTTACTCCACCGTTACGCTTTTCGCAAGGTTTCTTGGCTGATCGACATGGCAGCCCCGGTTAACGGCAATATAATACGACAACAGCTGCAGCGGGATGGAAGTCAGCAGCGGGGAGAGGCAATCTTCCGTCTCCGGTATCGGGCAGTTGAATTCGGAAAGATCGATCACTTCCTCATTCCTCTCACCGGTTATGGCGATAATGCGTCCTTTACGGGCTTTAACTTCTTCGATATTACTGATCATCTTATCGTTCGTATGCTCGGTATGAGCGATCACCACAACGGGCATCATTTCATCAATCAGCGCAATGGGACCGTGTTTCATTTCAGCTGCCGGATACCCTTCGGCATGAATGTAGGAAATCTCCTTTAACTTCAGAGCACCTTCCAGTGCTACGGGGAAATTATACGTGCGTCCCAGGTATAGAAAATTGGGAGCATACGTAAACAACTTCGCCATTTCCCGGATACTGTCACTGTTTTTAAGAATTTTCTCAACTTTCGAAGGAATACGATCAAGCTCTTCAATCAACCTGTTGGCATAACTCTCTTCAATACTCCCGCGCTTCTGGGCGATCAGGATGGCCATCATCGACAGTACGGAAACCTGGGTAGTGAAAGCTTTGGTGGAAGCAACACCGATTTCAGGTCCGGCGTGGGTATAAACTCCGGCATCCGTTTCCCTGGCGATAGTAGAGCCTACAACATTACATACCCCCAGTGTCATAGCACCTTTCTCTTTTGCCAGTCGCAGCGCAGCCAGAGTATCAGCTGTTTCTCCGCTTTGGGAAACCACGATCATTACATCGTCTTTATCGATAAGAGCTTCACGGTAGCGGAATTCGGATGCATACTCCACTTCAACGGGAATTTTAGCCAAATGTTCAAACAGGTATTCCCCGACAAGTCCGGCGTGCCAGCTCGTGCCACAAGCAGCAATAATCAGTCGTTTTGCCCCGGCGACCTTATCCACGACATCTGCAATACCTCCCAGTTGCACCGAATGGTTTTTAACGTCAAGCCGCCCCCTGAGGCAATCGGATATCGCATTGGGCTGCTCAAAAATCTCTTTTAGCATAAAGTGGGGATATCCGCCCTTTTCAATCTCCTCAATACTGAGTGCCAACTCATGTACTTTTTTCGTCAGGGGAACATCCTCAATAGTCTTCACTTCATAATCATCCTTTGTAATTATCGCGATCTCTCCATCATCCAGATAAACCACTTTTTTTGTATGTTCAATAATTGGTGAGGCGTCGGAGGCGATAAACATCTCCCCATCCCCGACTCCAAGAAGCAGCGGAGAACCTTTTCGTGCCACAATAACCCGCCCCGGTTCATTTTCGTGAAGAATCGCCAGTCCGTAGGTACCGACTATCTGCTTAAGTGCCAGCTGTACCGATTGCTCAAAATCTACTCCATTACCATTGTCGTAAATCTCTTCAATCAGTTGAGCAATTATTTCAGTATCAGTATCGGTGTGAAAAGTACGTCCCTTCTTTTGTAACTGCTTTTTAAGAGAAGAATAATTTTCAATTATACCATTGTGCACGAGGGCAATTCTACCGGATTCACTCACATGCGGGTGAGAATTAACATCATTTGGTGCACCGTGAGTCGCCCAGCGTGTGTGGCCGATACCTATTAATCCTTCAGCGGATTCAACAGAAAGCTTCTTTTTCAAACTTGCTACTTTGCCTTTGCCCTTTTTGATGTTTAGTCCGCCGTTTAACACTGCAATACCGGCTGAATCATACCCTCTGTACTCTAATCGTTCCAGTCCCTTTATAATGATATCGCTCGCCTGGCGGTTACCTATATAGCCTACAATTCCGCACATAAATTCTGTTACCTAATTTGAATGGTGATTTTTATTATACTGTCTCTCTGCTGCGAGATTCGTCAGTGCCAAATTTATCATTCTATAAGTGATTTTAAAACTGAATTTCCCGAACCTCAAATATAACTGAAAATCATGCAACTATGCTTTTTTGAAGATGACCGGCACCCGAAATTTCATCCACTGACATTGACCCGACCAGTAGACAACCTTCGACTGGGTATTTTGACACTGGGTCAAAAATGGAAATCGGCCCTGGGGTTAGATGACTGCAGCCGTATACTGCGTCCGGCTTTGAAACACACTTTTGCATCAAAAACGTTCGATCCCTGTGTTCCCTGCCTCTGGATCAATCCACGGTATATACCTGAAAAAAATCTGTTGGATAAAATCAATGATATGGACACGGGCCAGTGCCTGAGGACAGGAAAAACAGTGATCGCAGCATTGGTAGAAGGAGCTGACTCTGCCAAATGGCTCAGGCATGGTTCAACCAATTTCAGTTCGCTGTTTATACTGGAGTCAGAAGATTTTAAATCTGTTAATAATTTGTGGGATCTGTTCCTGATGAACGGGTCTGAAATAGAACAGGATATTAAGCGGTTCAATCCTGTAACAAGCGGGGGTGCGAAGGTATCGGAACATGCCGTACTGGAAAACCGGGAAAATATCTACATACAGGATGGAGCAACGATTGAAGCCGGTTGCGTTTTAAATGCCGATAAAGGTCCGATATATATCGGACCTAATGCAATGGTTATGACCGGTTCGTATATCAGAGGACCGGTTTCGATCGGGGAGAATTCTGTTGTAAAAATGGGTGCTAAAATTTATGAAGGGACCACTCTTGGCCCCGTCTGCAAAGTGGGCGGAGAGGTGAATAATTGTATTTTCCACTCCTATTCAAATAAGGGACACGAAGGTTTTGCAGGCAATTCCCTGTTCGGACAATGGTGTAATCTCGGAGCCGATACCAACACTTCCAACCTGAAAAATAATTACAGCACTATTTCCCTTTCCGACTGGAACAAACAGGAAGAATATGAAACCGGCCAGCAATTTTTCGGAACGGTAATGGGCGACCATTCCAAGACTGCCATTAATACACAACTCAACACCGGTACGCTTTGCGGGGTAAGTTGCAATATTTTTGCCGCTGACTTCCCCCCGAAATTTATTCAGTCGTTCAGCTGGGTAGGTTCGAACGTTATTCAAACCTATAAACTTGAAAAAGCGTTTGAGACGATGGAGGTTATTATGGCCCGCCGTGATGTGGAACTGACCGAAGATTACAAGGAGATGATGAGATACATTTTTGAAAAATCACGGTGAAAACCACTAAGATTCTATGTTAAATAACAAATAAATTCCTACCTTATTTAAGT
>CAZPWQ010000189.1:0-4967 GCA_964590495.1 uncultured Balneolaceae bacterium
TCTGAGCTACTCTCTCTTTTTAACCGGTATCAGCGAAAATACGGCAATGCATAACAAGCATTTCGTGCGGACTTTATACGACTTTTGCTAAACCTCAAGAGCTTGCATGAAAACTTGCGTAAATTATTTATTGTATTTTTTCTCCATCAACACAGCCACCTGAAATTCCAAACGCTTCATTTCACGAAGGATGTCATTCTTATCCATCTGCATCCAATGCCAAAGTTTCAGCATTTGGGTAAACAGGATTGCGATAAACATACCACCACCGTAACGCAGCATCTGTTCTATGCCTTCAACTGTAAAAAACTTGTAACCAAACCAGAAGGCCAACATGGTAAAAACCAACTGGATGAAGGTCACCAAAATGGCCCACGATCCCAGTTTGCCGGTGTACAGATCAAACCACATTTTAAAGACCCCCTGTTGGTCCAGACCTTGATAAAATTCAGCTTCTTCTTTGTTTAAAGATTCTTTAATCAATTCATCGATTTCTTTTTCTTTTTTCATAACATTCATCTTTCTCGGTTAATATTATTTTGTTTTTTAGTTCTTCACGGGCATAAAATAACCGTGATTTGACCGTCCCCTTCGAGATATCAAGCACCTTGCTTATTTCCGATAAACTCAAATTTTCCAAATAAAACATGTTTAGCACGATTCGTTGAGACGGAGGCAATTGTTGAATTCCGATGCGTATCTTTTCCAACTTATCTTCCTTATAATCTGCTTTTTTGCTTTGTACTTCTGATTTGGCTTCAGCTTTCATGACTTTGGCCTGCTTGCGTGATCGCTGTTGTGTTCGTATCCAGTCAATAGCTTTTCTGCGGGCTATTGTTAAAGCCCAAGCCTCGAAACTGATCTTCAATTTGAGTTCTGCAAGTTTTTTGATGATCACATACCAGCATTCTTGCGCAAGATCATCAACAGGTGACTTATCCCTTGTGTAGTAATAGATTGTTCGAACCAACATGGGATGGAATCTTTTAATCAACAGCTGCAATGCTCCTTTATCGCCATTCTGATAGCGCTTAACCAGTAATTCATTATCTGTATATTTGGTTTCTTTAGACATTATCCAGTCATATAGTCGTACGAATTTCAAAAAGGTTCAAATTTATATCGGAATGATGTAGTTGCATTAACAAGGCGCATCAATCTGACACAGCCTTTCTTTTCAGATGGGATTATCCCGGATTGGGAAAACAAATCCCTGGCTGGCATTACCAGGCCTGCAGGAATGGGATGGCAAAGTTGCTTTTTTACCTTAAAAGAAGAAGATTTGTGTGTATGAATAAGATATGTTAACCCGTAATTCTTTCTTTATAACCGAGGTAAATGCACGTTTATCATAATCTAAAGATTGGTGATCAAAAATAATATACGTTAACTGTCCATTGGCAAGCATTTTCATGCTCACTATTTAACAAATCAATATTATTTCGTGCACAACTTATGCGCAACGTCTTGCCAAACAATCCCAACATCTATTATATGGCAGCCCAATTGAATTACAAGTTTCCAGCTATAATTTTAATAGTCTTTGTCGCTTTTCTAAGCTTTGCATGCGCACGTGAAAGCAATTCAACTGGCCATCTTACCATGGATTCATTCACTCCACTACCTATGGAAACGGTTTTTGAGTTTACCGAATCGGAAGATATTGCCTTTCAGCATATCAGTTCAGTCAAATCTGACAGCTTTGGAAATATTCTGGTCCATGACTTCAGGCAACCGTTTTTATTTATGTTTGATTTAGAAGGAAATTTCCTGCAACAGATTGGCGGAGAAGGTCGGGGACCGGGAGAGTTTCAGCATGTCGGTGGATTTATGGTCTCTGCAGGACGCCTTTGGATCATAGGAAGCAGGTCAGCCAAAATTGAGGTGTTTGAATTCTTGGATTCTGCTTATGTCAACACCAACACCTTAACCGTTGAAGAACCGGGGCTGTTGGGTACCCTCCTTGGCTTGACGCCTGAAGGAATCCTGGTCAGAAATCGAACCATTTTCCGGGCGGGACGTCGGGATCAACAAGACAGGTCAGTTATAAGCTTGTTGAGTGAGAATGGTGCTATTCTTCGAGACACCATCTTTACAGTTCCGATACACGATCATGTGAACGATATAGCTTCTCAGGTTTTGATCGCCAGTATTAGTTTCGGTAACGGATCCCTGGTAACTTTTGATGGGACAGATAAAATTTATTCCTTGTGGACAGATTCCCTGAGGCTCGATTCATATACTATGGATGGTAAACGCGAACGTGCATTTATTTATAATCTTAAACCGGTGAGCGTTACTGATGATGAAAGAGATAGCGTGCTGAATCAACATGACGAACCATACCGTTCTGCCATACAAAAGAAACTGTCGAAAGTGAAACCAGTTGTCAATAATCTTTTGGTGGATAGTCATCATCGAATTTGGGTAGAACTGTTGTCTGAAGAGCTCGGACAAGGCTGGTTTTGCTTTAGTGAAGAAGGAGAACCGTTGTACAGGATAGATATACCCTATTCCGGAGCTGAACTCCAGGATATTTCAGGCAATCGAGTGCTGTGGAGTTATTTGAATGAAATTGGAGCACCCACTTTTGCTGTTTCGAAAATCAATACGCCAGAAATATAAAGAGAATGAATGATATGTCTCAACCAATCGTATATTTGACAAATCAGAAATCCGTGAAGGAAAATATGAGCAGACTAATAGCTCCATAAAAGAACATGAAAACAAAAAAAGTTTGGGCAAACTTATCGGTAAAAGATGTGGGAAGAACCCATGAGTTTTACAAAGCATTGGGCTTCAGACCTAATGGAGAATTTCCTAACAAATATGAATTGGCCAGCTTTTTGGTAGGTGAGGACGATTTCGTGGTCCATTTCTTTTCGAGGGATAGTGTTCAGTTTAAGACATCAATTGGAGGTAAAATAGCCGATTTGAGCCAGGGTAATGAAGTGATGTTCACCCTTTCGGCAGACAGCAAGGAAGAAGTAGATCAATGGGCCGAAACAATCAAAAAAGCCGGTGGTTCTATTTTCAGTAAGCCACAGAAAATATTTCAGGAGGGCTGGTATGGCTGTGGTTTTGCAGACACGGACGGCCATAAATGGAATGTATTTTACAACTGCAAGAAATAGGCTTAAGGTCTGTAACAGGCATTTATCTATAACAAGCACTTACCCGTATAGAAATTGAAATGGGGAGGCCTGCCTGATAATAAATCGATGATTGACTGTGACCGGGGTGTCCCGCACTGCGTTCCCAACCGGGTTATTGGGAACGCAGAAAAAAAAGTGCTGAAAAATTTCACCTTAATAAACTGCGATGGTTGAATTAAGAATTCCTTTTGAGAAACTACTTGAAACATTCACTACGATATTGCTTACATATAATTTCAGTAGCAAAAAGGCCCGCCTTTGTGCCAGATTATTTGCCAATGCAAGCCTGGATGGCGTGGCGTCTCACGGACTAAACCGTTTTCCTGATTTTTTGAGGATGATTTCGGAAGGATATGTGGACGTGCACTCCGAACCGGTTCTGGTAGATTCTTTTGGAATGTTTGAACGCTGGGATGGTAAACTGGGACCGGGAAACCTGAACGCTCATTTTTGCATGAACCGGGCCATTAAATCTGCTAAGGCAAATGGAATTGGCTGTGTGGCGTTGCGAAACACCAATCACTGGATGCGCGGTGGAAGTTACGGGTGGCAGGCGGTGAAAGAGAATTGTCTGGGGATCTGTTTTACTAACACCAAGCCTAATTTACCGGCCTGGGGAGGCAGCGAAGTAAAACTGGGGAATAACCCGGTGGTTTTTGCCATCCCCCGGAAAGAAAACCCAATTGTGCTGGATATGGCTTTATCGCAATACGCTTATGGAAAGATTGACGACTACTTAAGGAAAGGGAAATCTCTGCCTTATGAAGGCGGGTTTGATCCGGAAGGGAATATCACCAAAGACCCCGCAACCATCCTGGAAAAGGAAATGGGCTTACCCATCGGTTTATGGAAAGGAGCCGGGTTATCGCTAATCGTAGATATATTAACTTCCCTCCTCTCAGAAGGAAATTCTACCTGCGAAATTGGCCAAAGGGACGAAGAATACGGCATCTCCCAGTTATTCCTGTGTTTTTATCTTCCGAAATTGGGTATCCCTGATTTTCCTGATGAAAAGGTTGATGCCATCATCCGGGACCTCAAGTCATCCGCGGTTTTTGGCGAAGAAAAGGTTCGTTACCCTGGAGAAAATACCTTGAAAATCCGTTGCGAAAACCAAGAAAAAGGTGTTCCCGTGAATAAGGATATTTGGGAAGAAATTTCAAATATCTTATCAAGCAACTAAAACAGAGAATTAACCAGATGATAAACAAATCCTTTGGTTCAGCTGTTATTGGTATTATGCCAGCAGGAAAAAGATAAAATAACACATCACCAAAAAGCAGATACAATGAAACAGAGAATTAATGTATTAACGATCGGAGTAGATGACTTAGAACAATCACTGGAATTTTATCGGGACGGAATGGGTCTGCAAACAGAAGGCATTGTGGGTACGGAGTTTGAACATGGAGCAGTAGTATTTTTTGATTTGAATAACGGAATGAAATTCGCCTTATATGAGCGTAAAAATCTCGCCCGGGATGCGGGGATACCACTACGATCAAAAAGCGCAACAGAATTTTCCATCGGGCACCTTGTAAATAGCAAAAAAGAAGTTGATAAAATAATGGAGCAGGCAAAAAGGGCAGGTGCACAAATTATTAAGCCGGCCCGGGATACGTTTTGGGGAGGGTATGGTGGCTATTTCGAAGACCCGGACGGACATTTATGGGAAGTTGCATGGAATCCCGCTTGGGAGATTGAGGAGTGACAATTCCTTGTGGCCGGGTTTGTCTTTTCCAGGCGCCTGCCGGTTATCAAAAGGCAGTCGGTCAGATGCGGGGCTTCATCCCGCCCTGCATTACCGGCGAA
>CAZPWQ010000190.1:0-4805 GCA_964590495.1 uncultured Balneolaceae bacterium
CGCAAAGGATTCCAAAATATTCAATAATATATTTGTGAGAAATGCGGGTTAGTGTTTTCGTTGTGGCCTTCAATCCTTTATCAATAGAAAGCTGATGGCAATAAGGCACATTGCTGCAAGACAGGTTATCCAGAATGTTCCGTTGAGACCAATGATCCCATAGGCCAGTCCCAGCAGGAAAGGTCCCGCTGCCTGACCGCTTCGCAATATCATCCAGTTAACAGATAGAAATGCAGCCCTGTATTCAGTGGGAGACTGGAAGGTCAGCAGGTTAAGTACACTGGGTATATTGATACCCTGGGCAAAACCGAAGGTCATAATCGGCAGTGCCAAATACCAGATGTTGTCGATATAGGGAATAACGAAAAATATTCCGAGATACAGAAAGGCGGCGGTAATGATAAGGCTTGATTCGCGAAAGGTTGTTGTCAGCCGGCCGAGCTGGGAAGATGTTATAGCTGTTATAACAGATGAGCCCGAGAGCATGATGCCGATTACAAGTGATGACACTTCAAAACGACTATCGAGAAGGATCGGGAAAAAAGTCAGGTAAGTACCATACAGCATGAAGAATGTCAAAAAATTGGCAGCGAAAAGTCCAATGACTTTTTTTGATTTGATAGCATCTGCCACTCCGCGAAAATAGGTCGATAATTTCTGACCGTTGGAGGGTTCCGGATTTTTAAGACTTTTCAGTACAAAGATGCCGGTCGGGATTGCCAAAAGGGGCAGGTAAAAAGGAAAGTACCAGCCAAACAGTGCCAGTCCGCCGCCGATTGCAGGATAGGATGCTGTACCTACGCTTAGCACACTGCTGTTGTATCCCATAGCAGTGGCACGCCTGTTGGCTTCGTAAAGGTCTCCGATCAGTGTCACGTTCAGCGCACCCAGTGATGCACCACCGATGCCCTGTGCAAAGCGAAGGATCAGCAGCCAGGTAAAATCCGTTGCAAAGGCGCATGCGGTTCCGGCAATGCCGAAGATGAAAAGAGAAGGTACGAGTATTGCTTTGCGTCCGATCCGGTCGGCCAGAACCCCTAGTACCGGCGTCAGGAACATACCGGGCAGGGTAAAAACGGTAATCAACAGGCCTATACGTTCGTTTGAAACATCCAGTACACGTGCCATCCGGGGCAGGGCGGGAGCGATACTGGCCACACCCATTACAGCGGTAAGGGTTATGCCGAAAATTACGTACAGGTTTAAATCTTTAAGTACGGAGTCCGGTTTCGTGATGGAGAATATGGTGTGGTTTTAGGATTTAAAGACAATCAATTTAAAGAAATTGGAGAGCAGAAAAGTTCCGCTGATTCCCCCCGTCCGGCCGCTGGTTCTGCGGTCGGGCGGGTTTGACAGGACTATATTTTAATCTGTGAGTTAATTGCCCCTTCCTACCCACCGGACGGCAACACCAGCCGCCCGATGGGAATTTATCGGCTGGTTAAAGCGTCCACGCTTGAACCATTTTTCTCTGATATAGCAAAATATTCCCCTATAAAAATCAAAAGTATACCCGGTATAGCAAAGAAATATTACGGCCGGGTTCGGGCATCAGGTCTTTAATGCGGGACAGATGGTCGCGATAAGTCGTGTTAAAAACATTTTCCATATTCAGGGAGACAGTATGCAGCATGCCGCCGCCTTCAAACCTGTATTGGCTGAAAACATCGAAGGCGGTATAACCGTCGGTGGGTGTTTCAAAATCTCCCGTACGCGTTTGCTCAGCTGCTATTTTGGCTTTGGATCCTATGCGGAATCCGCCAGAAGAATAGGTAATGCCAACATTTCCTTTAAGCGGCGGTATCAGCGGAAGAGGCTGCCATTCCAGTTCCGGGACATTTGCCTTGCGCCTGGCATGAGTATAACTCAGTGAACCGTTAAAGGCGATGTTGTTTAAAAGCTGGATTTCCGCAGATGCCTCAAACCCTCTCAGCAAAGCTTCGGTTCCGGTAAACTGGTACAGGTTCAGGGAAGGAAAAGGTATGCTTGGCTCCCCGGTGTCACGGGCATATATGTAATTGGAGAATGAATTGTGATAAACACTGACTTCGGCTGTAGCACTCGTGGAATTAAACCTGAGAAAAAGTTCTTTACCCAATGCGCGTTCGGGATCCAGGTCAGGGTTGCCGACTTCATATGAGTAAGAGGCCAGGTGAGGACCTTCTGAATACAACTCCTCCTGTGAGGGAGCACGGAAGGAATGCATGAAAGTAGTACCCAAATGAAATCCTTTGCCCATATCAAGTATGGCAGATGCCGATGTTGCCAGAGCATTGAATGTTCGTTCACGGATAAAGCCTATAGATGAATTCGGATCTTCCTCTTCGGGAATAGTTGTGACATGATCAAACCGGCTGCCGATTTCCAGGTGAAGCGGACCTATATCCTTCTCTTCAACCAGATAAGTTCCAAAACTGTAGGTTTTGGAGTCGGGAGTACGGGTACCACGCACGGCATAATCTTTCGTTTCCCCCCAAATTCCGATTATTCCTTCATCAAGTACACTCAGCTTACCATGGCGGGCCCGTAAAGATGTATTGCCGGTCAATACCCCGAATTCGGTACCTATAGCTCCGCCGGGTTCTATTTCCCGGTGATAATAATTTTTATAGGATAATTTGGCGTCAATTGCATTGAAAACAGAATTCTTGAGGAATATTTCACTCTTTGCTTCCACCTGCACTTTTTGCATCTCGATATCGACCCCATTTTCATGCCCTCCTGCGGGATCGGGTGGAATTCCGTAATTATTTAGATATATACTGGATGCAATACCGGCATGTCC
Organism: uncultured Balneolaceae bacterium; assembly: GCA_964590495.1. Classification (GTDB taxonomy): domain Bacteria; phylum Bacteroidota; class Rhodothermia; order Balneolales; family Balneolaceae; genus CAZPWQ01. Next base: position 2,786 of record CAZPWQ010000190.1, read on the forward strand.
CCATGGCTTTATATAACTGAATCCGAGGGCATTATTTGTAGATAGGATACCTGAATTTTGCAGCTCGCCCTGAGGAGTACCCATATTTTGGGAGGTTCTTAAATTACCGTCCATCTTAACGGCAAAATTTTCACCGATGGGTGCGCTTAATTCCACACCACCGACGGCACCGTTATTAACTGACTCTCCCTGCAGACTGCCCGTACCATGAAGATGATCGGGCTGGGAGGCGGTAACCTGGTTTCGGACCACATTAATAACCCCACCGATGGCATTTGAGCCGTATTGCAGGGCGGCAGGTCCCCGGGCGATTTCGATCTCTTCGGCTGACATGGGATCGACTGTAACGGCGTGATCAGCGGATTGGGAAGAAACATCACCCGTACGCTCTCCATCCTGCAGTATCAGCAGGCGTTCGCCGCCGAGCCCACGCATGATTGGCCGCCCGGGTGCCGTACCCATAGAACGGGAGCTCAAACCCGGAACATTGCTGAGTGTATTGGCCAGGGTAGCACCCAAATCCTGTCGCAGTTCGGTGCCTGAAATAGATTTGGAAGCATGTTCCAGCCGGGAACTTTGTCCGCGCTCAGATTGTCCCACTACTTCCACAGCTTCCGAACTCAATACGGTAGCTTTGAGTGTTATGGTGATGCTGGTGGTTTCATTATCTGCAATTTCTACTGTCCTCGATACCGTCTGATAACCAATTCGTTGTACGGAGATCGTATAGGTGCCGGAGGGTATATTTTTTAGCTCAAACGTACCATCGGCGTGAGTGGTAATAGTACGCTTTAGTTCTTCGACGTGCAGGTAGGCGAAGGCTATAGGTTCTTCGCTTTCGCGATCCATGACACTACCGGTAATAGTTCCACTTGTTTTGATATCGTTATTTGCAAAAGAAGAAGTAAAACAAAATAGTAATAGCAGAAATGTAGAAACTGTTCTCATAATCTTGAAATATTAGAAAGAGGATAAACGGTGGTGCTTTATCCTCTTTCTGTATGTTTAATTGACAATTATGGGAAAAGCTTTGGTATCGAAATCCGAATGGTCATCATCATGAAAGAGCTGAAAGACAACAGATGTTTCACCGGTTTCAATGCCATGTATATGAAAACTCCATTTGCCATCTTCCTCGTGTTTTTCAACTTCTGCCACCGATTCGTCCAGGTCTTTCCAGTTCAGACTGTTTTCCGGATCATCCGGCTGAAACTCATCTCCGTCACCGGCTAAAAAGAAGATAGTGATCAATGCTGTTTCTTCACCGCTGTTGACTTCGATTTGACCGGTAATTTCGCCATTGTCATAACGGGCTATCTCCTCTCCATTCATTTTAAGGACAGCGCCTGCAGGCTCGTGATGTTCTTCGTCATTATCATCACCGGCAGGATTATTACAAGCGGTTGTGAGTACTGAGAGTGACAGTAAAAGTGTAAATATCGTTTTGGTAAAATAATTTTCGGACCGTTTCATAATTCAAAAAAGTTAAATTGTAATTTGCTGAATAAGTTGAAAACAAGGGCTGAATTAAACAATATGCGGTAATACATATCTGTCAATTCAGATCAGTTTTGTAAAGGAAAAAATCAGCAAAGGACCGGTGGAGATCGGCCTTTTATTACAATGCCATCTGCTGACGAAAGGAAGAAGTCAGCTTCAATGGTTAACATCCCTGAAGCAGAAAAAACAGAACCGTCTTCGGAAGCTGACGGCAGATCGGTTTTTAAAAGATATCCGCATATCGGACAAACAGTCACATCTTCGGTGAGGCAGTGCCCGGTATCAGCAAATTCCTGTGGATGATCCCACTGAAAATGATGGTGCGAGTGCAGCGTGGATATGGTAAGACTGATGCTAAATAATATCAGCAAAGTCATACCTACAGGTATTTTATAGCTGTGCTTGGACATCATGTTTCTAATTAAAAACCATAATTCAGGTGCCTCGGAGCATTGTCAAAGTAAGGATATTTATAACCCTACTACAATTATAAACTAAATTTATTCATGAAAAGTATATG
>CAZPWQ010000191.1:0-4784 GCA_964590495.1 uncultured Balneolaceae bacterium
GTGGATTAATGTGTTCATGAATTTATCATTGGCAGGTCTATTCCTCTTTCTTCGGCAGTTTCAACAGCTTCTTCATACCCCGCATCCGCGTGACGCATTACCCCGCTGCCCGGATCATTTGTAAGTACGCGTTCCAGTCGCCGGGCGGCCGCTTCAGTACCGTCGGCAACACAGACCATTCCGCCGTGAATGGAATATCCGATTCCAACGCCTCCACCGTGGTGCAATGATACCCAGCTGGCACCGCTTGCAGTATTCAGCATCGCATTAAGCAGAGGCCAGTCGGCAATGGCATCGGAACCGTCTTTCATATCTTCGGTTTCTCTGTTTGGAGATGCCACCGATCCGGTATCGAGGTGGTCGCGCCCGATAACAAGCGGAGCATCAATTTTGCCTTTTTTTACCAGCCAGTTGAACTTTGTACCCATTTCGGCGCGTTCGCCATATTCGAGCCAGCAAATACGGGAGGGAAGCCCCTGAAATTGCACCTGTTTTTGTGCTTTTTTGATCCAACGTTTCAACGATTCTTTTTGAGGAAAAGTTTCAAGAACAGCCTTGTCAGTCTTATAAATATCCTCGGGATTTCCCGAAAGCGCAGCCCAGCGAAAAGGCCCCGACCCGCGACAGAACAATGGCCGAATAAAAGCCGGAACAAAACCGGGGAAGTCAAATGCTTCCTCCATATCCCGGTGGTCGGCCACCTGTCCGCGCAGGTTATTGCCGTAGTCGAAGGTGACGGCGCCGAGCTCCTGCATCTCCAGCATCGTCTCCACGTGAATAACCATCGAATCGAGTACTGCTTTTTGGTATATCTCAGGACTCATTTCACGCTCTTCGGCCGCTTCTTCAAGTGACATTCCGGCGGGTATATAACCCAAATGAAGATCGTGGGCAGATGTTTGATCGGTTAGCACATCAGGAACTACATCTTTCCTCAGCATCTCAGGCAGTATTTCGGCCACATTACCCACCAGTCCGATCGATAGTGCTTTACCCTCTTTTTTTGCTTTTAATGCTTCTTCAACAGCTTCATCCAGATCCGTGCATTTCGTATCACAGTACCCGGTTTCCACACGCCGGTCAATGCGCTTTTCATCAACTTCAATGCCTATAAAAGCAGCACCATTCATCGTCGCGGCCAGCGGCTGAGCACCTCCCATGCCTCCGAGTCCGGCAGTAACAACAAGCTGTCCCTGCAGGTTCCCGCCAAAATTCTGGCGGGCGCATTCTGCAAAAGTCTCGTATGTGCCCTGTAAAATTCCCTGTGTGCCGATATATATCCAGGATCCGGCAGTCATTTGTCCGTACATCGTGAGTCCCATCTTATCCAGCCGGCGAAATTCATCCCAGTTGGCCCATTTGGGCACCAGATGTGCATTGGCGATTAAAACCCTGGGCGCCTCTTCGTGAGTCCGGAAAACACCCACCGGCTTTCCGCTCTGTACCAGCAGGGTTTCATCATTTTCAAGGCGCTGTAGCGTTTCAATGATCTTATGATAACTTTTCCAGTTTCGTGCAGCCTTGCCGCCGCCCCCGTAGACGATGAGTTCATCAGGCTTTTCCGCCACATCAGGATCGAGATTATTCATCAACATGCGCATGGCAGCTTCCTGATGCCAACCTTTGCAACTGATGCCACTACCCGTAGGAGCTTTAATATCGTTTGCCACATCGCTCATTACACTGTCTCTTTTTTGATTTTAATGTAACATAATTTTTAAATCCAACATACATAATTCGTAATGCATAAATAAAATATAAATAGTGACTTAGCTAATATCATACGTATTACGCAATTACGTTGCACTTGCATGGGTTTTCCTGTTTATTTATCATGCACGCCAATTAGCATACCTTGGATTACCCGGCAATACAACAATAATTAACCAGATAATATTCAATGGCAAATGGAAAATCAGAGGCTCCGGTTTCATCAAATGGCAATTTTTTCGGCCATCCGCGCGGTTTAGCAACTCTTTTCTTTACCGAACTGTGGGAACGTTTCAGCTATTATGGAATGCGTGCCCTCCTGGTTCTTTTCATGACGGCAGAAGCAATGGGTGGAAATCCGGGACTGGGTTTCAGCATAGGTAAAGCCACTGCCATTTACGGGTTGTATACTTTTTTCGTTTATGTTCTTTCGCTGCCCGGAGGCTGGGTAGCCGATAAGCTCTGGGGACAACGGAAAGCTGTCTTCGTCGGTGGTTGTATCATTGCGGCGGGTCACTTCAGTATGGCGGTTCCGACTACAGCTTTTTTTTATCTGGGGTTGGGACTGATTGTCATCGGAACAGGATTGCTGAAACCAAATGTAAGTTCCATGGTCGGGGATCTTTATCCCGAAGGCGGGGCTCGACGCGATGCCGGTTTTTCAATTTTCTATATGGGGATCAATCTCGGTGCAATTCTGGGACCCCTGCTCTGTGGTATTGTGGGCGAAGGGTACAACTGGCACTGGGGATTTTCGCTTGCCGGTTTCGGCATGGTGCTCGGACTGATTTCATATAAGTATGGATTTGATTATCTCGAAGGGGCCGGGGAGCTTAAAACAGGGGAGAGTGAAGAAATACTTAACAAGCGGAGCCGCAGGTTTTACAGCATTTTATCGGCCGTTGCCGCAGTTACAATCATTTTCGTGTTTTTAATGAGTTCGGGAGTAATCGGCCTGACCCTGCAGGAACTTGCGGGTAATCTGGGAGGTGCCGCTGTAGTCATCACCATCCTGTTCTTCGGCTATATCATCTTTTTTGGGGGACATACGAAAGATGAAAAGAAAAAGCTGGGTGTGATTTTCTGGCTCTTTATCCTTGCTGCCCTTTTCTGGAGTGGATTTGAACAGGCGGGATCGTCGCTGAACCTCTTTGCCAAAGACCTGACCGACCGGGTCATCCTTGGTTGGGAAGCCCCTGCAAGTACCCTTCAGCTGATTAACCCGTTCTTCATTGTTGTCATGGCCCCTGTCTTCGGCTGGTTATGGACATGGCTGGCTTCCCGAAATGCAAACCCTTCTATCCCGGTTAAATTCGGACTGGGATTATTCGGACTTTCCGCCGGTTTCTTTGTCCTCTCCTGGGGAGCGGCGAATGCATCACCGGCAAGTCCTGTCGGACCGGAATGGTTGATCGTTACCTACTTTCTGCACACTTGCGGTGAGCTGGCTTTGTCGCCTGTCGGACTCTCTTCAATGACCAAACTGGCTCCGCCAAGCAGGGTAAGTCAGATGATGGGTATCTGGTTTGTTGCTACAGCTGTTGGCAACCTGTTTGCCGGACTCGTAGCCGGAGAGCTTGAAACACTGGCTCCGAGCAGTCTCTTCTGGAGTGTTGCCATGATTGTTGGCGGTGGCGGAATTGTGGCACTACTTGCCGCACCACCTGTCAAGAAACTGATGGGCGATGTGGAGTAAGCAGATCTTGTTTACGAGTTACGAGTTACGCGTTATTTCATCTCGTTACGTCGCTCCGCGGCGTAACGCAAAATGGATGCTCTGCATCCGGTCATTCACTTTATCTAACACCTTTGGTCGTTCCACAAGTCGTGTTGTTCATTCCGAAAGCTTTCGGAACGAACCAAAAAATTCACCCGGATATTGTAGATTTTGTTCTGTCTGGTGATTTGTATAAAGGATATGCTGAGACCCACAAATTTTAGCTATTCATAGGTTTTCCCGCAATTCCCCGGACCCCGATGGCAGGGGGAGTCGACCTCGTTGAGCGGATTGTACTCAGATTGACGAATTATGTACACATGGCTTGTTCTTCACTGAATACCCACTCATAAAACTGCGCGGGAATTTTACCCATAATTATAATGCGGATTGCCTGCCCTGTATTAGTCAAACACAATTGTGCGGTTTTTATGAATAAAAACACGTTCCTCGAGTACCAGTTTCAGGGCTTTGGCAAGCACGATTTTTTCGATATCCCTGCCGGCATATGCCATCTCCTGTGCCGAGTAGGAATGATTCACAGGCTGAACATCCTGGGCGATTATAGGTCCTTCATCCAGCTGGTCGGTTACAAAATGTGCTGTTGCGCCGATAATTTTAACGCCGCGTTCAAATGCCTGCCGGTAAGGTGCCGCCCCTGCGAAGGCAGGTAAAAAAGAATGGTGGATGTTGATAATTTTGTGTGCATAACGTTCTACAAAATCTGCCGTAAATATCCGCATATATTTGGCCAGCACAATATAATCCGGATCATAGGAGGTAAGGGTCTTATGAACTTCGGCTTCATGCTCTTTCCGGCTTAGTCCCTCATGACTGATATAATGAAAAGGCACGTCAAATGCCTTAACAAGGGGTTCCAGTTCCCGGTGATTACTTATGACAGCATTTATTTCACCGTATATTTCACCGTAACTGCATCGTAGCAGTAAATCACCCAGGCAGTGCGATTCTGTTGTCGCCATTACCACCATGGAACGATCTTTAATTTTTGATTTCTGAAATTCCGCCTCTTTGGGAAGAGCTGATTTCAATTCATCCAGTACACCCCTTGATTTATCAGCTTCTTCAAATTCCGTCCGCATGAAAAAGTATCCTGTCGTTTCGTCCACGAATTCATGGTTGCTTACGATATTCAATCCGTGGTTATAAAGCACTTTCGTGACCCGGTAAACAAGACCTTTTTCATCGGGACAGTTAATACGTAACACCTGGTTTCTCATTTATAAATCTTTTTATAATTATGATTCTGAATTTAAATTTTGCCGCGAGGTTGTCCAATAGGTTGATTTTATAATAACTGCGCCTAAATAATTAAAGTTTGCTCAAAGCCATCCCC